>CAMEGQ010000028.1 GCA_945916235.1 uncultured Porphyromonadaceae bacterium | reverse complement strand
CCCCCGGTTGATTAAATTAGGGGCGCTCCGGGTTGTGGGGCGCCCCTTAATATTTATGCCGGGGTTGAATCTTTATGCCGTTGGGATGGATGGTGGGGGTTAAAAGACTATCTCGTTGGGGTTGGTGGGGCGCTGGGGCTGGGGAGCGTCGGCGGCGGGCTGGGCGGCGGATGCTGTGCCGGCGGCTTCGGCCGGATTGGCGGCTGTATCGGCAGCGGGAGCCTCGGCCTGAGCGGCTTTTGCCGGAACCTGAGCTGCAGGCGCGGCAGCTTCGGCCTCGTTACGCAGCGATTCGGCGAGCTTGAGGTCGCGGTTGTAGGCCGGATGGTGCTCGAAGGTCTCGATTAAGCCGTCGTTGTCCATCTGGTCGGGGCGCATGATGATGTAGTGCTTCAGCTCGCGGGCGCGGGCAGCTTCTTCCACCTTGCCTTTGCCATACATCTCAGCCAGAGTGCTCTGCACGTCGGCAGGTTCGGCAGGCGTGGATTTATGCGGAGTAGGTTCTTCCTCTTTTTTCCGGGGTTTCGACGTCGAAAGTTCCCCTTTGATGGTTAGGTCGAATCCGGCGGCGAGAATCGTAATCTTGATTTTGTCGCCCAGAGTCTCGTCGAAGCAGATACCGTAGATCACGTCCACACCCTTGTCGATGTTGGAGATGAAGGCCGTCAGCTCGTTGGCCTCCGACATGACGAACGGCTTCTCGGCCTTAGGCGAGAAGTAGAGATTAAACAGCAGGCGTTTGGAGCCGTAGATGTCGCGGTTTTTCAGCAGAGGAGAGTGGAGGGCATCCTCGATGGCCTTGGTCACGCGGTGTTCCCCCTCGCCGAAGCCGGTCGAGATTACGGCGGCTCCGCCGTTGCGCAGCGTGGTGTCCACATCCTCGAAGTCGAGGTTCATATAGCCCGTGCAGGTGATAAGCTCGGAGATGGAGCGCGCGGCGTTGCTGAGCGTATCGTCGGCTTTGCCGAAGGCGTTGACCCAGTCGAGGTCGGGATAGATTTCGGTCAGCTGCTCATTGTTGACCACCAGGAGGGCGTCGACATATTTGCTCATCTCTTCGGCGCCGTCGAGAGCTTTGAGGATCTTCTTCTCCCCCTCGAAGAAGAAGGGGATGGTGACGATGCCGATGGTTAGCAGGCCGCGGTCGTGGGCGATCTGAGCCACGACGGGCGCGGCACCGGTGCCGGTACCGCCGCCCATGCCGGCGGTGATGAATACCATCTTGGTATCGTCGTCGAAGAGGCTGCCGATCTCATCGGTGCTTTCGATGGCGGCCTCGTGGGCCTTGGCGGGCTTATTGCCGGCGCCGAGGCCTCGGCAAGTCCGCGGGCCTATCAGCAGGCGGTTGGGGATAGGGGAGTTGTTGAGGGCCTGCTGGTCGGTGTTGCACACGACGAACGACACCTTGTCGATCCCCTGCTCATACATGTGGTTTACGGCGTTGTTGCCGCCGCCGCCCACGCCGATCACTTTTATGATGGTCTGTTCGCGAGTTTCGTTCACGAACGAGCTGTTGTCGAGATTAAAGTCTTCAGCCATAATATATTATTCTCTGTGGGGTTCGGATTATTGGATGAATTCGGAGTTGTCGTTGAACATGTTGCTGATGCGGTGACGCAGGCTTTCGAGGATGCTGGAGCGCGAGTCGGCGCTGTTGTCATCCTCATTCTCTTTGCGCTTCTCCTTCTCTTTTTTCACCCGGTCTTTATCTTCCTTTGTAGCCCTGTCGGGTTCGTCATCGAGGCTGCCTATGCGCGACACGCCTTCACCTTCGCTTTCCGGTTCGAAATCCTCATACGATTCCGGACGGTGATCCTGATACGTATCCTCCGGGAGCTCGGTCATGCAGGGGACGTCGGGCATTTCGGCGGCGGCAGAGATCACGGAGATCACGTCGATCATCTCGGAGCCATGGATGGAGCCGTCGGTGATGCGCACATTGGCCGAAACAGCCCCCTGACGCACCTTGAGCTTCGACTGGTTGGCCAGTAGTTCGTTGAAACCGCGCAGACGGGCGCCTCCGCCCACTATCACGATGCCGCCTGGCAGTTCGCTGTCTTTCATTCCGGCGTAGCCGAGCTGGGCGATAATGTTGGCCACAATCTCGTCGGCGCGGGCGTGAACGTAGTTGTTGATTTCTGTGTAATCGATGCCGTCGAGACCCTGACGACGGCGTGTGGGATCCTGAGGCAGGGCGTTGCCGCTCACCTTCTTGATCTCCTCGGCGCGCTCCTCCAGATAGTTGAGCGAGGTGAGGTCGAGGGTGATGTTGCGCGAACCCATCGGGAGCGTAGCCACATAGACGGGGTATCCCTGGCGGTAGATGGCCACCGTGGTAGTCTCGGCGCCGAAGTCCACAAACATGCAGCCCAGACGGCGCTCATCGTCGGTAAGCACAATCTCAGCCTCGGCCAGCGGACGCGGGATGTAGCCGTTGATGTCGAGAGCCAGACGGTCGTTGATCACGCGGCGGAGCATGCGTTTGATCTGCTGGGCGCAGCTGAGCACCATCATGCGCGCCCCTATCTGGGTGCCGAAGGTGCCTACCGGATTGTTCTGCAGTTTGTTGTCGACTGTGAAACGCACGGGCACCACTTCCACCACGTCGCGGTCGGCGCCGATGGTGGCGCGGGCCTTGGCCACGAGGTCCTGGATGAGCGGCATGGTGATTTCGGTCTCTTCACTGAGCGAGATCGACGTATCGACCATAGAGCTCGACAGCGAGCGGCCGCCGAGAGCCACGTAGACTCCCGTGATCTCACGCGGTTCGATAGCCGGATAGGCCTCCAGACGCTCGATGACCAGGCGAAGCGAATTGCTTATGTCGATATTCTGGATGCACCCGTAGCGCACCTTATCTATGATTTTTTCCTCTTCTACGGCGATGACATCGACAACGCCGGCGTTGTCGACCACACCTACGGCACCTCTCACTTTGGAGCTGCCTATCTCAAAGGCCACGATGTACCGGCCGGGGTTATTTTCGCTCATATATCGGTTATTTGAGGGTTGCCAGGATTTCCTGATACCTGGGGAAAGTTCTTATATTCTTGGTTTTTAGCTTGGTTCGTATGATTTTTTGTTGGCAGTCACGGCCGAGGCTACGGTGTCGGTGTCGGCTCCCGTGACCATCGTCGAAATGTCTTCGTCGGGGTCGGCCTCCCCTTCGCGGTCGAAGCGGATGATCGGTTCGCCAAGGCTCTTGAGCCGCCTGGTGGCCACCACCTGACCGCCCCATTTCACCGACAGGGTGTCGTAGTAGTCCCATCCGCGAACGGGGAGCACCTTATGGTACATGGCCATCACGCGCTCCAGCTTGGAGTCGAGGTCGGCCGTGTCGCCCAGATTGATCACATGCCCGCGGATCATCGGCACAAGGATTATGTCGCGGCTGCGCGAGTCGACCGACACCTGCGAGACTATGGCGTTCCAGTCGGGGTCGGAGGCTATACGCTCCAGCAGGGGCACAAGGGAGCGCGGCTGAAGCCGGGCGTCGAAATGTCCCACCACCATAGGAACATCCAGGCGGTAGCGGGCGTTGGCCGTCAGGCGCTTGCCGTCGCGGTTGATGTAGTAGGAATGGCCGCGGTCGAACACACGGGCCACGGGTATCATCGGAGTGACGGCGATGTGAATCCGGTTGTCGGCCATGCGCGTCACCTGCGCCTTCTCAATATTGTCGATGGCGTTCAGGCGGTTTTCGATGGTCTGCAGCGGCACCCGCGCGGCAGGCATGGCCACCTTGTCGAGCTTCCACTCACTCAGCAGCCGGCTTATCTCCCCCTCGCTGACGAACCCCGAAGCGCCCGCCACCGAGTCGACCTCGATGTCGAAACCGCGGCAGAGATCGCGGGCAGCCATATTGTTGGCCACCGACAGCGCCACGACCAGATAGCCCGTCAGGACTAAGGCCAGTATGCATCGTATCAATCCGCTTTTGCTCATATTAGGGGTTTACCTTGTGTAGGGTTCTTTGTCTTGGAAGGTGGTTGACTCGGTTGGGTTTTGACTTGTGAAGGGGTCTGGGGTTAACCGGCAGGGGTGAGCTCTGGGCCGGTTCAGGCGGGATTCCCGGCCTGACTTCTGACAGCCTCGGCGATGCCGGGCACCAGATCGGCGATATTGCCGGCTCCGGCGGTCAAAAGTATCTCAAATTTACTGTTTTTTATCGTATCTATCAAATTATCACGCTCTACAAGCCGTTTTTTCGGCGAAGTGACGTCGCGGAGTATCAGTTGAGAGTCGACGCCCTCGATGGGGAGCTCGCGGGCGGGGTAGATAGGGATGAGAATCACCTCGTCGGCCTCCGACAGCGCCCGGGCAAACTCCTTGTGGAAATCGCGGGTGCGCGTATAGAGGTGAGGCTGGAAGACCACGGTCAGCTTGCGGCCCGGATAGAGCGCCCTGACCGAGGCGATCGAAGCTTTCAGTTCGTCGGGATGGTGGGCGTAGTCGTCGATGATGACGCGGCCGTCCGCTCCCGGCTCCTTGAGCCAGAATTCGAAGCGTCGCTTCGCTCCGAGGAACGAACTGATGGCCTGACGCGCGGCTGCGGGGTCCATATCGCCTGTCAGATAGCAGGCGGCAAGGGCGGCCACGGCGTTTTCGATGTTCACCTCCACAGGTACGCCCAGCGATATGGAGGCTATGCGTCCGCCGGGATAGACAAAGTCGAAACTGATATCTCCCGGGCGGCGGCAGATGTTTTCGGCGTGGAAATCGCCCTCATCGCGCGAGTAGGAGTAGACCCTCACCCCCGGCTGCGGACGCGGCACGAGTTTGAGCCCGGTGTGGACGATCAGCGCTCCGCCGGGCTGCACCAGTTCGGTGAAGTGTGCGAAGCTCTCCAGATAAGCCTCCTCCGTGCCGTAGATGTCGAGATGGTCGGGGTCGGTGGCCGTAACTACGGCGATCCAGGGGGTCAGATGATGGAACGAACGGTCGAATTCGTCAGCCTCGATCACCGACCACGGACTCGTGGGCGACAGCAGGAAATTGCTGTTGTAATTGCGGAGCACACCGCCGAGGAAGGCGTTGCACCCCACCTTGCAGCTATGGAGGATATGTGCGGCCATCGACGAGGTGGTAGTCTTGCCGTGAGTGCCCGAGAAGCAAAGCCCGCGCGTATGGCGCGTGACGCGGCCGAGCACCTGGGCGCGCTTCTCGATTTCGAAGCCACGGGAGCGCAGCCAGCCGAGAGTGCGGTTGTCGGCCGGTATGGCCGGGGTGTAGACCACCAGCGTATCCTCCGGATTGCGGAACCCTTCGGGGATGGCCACCTCGGGATCGTCGGTGAAACATATCTCCACCCCCTCGCGGTGCAGGTCGGCGGTGAGTTCCGAGGGTGTGCGGTCGTATCCCGCCACCTTCATCCCGCGCGAGAGGAAGTAGCGCTCCAGAGCGGCCATGCCTATGCCTCCGGCGCCTACGAAATATACGTTGCGGATATTGTCAGCGTTCATGCTTTTTGCGTTTTTGATTTGAGCATCGACTGCAGATGGTCGACAATCTTTTCGTCGGCATCCTCCAGCGCCATCTTGCGGGCGTTTTCGCCCAGAGCCTTGCGGGCGTCGTTGTCGCGCAGCAGAGCCGTGACAGTGTCAGCCAGCTGCCCGCGGCAGTCGGCGTCGAGCACCATGGCGGCGGCTCCGACCCTGGCGAGCGCCTCGGCGTTTTTGCGCTGATGGTCCTCGGCCACATTGGGCGAGGGGACCAGCACGGCGGGCATACCGGCCAACTGGATTTCCGAGATAGTGCTGGCTCCCGCACGCGAGATCATCAGGTCGGCGCCGCAGTATACCAGCCCCATATCTGAGATGAAAGGCTGCACCCGAAGGTTGGGATTATCCTTGAGCGCGGTCACGGCGGCCTGACATTCGGCGTCGTAGAGCTTACCGGTCTGCCAGAGCACGGAAGCGTCGCGGTCGAGCAGAGTGGCGACGATAGCCTTGAGCGTGTCGTTGATGGTGCGCGCACCCAGCGAACCGCCTACCACAGCCACCAGCGGGCGGTTGGGGTTGAATCCGAGTTTGCGCTTGGCGTCCTCGCGGCTTATGTTCATGGCCACGGTGTCACGGCGCACGGGGTTGCCGGTCTTGACGATGCGGTCGGCGGGGAAGAAGCGCTCCATGCCGTCGTAGGCCACGCAGATGCAGTCGGCCTTGGTCGCCAGCAGTTTGTTGGTCACTCCGGCATAGGAGTTCTGCTCCTGGATGAGAGTGGGGATGCCGCGCTTCTGGGCCTGTTTCAGCACGGGCCCCGAGGCGTAACCACCCACGCCAACGCAGGCGTCGGGCTTAAACTGGCGGAGCACCCGGCGCGCCTTGCGCATCGAGCGCCACAGCTTCAGCAGTACGCCGAAATTGCGCCAGAGGCGTTTGCGGTCGAATCCGGCCACGGGAAGGCCGACGATATTGTATCCTGCGGCAGGCACACGCTCCATCTCCATGCGCCCTTCGGCGCCAACAAAGAGGATTTCAGCCTCCGGGTCGCGGCGACGGATGGCGTTGGCTATGGCCAGAGCCGGGAATATATGTCCTCCGGTGCCTCCACCGGAAATCAGTATCTTCATTGTCGCTATGTTTTTATTACGATTTCTTAAGCTATGTAGGGGTCATTGCAACTGGGTCGGGTTCTGCGCCGTCATCTCCGTGGGCAGCTGAAGCATCTCGGCGTTGACGGCCTTGGTGGAGTCGGAGCTGCCGGTGGCATACCGGCTGACGCTCAGTATGATGCCGAAAGCTATCGAAGTGGCGATAATCGACGATCCGCCTTTGGAGATCAGCGGCAGCGGCTGACCCGACACGGGGAACACCCCGGTGACGATAGCCATATGGAAGAGCGCCTGGGCAGTGACCATCACCGCCATCCCCATGACCAGCAGGGCGGGGAAGGCGCGCGTACACCGGGAGGCGATGCCTCCGGCGCGCGACACAAGCCACAGATACACAAGCAGCAGCCCTATGCCTCCGAGCAATCCCCAGTCTTCCACCACAATGGCGTAGATATAGTCGGAGAAAGCCAGCGGCAGGCGCGCCGTCTCGCGCGAGTTGCCCGGGATGCGGCCGTGGAGGCCGCCATTGGCCTGAGCCATGTAGGAATACATCTCCTGACGGTTTTTGGAGGTAATCTTCTGCTCATATTTGGGAGTGCCGTCGCCCCACCAGGCGAGCAGGCGGCCGATCTGTGTACCGGTTCGGTCGATGGTCTGGCCGCCCTTCTCTACCGAGAGTTCCACTTCTTCCTGCGACTGATCTTCGGCGCGTTCACTCTTGACATACCATCCGCCTGCGGCTATGACGGCGTATACCCCCAGCACTATGAGGAATTTCGACCACTGGACGCCGGCGATGAGCATCATGGCGAAGGAGATAGCCATCAGCAGCAGGGTATTGGTCATACCCTGAGTGAAGAGCAGGCCGCCGCAGATGAGTACGAATGTGGCCGAAATCACCACACCTGAGGTCCTGACCCCGTTGCGCTCCTGCAATCGGCTCATTACCAGAGCGATAAAGAGTACGCACGACAGCTTCAGCAGCTCGGCTGGCTGTATGGCGATGCCCAGGATGGTGGTGGAGCGGCGGGCGCCGTTGATGATGTCGCCTTTGAACAGCACATACAGGCCCAGCAACACCGTGAAAGTGACGAAGATAGGGGTCAGCGGGATGAGCCATTTGTAGTGAAGGCGCGAGATGCCGACGGTCAGTACTATGCCGAGCAGCAGCATGGTGCAATGTCGCATCAGGGGAGCGGCCACGTTGGAGGCTACCACTTCGCGCGACGAAGCGGAATACAGCTCGATTACCGACACAATCAGGAGCAGGATATAGATAGCCCAGATGTATTTGTCGGCTTTGGGGATGACGCGTTTTGCAGAGTCGGAAATCATTTCAGTTCCTGTTTTTTCATGTCGCGGACGAGAGATTTAAATTTGCGGCCGCGGTCTTCGTAGCCGTTGAAGAGGTCGAAGCTGGCGCAGCAGGGCGACAGGAGCACCGTATCGCCCGGTTCGGCCAGACGGCGGCAGGCGTCGACACATTCGTGGAGCGAATGAGTGTCGACCACGGGCACCTTCCCCTCGAAGAAGTCGGTGATCTTCTTGTTGTCGACGCCCATGGCCACGATGGCCTTGACCTTCTGCTCCACCATGGGGAGGATTTCGCTGTAGTCGTTCCCCTTGTCCTTACCGCCGAGGATGAGGACGGTGGACTTGGTCGACGGCATCGACTCCAGCGCATACCAGCAAGAGTTGACGTTCGTGGCCTTGGAGTCGTTGATCCAGCGGGCGCCGTTGATGGTCTCGACGTGTTCGAGTCGGTGTTCCACCCCTTCGAAGTCGCTCAGGGCGCGGCGTATGTCGTCTTTCTTGATGTCGAGCAGGCAGGCGCTCAGACCGGCAGCCATGGAGTTCAGCAGATTGTGAACGCCCTTGAGCGAGAGCTGTGTGCGCGGCATCTCCAGCGAGGTTTCGGGAGTGTGGAGCACCAGTTCGCCGTCGGCGTCGACCCATGCGGCCGAATCCTCATGGCGTTCGGCCGAGAAGGGGTAGAGCCGGGCTTCGGTCTCGATCTGGCGCAGCTGACCGGTGATCACGGGATCTTCCTCCCAGTAGATGAAGGCATCCTCAGGGGTGAGATTGCGGATGATGCGGAATTTGGCGTTGATATAGTTCTGCATCTTGTACTCGTAGCGGTCGAGATGGTCGGGGGTGATATTCATCAGCACGGCGATGTTGGCGCGGAAGTCGTACATGTTTTCAAGCTGGAACGAACTGAGCTCCACCACATACACATCGTGCTCCACCTCGGCTACCTGCCAGGCCAGCGAGCGGCCGACGTTGCCGGCCAGCCCCACGTTGACGCCTGCTTCGCGCAGGATATGGTAGATGAGCATCGTAGTGGTGGTCTTGCCGTTGGAGCCGGTGATGCACACCATCTTGGCGTCGGTGTAGCGCCCTGCCAGTTCGATTTCGGAGATGACGGGGATCCCTTTCTCCACTATGGCCTTGACGATGGGAGCCGTCGGGGGCACTCCCGGCGACTTCACCACCTCGTCGGCGTTGAGGATCTTCTCGGCCGTGTGGCCGCCCTCCTCGTAGGGGATGCCGTAGCGCGTCAGCGCCTCGAGATAGCGCGGCGGAATATGGCCGCAGTCGGTCAGGAACACATCCATACCCTTTACTTTGCCGAGCACTGCGGCTCCGATGCCGCTTTCGCCTCCGCCCAGCACCACAAGGCGTTTTTTCTTTTCTGTCGCTTCCATTTATATGTCAGGATATTCAGATTCTATATTTGGGTTGTTTATTATCATTTATTGGAGCAGCTCTCCGGCGCTTCCGGCGCCCGGGGCTGTCAGCGTATCTTCAGGGTGACGAAGGTTGTGACGGCCAGCAGGATGCCGATGATCCAGAACCGTGTGACGATCTTCGATTCGGGAATGGCCTGCAGAGGCCGCTGAATCAGAGCACTGATGCCCGCATTGCCCGCCTTCTGGAAATGATGGTGGAGCGGAGTCATCTTGAACACGCGCTTCCCTTCGCCGGTGCGCTTCTTGGTATATTTGAAATATGCTACCTGAATCATTACCGACACATCCTCCACGAAGAAGATGGCACACAGCAGCGGGATGAGCAGCTCCTTATGAATCAGAATGGCCAGCACGGCGATGATGCCGCCCAGCGTCAGCGAACCGGTGTCGCCCATGAACACCTGCGCCGGGTAGGCATTGTACCACAGGAATCCGACCAGAGCTCCGATGAAGGCCGACGAGAAGACCACAAGTTCTTCGCTGCCGGGGATATACATAATATTGAGGTAGCTCGAATAGATAATCGAGCCGCCCAGATAGGCCATGATGGCCAGGGCCACGGCTATGATGGCGGAGCATCCCGTGGCCAGTCCGTCGAGTCCGTCGGTGAGGTTGGCGCCGTTGGAGGTGGCGGTGATGACGAAGATGGTGACGATGATGAAGAGGATCCATCCGCCTGTCTCGGCGTTGTCGCCCATCCATTGCGTCAGCCAGGCGTAGTCGAAGTTGTTCTCCTTGACAAAGGGGATAGTGGTCTGCGGAGCCTTGATGTTCTGGCTCTCGTAGATCACCTGCTCCACCTCCTGCGAGGTGGCGTTGACCACCTCATGGTTCTGACGGATGACGATGTCGTCCGACAGCATCATGGTCAAGCCCACGATCAGACCCAGGCCCACCTGACCGACGATCTTGAACTTGCCGCTCATGCCGTCCTTGTTGTGGCGCTTGATTTTGAGATAGTCGTCGGCGAAACCGAGCGAACCGAGCCAGACGGTGGCGATGATCATCAGCAGCATGTAGATGTTGCTCAGGTTGCCGATCAGCAGGCAGGGCACCAGGGTGGCCACAATGATGATGATGCCTCCCATGGTGGGGGTGCCGGTCTTCTTCATCTGTCCTTCCAGACCGAGGTTGCGGATGATTTCGCCCACCTGCATCATCTGGAGCCGCTCGATGATCTTGCGGCCGAAGACCATGGCGATGAAGAGCGACAGCACCACGGCCACACCCGAGCGGAAGGTGATATAGTCCATCAGACGTGCGCCGGGCACGCCGATTTCTGTCAGATATTTGAAAAGATAGTAGAGCACTGTGTGATGTATTTGTCAGTTGTTGTCGGTTGGGGTTGTTGTCGGTTGGGGTTGTCTTGACTATTACCCGGGGCTGGTCGGTTCAGATTTTGCCGAGAGCTTCGCGGATCTCCTCGCGGTCGTCGAAATGATGTTTCACACCCTGAATCTCCTGATAGTCCTCGTGGCCCTTTCCGGCTACGAGCACCACATCGCCGGGCTGAGCCATCATCACGGCGGCGCGTATGGCCTCGCGGCGGTCGGCAATGCTGAGGGTCTTGCGGCGCGCCTGCGGGTCGTCGGCGATACCGGCCTCCATGTCGGCCAGGATGTCGAGCGGTTGCTCAAAGCGCGGATTATCCGAAGTGAGGATTACGCGGTCGGACAGGCGGCAGGCCTCCTGAGCCATGATGGGGCGTTTCCCTTTGTCGCGGTTGCCTCCGGCACCCACCACGGTGATGATGGCGTGGGAGGGACCCACCACCTCGCGTATGGCCGTGATGACATTGACCACGGCGTCAGGGGTGTGGGCATAGTCGACGATGCCGGTCACACTGCCGTCGGGGGAGTGGAAAGCCTGAAAACGTCCGGCCACAGCCACCAGACGGCTCATGTCGACCAGCACCTTCTCCAGATCCCATCCCAGGAGGATGGAGGCACCGAAGACGGCCGTCAGGTTGTAGGCGTTGAAGCGGCCGGTGAACTGCACGTGCACTTCGTGGCCGTTGAAGCTCATCAGAGTGCCGTCAAGCCGGCTCTCAACCACGCGTCCGCGGAAGTCGGCCATGGCGCGCAGCGAGTAGGTGCAGCGGCGGGCGCGTGTGTTCTGAAGCATCACCTCGCCGTTGCGGTCGTCAATGTTGGTCAGGGCGAAGGCGTCGGCGCCGAGCGAGTCGAAGAATGATTTCTTGGCGTTGAGATAGTTCTGGAAGGTCTTGTGATAGTCCAGATGGTCGCGGGTGAGGTTGGTGAACACACCTCCGGCGAAGGTCAGACCGGCGATTCGGTGCTGGTCGGCGGCATGCGAGCTCACCTCCATGGCGGCGTAGGAGCATCCGGCGTCGACCATCTGGGCCAGCAGGCGGTTGATGGTCAGCGGGTCGGGGGTGGTCTGTGTGGCGTGGATGGCTTCGGTGTCCACATAGTTTACCACTGTGGAGAGCAGTCCGGCCTTATACCCCTGCAGGCGCGCCATCTCGTAGATCAGGGTAGCCGTGGTGGTCTTGCCGTTGGTACCGGTGACGCCCACCAGACGCAGACGGCGCGAGGGGTCGCCGTACCAGCGCGAGGCCAGATGCCCCAGCGCTATGGCCGTGTTCTCCACTACAACGAAGGTAGTGCCGTTATACTCAGCCGCATCTTCGGGGAGCGTGTCGACCACGATGGCGGCTACGCCTTTCCCTTTGAGGCCGGGGATGAATGTGTGGCCGTCGACGTTGACGCCGCGCACGGCCACGAACATCGACCCTTCCGAGGCCTGACGCGAGTCGGCTGTCAGCAGGGTGATCTCTTTATCTTTGTCGCCAGCGAGTTGTTTTACTTCGATGGCTTGGAGCAGGCAAGCAAGTTGCATTTGTTAATTGTATGGTTTGTTGTTGTCAGTTTTCTTAGTTTGGGATAGCGGAAATGGCGCCCGTTGGGTTATGGCGCCAGAGCAAGCATCACCTGCGCACCGCTGGCTGCGGGGGTGCCGCGCTGTGGCGACTGCGACCGCACGTAGCCCGTACCCTCGAAGCGCACGTTGTAGCCGTGGTTCTCCAGCGTCACGATGGCTTCGCGCAACCCCAGGCCGAGCACGTCGGGCACTGTCCCCTTGGGCATGGCTGTCGGTGGCGCGGGATGGCTCTCCTGACGGATTCCGGCGGCTTTGCGCACTTTCTGCAGGCGCGTGGCGTCGGCAGTGCCGTAAAGCTGGGCTCTTGAGATATGGTCGGCACCCTCGGCGAAGTCGGACGAATTGCCCAGCAGGCCGCGCGAGTACATTTTCAGTGCTATATTCTTCATCACCTGACCCGAGGTAGAGGCTGCCCCCATCATGTTGCGCTTGGGGTAGAAAGTGAGGACGATGCAGGAATACTGCGGGTCGTCGGCGGGGAAGAAACCGCAGAACGCCAGACGCTTACGACCTTTGTTGTAGGTGCGCGTGGCGGGGTCGACGCTGTAGCAGGTACCGGTCTTGCCGGCCAGGGCCACCTTATCGTTCTTCAGCGAGCGGCCCGTGCCGTGGCTTCCCCATACCACCTGCTTGAGCATATACTGCATCTTGCGGGCGTTCTCCTCCGAGCAGATGCGCTGGCGGATGTAGCTTACCGGGATCACCGAGTCGAAATCCTCCGTGACCAGCCCCTTGACCAGGCGCGGACGCACATATTTGCCGCCGTTGGCTATGGCGTTGTAGATCGAGAGCGTATAGATGGGCGGGATCTGCGAGGCGTAGCCGTAGCACATGCGCGAGAGGTCAACCCTGGCGGGATTGCTCTTGAAATAGGGGGTTACCTCACCGGCGATACCCGTGTGCATCGGGTCCAGAAAACCGATGCTGCGCAGTTTGTCGACAAACCCCTTGGGGTTGGAGTCGTAGCGGCGCGTGATGATGCGGGCCATGCCGATGTTGCTCGACTGCTCGATGACTTCGCGCACACGCAGCGAAGCGTTGTAGTGGGAGTCGGTGATGGGCTGGCCTCCGGCGTAGGCCCACGACTTACCGATGGGGATCACCTCCTCGAGATTGCTCACAATCCCCTCCTCCAGGGCTATCATCATAGAAATCGGTTTTACCACCGACCCGGGTTCGAACCCTACCACGGCATAGTTGAGCGCTTCGATGTACCCGTTGCCGCTCTTCGACCGCTCAAGGTTGGATATGGCCTTGATGTCGCCGGTGTGGACATCCATCAGTACGGCGCAACCCCAGTCGGCCGAGCAGGAGTCGAGCACACGGTTGAGCTCGTTCTCCACTATGTCCTGAAGCTGGATGTCGATGGTGGTGCGCACGTTGTAGCCCGGTTGGGGCGGCACGTCGGTCCAGTTGACTATATCTTTGGTCAGCGACACTTTCTTGGCCAGTCCGGGGACACCGTAGAGCAGCGAGTCGAGGGCCTTCTCCAGGCCGTAGATGCCGTGGATCTGTTTGCTCTTCTTCGTCTCGCCGACGCCGCCGATGGAGCGGCGTGCCATAGAGCCGTATGGGTTGCTGCGGCGCATCACCGACTCGACGGTCATACCCGTCTTGAAGGGGTTGCCGATATTGAAGAAGGGGAAGCTCTTGATGCGCTGGAGGTCCAGAAAACTGATTCTGGATATCAGCGGCCAGGCGCGCGGGCGCTCTTTGCGCGGTTTGTCGAGCGGTTTGGCCAGGCGCTCATGCCATTCGGCGCGTGTGCGGAAGGGGAAGGCCGCAGCCATAGAGTCGGTCAGGGCGTCGATGTTTTCCAGATACTGGCGCTCCTTGAAATTGTCGCTCTGGTAATCGATACGCACCGTGTAGTAGCGCAGGTTGGTGGCCAGCACCTGCCCCTTGTCCGAGAGGATGTCGCCTCGCTCGGGAAGGATGGTATCCACCTTCTCGAGTTCGCGGCGGGCGATCTCGTTCCAATGCGACGCGTCTACGATGGTGGTAGAGAACAGCTTATAACTCAACACTGCTGAGAAAACCACTATCATGATGGTTATAAGCCCGTAGCGGAACTGTATATGGTGCTGATTGGTCTTGCGCATATCCTGTCGGAGAGAATTTTATGATCCGGAGAGGGTCGGGGTTGATGGGAAAGAGGTTAACTGTCTGATTTATCTTGTTTGTCTTATGTTCGGGGTTTGTCTGAATGGTTGCTATTTGATGTCGCTCATCTGGTAGGGCGGCCGCTCCTGGATGGTGATGCCCAGACGCAGCGAGTCGGCCATGTGCTGAAGCGAAGTTTCACGTATGCGGCTCATATAGCTCGACTTGGCGCGAATCCTTTCGGTGCGGGCCACCTCCAGGTCACGTTCCAGCGACCGTATGGTCTCCATCTGAGTCTGGCAGGTGTAGCGGTTGGTGATATATATCATCAGCATGGCTACGGCACAGGCCACCACGAGCCAGTTGCGCCGGAAGAAATCCAGCGACAGCACGCGTCCGTGGAGCGCGCGCAGCATCAGGGTGTCGCGTTTCGGCGCTTTGGCGTCAGCGGTTCGTATGTCGTTATCTTTTTCTGCCATAGCGGATTATTTTTCGGGTTTGAGGACGGCGACCCTCAGTTTGGCGCTTCGCGAACGCGGATTGGCCTCGATTTCAGCCTCATCGGGCACTATCGGTTTGGAGGTCAGCAGGGCGAATGGGGAGAGGTTGCGGCCGTAGAAATCTTTGTTTTCCCTCCCTTCGAGGTTGCCTGTGCGCATGAAGTTTTTCACCAGCCGGTCTTCGAGCGAATGGTAGGTGATGATGGCCAGACGTCCTTCCGGACGGAGCGACTGGCGCGCCTGCACCAGCAGCGACCGCAGGGCCGAAATCTCGTCGTTGACCACAATGCGCAGAGCCTGAAACAGTTGGGCCAGCTCTTTCTTCTCCTGGCGCGGCGAGATGTGGGGGCGTACCACTTCGAGCAACCGCGGCACAGTGTCGACGGGAGTTTTGGCGCGGGCCTCGATTATGGCCTGCGCTATGCGGCGAGCCTGCCGCAGTTCGCCGTACAGGCGGAATATCTCGGTAAGCCGGTCGATGTCGGCCGCTGCGAGCAGGGAGGCGGCGTCGGTGGAGGCCTGGCGGTTCATGCGCATATCCAGCGGACCCTCCCAGCGGAAGGAGAATCCGCGGTCGGGGTCGTCGAAATGATGAAACGATACCCCGAGGTCGGCCAGGATGCCGTCGACCTTTTCGGCGTCGTAGAAACGGAGGAAATTTTTCAGATAACGGAAATTGCCGTGCACCAGAGTGACGCGCGGATCGCCGCCGAGCACGGGGTCGGCCTGGGCGCGCTCCAGTGCGTCGGTGTCCTGATCGAAACAGAGCAGACGCCCCTGCGGACCCAATCGGGCCAGAATAGCTCGCGAGTGACCGCCCCCGCCGAGGGTGCAGTCGACATAAACGCCTGATGGATTGATGTTTAATGCATCAATCGTCGGTTCGAGCAGGGCTGGAATGTGATACGGCTGGTCTGACATCTGCAACTTCTACATTTCGGATGTCAAAATTACAACAAAAATCCCAATAATTTACAATATCAAACAACCCTTTTCAGCACTTTTTGTGCATAAAACAAAGAAAGTTATCAACATCCGCCCCACACGCCCCTCCAAGGCGGTTGCCCTCCTGTTCCCAAATGTAAACCGCCCGGGCAGCGCCGGACGGATAAATCGTATAATTCGGATAAGTCTGTAAGAGGGGCGCACACCCCGTGATGTAATTGTTTCAGCGGCCGGAGCGGAGGATGGAGATGAGCTGCTGGACGCCTTTGGTGGCGGGTTGGGCGATGACGCGGACGCCGGCGGGGACGGCTGCCGGATGCGGGTCGATGTAGTAGACCGGGACGCCCGGACGCACGTAGTGGAGCAGTCCGGCGGCGGGGTATACGTTCAGACTCGTCCCGATCACCACGAACACGTCGGCCTGCTGCACAAGCTCGATGGCAGGTTCGATGTTGGGCACAGCCTCCTGAAAGAAAACGATATGCGGACGGATATGGTGGCCGTCGATGACGGTCTCGGGGGTGGTCTCCAGCGCTTCGGGCTGCAGGGTATAGACCTTCGTCTCATCGTCCAGAGCACGCACCTTCATCAGTTCGCCGTGAAGATGCAGCACATTGCGGCTGCCGGCGCGCTCGTGGAGATCGTCGACATTCTGGGTGATGATATACACGTCGTAGTCCTGCTCCAGATCGACCAGACCGAGATGGGCGGCGTTGGGCTTGGCTCCGAGCAGTTCGCGCCGGCGCTGGTTGTAAAACTGATGGATAAGCGCCGGATTGCGGATGAAGCCATCGTGGGAGGCCACTTCCATCACATCATAGTTTTCCCAGAGTCCTCCGCTGTCGCGGAAGGTGTTGATACCGCTCTCGGCGCTCACTCCGGCGCCGGTGGAGATGACGAGTTTTTTCTTTCCCATAGTGATTGATTAACGGAACAGTCGGCCGTAAGGTTCATGCCGGCCGCGGGTTCGCAACAGAGTCAGAGTTCAGTAGCCTATCTGATGGAATGTCAGATAGTACATGCAGGCGTGGGAGAGCACCAGCAGGACGAGGATGATCCAGCTCATCAGGGTGCGGCGGCCGTAGCATTGCCAGGCCAAAAATCCGCTCAGCAACACGTAGGCCGGGTAGAGCCATGTCAACCCCTTGATGACCGCATTAGTGGAGTCGATCAGGGTCAGCATCGCCGGAAACGACAGCCCCGGCACCATGCACAGAAGGATAACCACCCACATCCACCAGGGTGTCCGCGGTCCGAATTCTTGATTTTCGTCCATAGCTGATATAGCTGCTTTTCAGATTATTGATGATTGTCGGGTGCAGGCTGTTTGTTCCGGCGGTATGCCTCCACCGTGCGGCGTATCCCCTCGCGCAGGTCAACCTTGGGAGCAAAGCCGAACTCCTTCTGCGCCTGCGAGATGTCGGCATTCCAGTTGCGCTGGCGCATAATCTTGTATTTGTCGGGATTGAGCGTGGAGGGCTTCATACGCCAGCGACCGATGCGTCCGGCCACCGACGACGCTACCCATGCCGCCCACAGCGGCAATCGGATGGGGATTACCCACTTGACCCCCAGGGCTTCGGCCACGATCTTGCGGAATTCCGCCTGAGTGTAGGCGCGGTCTTCCGAGATGATGTATTTCCGGTTGCTCACACCGGCGGCCAGAGCGTCGAACATCGCCTCTACAAGGTCGTCGACATAGATGAACGTCAGCATCTGCCGGCGCATCCCCACTCCGAAATCGAAGTGGGAGTCGATACATTTCACCATCATCAGATAGTCCTGTTCGTGAGGTCCGTAAACCCCTGTCGGACGGAAGATTATATAGGGGATGCCGGAATGTTCGAGATACTGCTCGGCCATGATTTTCGACTGGCCGTAGAGTGTGTCGGGATGCGGGGGCGTATCGGCTGTGATGGGGGTATAGTTTTTCTCATCGCCGGCACCGAGAGCCGATAGCGAGCTCATATAGAGCAACCGCTGAGGAGTGCGGCCGGTGGCTTTGAGGGCTTCGCAGAAGGTGCGCAGATACACGAAGTTGATACGCCGGAAGTCGGTATAGTTTACCGCCTTGGTGGCTCCGAGGTTGTAGATTATGAAGTCGAAGGGTTCGGCGTCGGTCAGCGTCTGAGCCACGGCCTGGGCGTTGTCGTAGTCGAATACGAGGAAATGCAGCCGCGGGTCGGTCAGATAGCGGCGCGAGGTGGTGGCGCGTACGGCCACACTGACATCCATGCCGCGCCGCAGACCTTCCGAAGCGATAAATCCGCCGATAAATCCACCGGCTCCCACTACGAGCAGCCGTTTTCCGCTGAGGTCGATGCGCTGCGCGGCGGCATCGGGGAGGGTATGTGCCGTTTCGTTTTCTTTCATCGGTTCAGGACTTTTAGGTAAGTATCCATGACGCCAGAGGCCATGGCGTCGTCGGAGAATCGCTCCACATAGGCGTGGCCTGCCTCTGCCGTGGCTTTGCGAAAACCGTCGTCAAGGATGAGACGGTTGACTGTCCCGGCCCAGGCGCCGGTATCGTCGGGCGACACTATCGGGGCCGAGGGACCTCCGGCCTCTTCCAGGCATGAGCCCGTGGCTATTACGGCGGGGGTGCCGGTCGACAGGCTCTCGATCACGGGGATGCCGAACCCCTCGTAACGCGATGTGTAGGTGGAGCATACGGCTCCGGCATATAGCGCAGGGAGGTCGGCGAAGGCTACGCGGTCGATAAACTTCACGCGGTCGGCCAGCCCCAGCCGGGCAATGGCGCTGTCGAGGTCGCGCCCGTAGTCGGTGCGCCGGCCCACGATCACGAGGTCGACTCCGGGTTCCACCATCGCCATCCCTTCTACGGCCTGGAGCTGGTTTTTGCGTCGCTCCACCGTCCCGACGGCTATGACGTATGGGCGTGTGAGATGGTATCTGGCTTTCACCGAGGCGATTTCGTCGGGTGAGGGGATCCTGTGAAACTGCTCCGCACACCCCTGATAGACCACATCCACCTTCGCCGGGTCGATGCCGTAGTCGGCCACGATGTCGCGTTTGGTACATTCCGAGATGGCAATCACGCGCGAAGCATCCTCAACGGCGCGGCGGAATTTGTAGTTGTAAATTTTGCGGTCGACAGGCTTGTAACACTCCGGAAAACGGCGGAAGATCACATCGTGGATAGTCACCACCGACGGGATACCGCTGCGGGCGATGTCGAGCGGAAGTTCGCCGGAAAGCCCGTGGTAGAGGTCCACATGGTCGCGGCGCAGCTGGGCCGTCATCCCCTTGGAGCGCCAGAGCGCACCCAGCGGGCGCCAGAGCGCGCGGTCGGGTGTGGCGAAATCCACATTAGGCAGCGCCTCGAGCGGCGCCAACCTGTCGTTGTCGCTCATTCGAGGCGTGTAGAGTGTATACTGGTGGTCGGCATATTTGCGGGCCAGCACCTCCACCAGCAGGCGCGAGTAGTTGCCCAAGCCGGTGTTGTTGCTGACGGCGCGTTTGCCGTCGAAACCGATTTTCATTGACCGTCAGAATTTTACATCCATCGGGATCTGACGCAGGATGGAGTTGTCGAGCGAAATAAGCGTTTCGGTGCCGGTGACGCCGGGGATCATCTGGATCTTGCCGTTGAGGAGTTCCATCAGATGCTGGTTGTCGCGCACGTAGAGCTTGATGAGCATCGAATACGGACCCGTGGTGAAGTGGCATTCAGTCACTTCGGGGATTTTTTCCAGTTCGGGCACCACTTTTCCGTAGAGCGATCCGCGTTCGAGATTCACTCCGATATAGGTGCAGGTGGTGTAGCCGAGCAGCTGGGGGTTGACGGTATATCCCGAGCCGGTGATGATACCGAGTTCGCACATGCGCTGAATGCGCTGATGTACTGCCGCACGTGATACTCCGCATTTTTCAGCTACATCTTTCGAGGGGATGCGGGCGTTGTGAATAACTATTGAGAGGATTTTTCGGTCGAGTTCGTCGATATAATCTGAGCGATCCATAAATAGGTTGGTTTTTGCGATTTCGCTGATGCAAATTTACGAAATTTGTTGAAATTTCTTGCAAATTGTCAAAAAATCGCGGAAAACCTGAGAAGAATAAGTAAAATTCGCTAATGCGAACGGATGCTTTCGACCGAGGCTTAGAGATCGCCTGAGGTGGCGGCGCGGAATTGGGTGTAGGTAGTCAGATAGTAGGGATCTTTCTTGGTGCCTTCATCGTCGACATCAGGGGTGACCTCTTCGGTTTTGACCAGACCCAGCACCTTGTCAGACAGACCAGCCACATAATATATGACGCGCGTCTCGCTGTCGGGAGCCAGAACGAGATATCTGTTGGCATAGCCCCACTGATAGCGCACATCCTCGCGCCAGGGTGAGCCGCTGCTCTGGCGCACATATTTCACGGCCGTACCGTTGGCGCGGATGTCGAGGCGCCAGTTGGGCGAGTCGTTGCGGGTGGCCTCGCCGGTTACGCCATCGACGGTGGGGGTGACGGTTTCGGCCACAGCCAGCCAGTTGTTGAGCAGTTCCATGGGGTAGGGGTCTTCGGCTTCGTCGTCGTCGGTGCAACCGGTCAGAGTCGTGGCCGACATGGCTATCAGCACGATAGCCAGCGTCTGCGTCATGCGGCGTACAATGGTGTTTTCTTTGATTAGAGATTTGAAAATTTTCTTCATTTTTATCTGATTTTTAATTGTGTCAAATTTTTGACTGCTTTTTATTAACGGAGAAATCGGTCAAAATGAGATACGCTTTGGAAATTTTACGAGTTTAGGCTTACATTGCACAATAATTTAAAATCTATTAACGTTATTATGTAGACTTTCTCCGACGAGTCAGCATCTTGCAAACCTAAACCATGCAAAAAGGCATTAAGCGTCTGTTCGATATCATCTTCGCATCGGTAGCCATCATTGTGCTTATTCCGGTGTGGATCATCGTGTCGCTGTGGATAGCCTTGACTTCGCCGGGAGGGGTATTATTCCGCCAGAAGCGCACGGGTCGCGACGGCAAGGATTTTAATATGTATAAGTTCCGCTCGATGGTGGTCAACGACGAGGCCGATACGCTGCAGGCCGGCAGCACCGACCCGCGTATCACCCCCGTGGGGCGTTTCATCCGTCAGTCGTCGATCGACGAGCTGCCTCAGCTGTTCAATGTCATCAAGGGGGATATGAGCATCATCGGTCCGCGCCCCCACATGGTGAAACATACCGAGATGTATTCGGAGCTGATACCCAACTATATGGCCCGCCACCGCATGAAGCCCGGGCTCACGGGCTATGCCCAGATCAAGGGTTTCCGCGGCGCCACCCCCAATGTGGAGGATATGCAGCGAAGAGTCGACGCCGACAATTACTACATCGATCATTTCTCGCTTTGGATGGATCTGAAGATTCTGACCCAGACCATCCTGCGCATGCTTTGCCTCAAGCTCTGATCCTGCCGGCTCTTACATTGACTCCTTATATAATATCATTGACTTCTTATATAATATGTATTCTGTGTCGCTTTGCGATGCGGAATTTTTTATGCGGAATTTTGCTCAGGATTTGGAAGAATGTGGAAGATTTGTTAATTTGCGGCTTAAATGGTGAACTTTTCACTTGCGGGCGGATTTAAATAAGAAATTATCGCCAAATCGCCAATTTCGGCCACCGCTCCCTGCCGACGATGGCACAGTAGTAGAACCATTATTTTTTTGTTAAACCTTACTTAACCGAAACCCGGTCAGCGACATGAACACATCTTACATTTTCCTTGCCGACGGCTTCGAGGAGATTGAAGCCCTGACAGTAGTTGACGTAATGCGGCGCGCAGGTATGGACATCAAGACCGTATCTATCACCGACAAACATGAAGTGAAGGGTGCCCACGGTGTTACCGTGACTGCCGATACGCTTTATGATTCCACAGATTTCATTATGCCGGAATGGCTTATCCTCCCCGGCGGGATGCCAGGGTCGCAGAATCTGGCTGATTTCCAGCCGCTGGCCACTCTGCTGAAGGCTCAGGCCGAAGGCGGCAAGATCGCCGCCATCTGCGCTGCCCCGGCTCTGGTGCTGGCGCCGCTGGGTGTGCTCGAGGGGAAAGAGGCCACATGCTACCCCTCCTTCCATGAACAGCTGGCCACAGGTGCCGTGCTCCGCGATGTGCCTGTGGTAGCTCTCGACCGACTGATTACGGCCAACGGTCCGTCGGCTGCGCTTGGTTTCGCACTGGCGATTGTGGCCAACTCCATGGGCGAAAGCGTGGCTCAGGAGGTGGGGTCGGGGATGCTGTATTATCCGAAGCGGCCGAACTATTATTTTTAGGGCTTGTGATAGTTTTAGGGCTTGTGATAGCGGCTCATCTGGGGCGTCGCTTGCCGGATTCGGCTTCGGTCATTGACTGAAGTCAACTCCCGTCAGCCTCACCACCAAGCTCCTACCATCTGAACCACTCTGACAAGCCCTAAGCCATACAAGGCGGAGATAGCTGCCTCTTTGAAAGCCCTAAGCCCACCAGGGCGGGGGAAGTTGCCTCTTTGACAAGCCCTAAGCCATCTGGAATAGGGCCCTTAGGGTCTTTAGGGACTTTAGGAACTTTAAGGTCTTTTAGGATCTTAGAGTCCTTTGGGGGCGCTTTTAAGGGCGGCCCAGGGGAGGTGTGCGCGTTAATTTTTTTTGGTAATTTGGAGAAAAGAGCGTAATTTCGTGGTTGAAAACTATTTCGACTTACACATTCATCTGAGTTTAATTTTTACTACATGAGAAACAATTACTTCAAGCGGGCTCTGCGATATGCCGGGCTTTTCGCGGCGCTGACCTTTAGTCTGTGCGCTAACTCACAGGTGGTCACCACTGTGCCGGAGATTATCACTCCCGAGACCAAAAATGTGGTCATCACCTTCCACGCCGACTGGGGCAACCGCGGTATGGCGGGTCTGTCGGCTTCGACGGGCGTATACGCCCATACGGGAGTCATTACCGACAAGTCTACTTCGTTCTCCGACTGGAAATACGCTACGACATGGAACGATGATCTGCCTAAATACAAGATGGCGAATGCCGGCACCAACCTCTGGACGCTGACCATTCCCGATATCCGCGAGTTTTACGGTGTACCCGCAGGCGAGACCATCAAGGCGCTGGCTTTCGTGTTCCGCACCTCAAAGGGTACCGGTCAGAAGGAGGGGAAGGCCATCAATGGCGGCGATATCTTCCTGACTCTTATGCCTGAAGGTTTCCCCGCTGCCCAGGCTAAGGATTATCCGCTGGGCAAACCGCAGCTCGGTGCCGTAGGTCAGCCCGACGGTTCGACGCTCTTCTGCTTCATTGCTCCGGAGAAGAATTCAGTGCTTCTGCGCGGCAGCTGGAACAACTATGCCATCACCGCCGACCAGCAGATGAACTATGTGGATTACTCCGACGGCTACCGCTACTTCTGGTGCCGCATCAACGGTCTGGAGGCCGGGAAAGATTATCCCTACTTCTACACGTGCGACTATCAGACTATCGTCGGCGACCCATGGGCAAAGCTCGTGCTCGACGGCGACAATGACAAATATATCTCCTCGACGGTATTCCCCAATCTCCCGGCTTATCCCTCGAAGTTCGCTTCCGGTCCGGTGGCTGTCTACAATTCCACCCGCGACGACTACAACTGGGAGGTGGAGAACTTTGTGGGCAAAAACCGCGATGACCTTATTATATATGAGTTACTTGTGCGCGACTTCACCGGTACGGAGGGCGCCGCCCGCGGTGAAGGCACCATCGCCGGTGTACTCGGCAAACTCGACTACCTCAAGGAGCTGGGTGTGAACGCTGTAGAACTGATGCCCGTCATGGAATTCTCGGGCAATAACTCCTGGGGCTACAATCCCAACTTCTATTTCGCTCCCGACAAGGCTTACGGTACTCCCGACGACTACCGCCGCCTGGTGGACGAATGCCATAAGCGCGGTATGGCCGTGATTATCGACGTGGTATTCAATCAGGCCGACGGCGGACATCCCTGGTATCAGATGTATCCTACGGTAAAGACCAAACTGTTCAACGGTTCGGCTCCCCACAGCTACTCGGTGTTCAACGACTGGAATCAGGGCAACGACCTGGTGACCCGCCAGTTTGAGGAAGCCCTGCAATACTGGCTCACGGCTTACAAGGTCGACGGCTTCCGTTTCGACCTGGTCAAGGGTCTGGGTCTGAACGACTCCTACGGCAATACATACTACGCCGCCACCAACACCTGGGGTACACCCTCCGACGCCAACACCAACCGCTACAACGCTACGCGCGTGGCCCGCATGAAGCAGCTCCACGCCGCAGTGAAGGCTGTGAACCCCAACGCATACTTTATCAACGAAAATCTGGCCGGCGCTCAGGAGGAAAACGAGATGGCAGCCGATCAGGAGCTCAACTGGGCCAATATCAACTATGCCGCATGCCAGTTTGCCATGGGCTTCGAATCGGGCGCCGGGCTCAACCGCTTCTATGCTCCGCTCGACGACAAACGCACCTGGGGCTCTACCGTAAGTTACGCCGAGAGCCACGACGAGGAGCGTATGGCCTACAAGCAGAACACCTACGGCGCTACGGGCGTCAAGGGGAACTCGGCCATGAGCAAGCGCCGCCTCGGCTCCGTGGCAGCTCAGATGCTGCTGACGCCGGGTTCGCACATGATTTGGCAATTCCAGGAATTTGGCGCCGACCAGACCACTAAGAAGAACAACGGCAACGACACATCGCCAAAGCGCGTGGTGTGGAGCTATCTCAACCGTGCCGACAATGCCGCCCTGCTCCAGAGCTACAAAGAGCTTATCGGCATACGCAACCACAACTCCGCCCTCTTTGCCGAGGATGCCGACGTGGCTGTAAGTCTCGACAAATGGTCGGGCGGACGCACCATCTGCATGAGCAAGGGCGACCTTCAGTTGCTGGTGGCTGTCAATCCGCAGGTCAGCGGTGCCGACGCTTCGATTCCCGTGCATATCATGATTGATACCAAGAATATGAAGCTCCTCAGCGCCAGTCCCAATACCACCCCGACGCTGTCGGGCAGCACGGTGACCGTGGCTCCTGGTGCCTATGCCGTCTATGGGTCGGCCAACGCCGCCGGTATCGGCGACGTCGAGATCGACGAGTCGACCACGGCGCTCCCCTTCACCTACAGCTATGCAGGCGATGTGCTGACGGTCTACGCATCCGACGGCCGTCAGCTTGGCGACGATGAGGTAGAGGTTTACTCCACTACCGGCCTGCGCCTCAACCCCGCCTCGCTCCAGCGTGGCATCGTGCTGGTGCGCGCCCTCGGCGCCGTCCGCTCGGTAGCTCTCTGAAGCGTGAGCCGGTTCTGAAAAGCTAACTGCGCTCGGCAGAGCGCCACAGACATACCATCCCCTACGAAAGCGTATCAGATTCCTGGTGCGCTTTCGTCTTTCATCCTGCGCCAATGGATTTTCTGTTAAATAGGGCAGAGGGTTAGGCAGATCCGAAAAAATTGCTTACCTTTGTGGGCTTTTTGCGGCTTAGATAGCAGTCGCTGCAGAAAGTCACCGTATTTGTGGAAAAATTTGATTGCTTGCAACCACTCAAAAAAATGCTAAAAAGACCCATGAACTATCTTTTTACATCGGAATCCGTTTCCGAAGGACATCCCGACAAAGTGGCCGACCAGATAAGCGACGCCGTTTTGGACGAGATGCTGGCCTACGACCCTCAGTCGAAGGTGGCGTGTGAAACTCTGGTTACTACCGGACAGGTAGTTATCGCCGGCGAAGTGAAATCCACGGCTCAGGTCGACCTGGCCGACACCGCCCGCCGCGTCATCTCCTCGATCGGCTACAACCATTCGGCGCTGAAATTCGATGCCGAGTCGTGTGGCGTATTCTCTGCCGTGCATGAGCAGAGCCCCGACATCAACCGTGGCGTGGAGCGCGCTCAGGCTGAAGACCAGGGCGCAGGCGACCAGGGGATGATGTTCGGCTACGCATGCAACGAGACCCCGCTGCTGATCCCCCTGACCGTAGCCCTTAGCCATGCCCTGCTCAAGGAGTTGTCAAAAATCCGTCGCGAAGAGTCGGCCATGACCTACGTCACCCCCGACGGCCGACGCAAATCCTACCTGCGCCCCGACTCCAAGAGTCAGGTGACAGTAGAATACGATGAGCACGACCGCCCCGTGGCCATCCGCACTATCGTAATCTCCACCCAGCACGACGAATTCATTCTCCCCTCCGATACCAAGACTCAGGTCCAGGCCGACGAAGAGATGCTTGGGGTGATCCGCCGTGACGTGGAGCAGGTGCTTCTGCCGCGCGTCATCGCCCGCGTACCCGAGGAAATCCGTGCGCTCTTCCCCGCCGACATCGAGCTGCTGGTCAACCCCACAGGTAAATTCGTGATCGGTGGCCCCCACGGCGACACCGGTCTGACAGGACGTAAAATCATCGTCGACACCTACGGAGGCCGCGGAGCCCATGGCGGCGGCGCCTTCTCAGGCAAAGACCCCTCGAAAGTCGACCGTTCGGCTGCCTATGCCGCGCGCCATATCGCCAAAAACCTTGTGGCAGCCGGAGTGGCCGATCAGGCACTGGTGCAGGTGGCCTACGCCATCGGTGTGGCCCGCCCCGTCAGCCTCTACGTCAACACCCGCGGCACAGCCCATGTCGACATGACCGACGGCGAAATCTCGCGCATCGTCAATGACATCTTCGACATGCGTCCGCGAGCCATCGAGGAGCGCCTTCATCTGCGTGCCCCCATCTATCTTGAGACAGCCACCTACGGCCATATCGGCCGCACCCCGCGCAAAGTCACCAAGACCTTCCATTCGCGCATCCAGGGCGACCGCACCCTCGAGGTAGAACTCTTCACCTGGGAAAAACTTGACTACGTGGACCGCGTACGCGAAGCCTTCGGCCTGAAATAATTGCAAAAACGCGGCTGCCGTTTGCGCAAATGGCAAAAAAGCCGTAACTTTGACACCGCAAACCTCAGGCGCTCCGGCGCCTGAGCGTCAGCCCGGATGGCGGAATCGGTAGACGCGACGGTCTCAAACACCGTTGGAGCAATCCATCCCG
>CAMEGQ010000027.1 GCA_945916235.1 uncultured Porphyromonadaceae bacterium | reverse complement strand
GCCGAAGACCTTGTTAGTCAGAGTATCAATGACTTTTTCATTACGGTCATCGACAAAAAAATTACCACCATTTTTGCCCGAAAGATACCCCCGGGCACAATTGGAATCGTCATGGCGGTAAGGATGCGATACTTCCCTCAATATTATTGCCGAACCGGCTCTTAAACTCACTTCGGGGGCAAACCTTCCGGCCTCCCGCGCGGTTATTATAGAAAAGTTTCAGCTACGAATGAGTGCTTACAATGACAGACACGCCCGCAGGGAGCGGTGGGGGATAGGCCGATGGTTCCGCCGGCAGGTGACCGAAAGGGTTAGTCTGGCGGTGCTGGCGCTCGTCACGGGGTGCCTGACGGGGCTGTGTGTCTTCCTCCTTAAGCGTGTGATAGCTTTTCTGTCGGGATTCTTGACTTCCGGTTTCCATGCCGACAGCCCCAACTGGATTTTTCTGCTGCTCCCGGTGGCTGGAATCATGCTCGCAGGAGCGTATCAGCGCTATGTGCTCAAGACAGAGATTTACCATGGGGTAAACCGCCTCTGCGTGTCGCTTGACAAGCGGCAATACGACCTTCCGGGCTTTCTATGTTACGCGCCTATGGTGGCGAGCACCCTGACGCTCGGATTCGGCGGTTCGGCCGGAGCCGAGGGTCCTATAGCCTATACCGGTGCGGCCATCGGCAGCAATGTAGGCCGCTGTTTCCACGCCACTGAGCGCACCATGCGTTACCTGATAGCCTGCGGAGCCTCAGCCGGCATAGCCGGCATCTTCCTCGCCCCGGTGGGCGGGGCGCTGTTCGCTCTCGAAGTGCTGTCGGTAGAACTGACCGTGGCGGGCGTGCTCGCCATCTTCACAGCTTCGATTGTGGGCTGGATGATGACCTACCTCTGCATGGGGATGCGCCCCGACGTGGTTTTCGAGTCGGTGACACCCATGGAGCCGGAGATGATAGTGCCGGTAGCCTGTCTGGGGCTGCTATGCGGATTGTATGCGCTTTATTATTCGGAAGTTATGACGCGTATGGGCCGTTTCTACGACGCCATGAAGCGCCCCTGGTTGAAAAATATGCTCTCCGGCATGGTCGTGGCCCTGCTCATCTTCCTCTTTCCGTCGCTTTACGGCGAGGGATACGGATTCATCGAGAAAGTGCTCGCCGACGGCGGTGCGCATATACTCGACGGAACCTTTTTTGCATCCGACCGCGCGGATATGACTGTCATATTGGCAGTAGCAGCCGCCGTATTGCTGGCAAAACCCTGGGCCAGTTCGTCGTCGAACAGCGGCGGCGGTGTGGCCGGCGATTTCGCACCTACGCTCTTCGCCGGATGCGTGGGCGGCTTCCTGTTTGCCGGATGCGCCAACGCATGGTTCGGTATGCATCTTCCCTTGGCCGATTTCGCCTTCTTCGGGATGGGAGCCGTTATGGCCGGAGCCGTGCGAGCCCCGCTGATGGCCATATTCCTGGCCACGGAGATGGCTCAGAAATCGAGCCTGCTGCTCCCCGTAGTGATCGCAGCCTCCATCTCATACGCCTTAGTGGTAATATGCCGCAACCTCTCCGAAGCCCGCGGCATCTTCACCCCTCACCTCCGCAAAGGCACCTTCCAGGCTATAGAGCGTAGAGAAGGTGGTCGATGAGCATGGGGACGAGGGCGGGGTCGACGCCGAGACGGCGGAGCACCGGGGTGTCTGACTTCATGTCGGCGATGAAGCTATCCACGGCCTCGTTGCGGCGCTCCTGACGGCAGCGCGCGGAGTCGTTGCCGTTGCCGGATGGGCTGCCGGCGCTGTCGGCCTGCCGGGTGCGCGAGTCGATATTCAGCGAGTAGAAATTGTTGGCTTCCATGAAGCGCCCTTCGGCCAGAGCCAGATGGCCCATGTTCAGATAGTCGGCCGGTATGGGCTCCAGGGTGGTTATAATCTTCTGGTAATATTTCCTGGCATGCTCCAGATCGCCCGACGCGAGCAGGCACCAGGCCAGCGGCCTCAGCGCTTTGCCCGACTTCTCATCCAGATATTCAGCCTTGTAGTATTGGCCTATGGCCTCGTCGTAGCGTTCGAGCTCAAGATAGCACCGGCCAAGGTTGAGCGCCACCGAAGCGCTCTCGGGATTGCGCTCTTCGAGCACTTTCCATCTTTCCACAGCCTCGTCGAGGCGATGGGCTGCCATCAGGGCGCGGGCCAGACGCCGCAGCGTCCAGTCGCTGCCGGGGTTGAGCAGTTCGGCCCGGAGGAACGCCTCCACGGCCCCTTCGTAGTCACCCAGCTTCTGACGCGCATGGCCTATGCGCTGATATATCTGGTCGTCGTTGCGCCAGCGGTCGGAATCGGTCAGCAGGCCGAAGGCTTCGAGGGCTTCGGGGTAATAGCCGTGCTTGAAATAGAACGTGGCGGCCACGGCGATGGTATCAGTCTCGGTTATCATTCGTCGCAGAGGCTCTACGCTGAGAAAATTAAGCTCTGACGTCAGCGGATTGTGCAGCTCTGCCTTGCGGCGGAAAAGCTTGTAGAAGCGCGTGAGATTCTGCACCTCCTTGTTGATGGTGTTGCGTATGGCGTTGGCCGGAGTGTCAAGCCCAGAGAGCGATGCCGCCTGCATCTGGGCAAACTGGTCGGCTCCGGCCTGCACCTGCTGGAGCATCAGATCGCGCTGCTGCGGCGGTATCTGCCTGACGGTCATCATCATGGAGAATTTGTCGTTGTCGCAGAGCATCGGCATGGCGGATATCATGTCGGCAATCGGCTGATGCAGCTTGGCGTCGGCGCCGGTGAATTCGGAATAGTCGGTGTGGAAGCTGCGGAACCAGTTGGCGGGCTCATTGAAGAAACTGAAGGCCTTGAGATGGGCGAAGGTGCCCATCATCACGTCGCCGCCCTCTTCCTGAATCTCGTTCATCTCCTTGAGTTTGTCGCCGATTCCCGATTTCTCGATCATATCCATCCATTCGGGGTTCTCCTCCAGCTCTTCCGGGTCGGAGGGGAGCTTGCCCATGTCGATTTTCGGGCGGAACTTCATGATTTCCGGCACAATCTCTTCCGTGATCTTGCGCGAGATGCGGTCGGTGTCGATGGTTTTGACCAGTTCGAGGTAGACGGTGCGTACGTTCTCGCGCAGCGTGGCGTCGTCGCCGAGCAGGGCCAGCCGGTCGAGCACACGCGGCGAGAAGCCGTGGAGCTTTCCCCGGTGCATCATGAGCATCGAGGCGATGATGGCGGCAGCCCGCAGGGTGTCGTTGGCGTTATCCGCCAGGTCGAGCACAGCCAGCAGGCGCCGCTCGTCGTAATATTCCAGGGCTCCGAGGGTCAGGGCCCAGATGAGCATGTGGCGGAAATGGACGGGGGTGGCATCGGAGCTGAGCAGGGCGGTTGCCGTATGGAGATCGTCGGAAGAGAGCGGATGGCTGACCCACAGACGGTTGAAGATGCGTATCTCCAGGGCTTCGCGATTGCGGAGGGCTTCGCGCACGGAGTCGGAGTCCATGGCATTGTTGACGAAGCCGAACATGGAGCCGGCAGCCACCGTCTTGCGGTATTCCTCTGCCAGTGAGGCTATTGTGTCGTAGCGCTGGAGCTGCTCATACCTCAGGGTGGAGAAGTAATAGCCGGCCGAATCGGGCAGAAGGTTTTCGCGCTCAAGCGAGTCAACGGCCTGGAGGATAGTGCTTCCCAGCGACCGTGCCATCTCAGCGCGACCGGGATCTTCCACACCTTTCGAGGCGTAGTCGAGCATAAACCGGTAGGTCTGCTCGGCAGCTGCCAGATCTTCAGCCACTCGCGGGCGTGACATGCCGTAGGCGAGCGACTGGGCAAGCGAGAAGGCTTTGCGGAGCTGATGTGAGGCCACGCTCTGCTCGATTTTCTGTTTCGTTTCGGAGAATATCTTGTTATCCATGCGGGTGTGAGGTCGAAATTAAATATATGATACCAAAGGTATAACAAAAATCTCGCCAAATTGGCTTATGCTGATAAAAAGTAGCGCCGGAGGCCAAGACAGTGGCTCGGCTTCCGGCGTATGGCAGGTTCAAATCGCGGTATAGCGTTCAAAAATTATAGAGAAGGGCTATACGGGCGGTATGTCAGTCTTTTTTGACAGGCACCTTGGCAGCCTGAGGCTTCTTGATGCCGTCGCGCTCCAGCAGGGCGTCGATGGTGGCGTCTTTGCCGCGGAAAGCGCGGTAGAGCTTGGCGGGATGGGCGGTGCCACCCTTCTCAAGCACATTCTTGCGGAACGAGCGTGCGGTCTCGGCATCGAAGATACCATTCTCCTTGAAGTGGGCGAAGGCATCGGCGTCGAGCACCTCGGCCCATTTGTAGGAGTAGTAGCCTGCGGCATAGCCGCCGGAGAAGATATGGCTGAAGGTGGTGCCGGTCATGGAGCCTTCCACCGGCTCAAAAATCTGCACGGGGCGCATGGCCTCTGCCTCGAAGGCCACGGCGTCGGTGATGGAGTCGGTGGCGGTGTGCCATGCCATGTCGAGATACCCGAATCCGAGCTGGCGCATGCATGAGTATCCGGCTCCGAACTGGCTCGATTTCACGATTTTGTCTATCAGATTCTGCGGCAGGGGTTCGCCCGTCTTATAATGCACGGCGAAAGAGTCGAGAAATTCTTTTTCCGTAAGATAGTTTTCGTTGAACTGCGAAGGAAGCTCCACGAAGTCGCGATACACGTTCGTACCGGAGAGCGAGGCGTAGGTGCACTGGCTCAGCAGGCCGTGCAGGGCGTGGCCGAACTCGTGCAGGAAGGTCTCCACCTCGTATGGGGTCAGCAGCGAGGGCGCATCGGCCGTGGGCTTGGTGAAGTTCATCACGATGGATACGTGCGGACGGTCGTTGACGCCGTCGGGGGTGATGCTCTGTGGGTGGAAGTCGGTCATCCACGCGCCGGGGCGCTTGGTGGCGCGCGGGAAGAAGTCGGTGTAGATCACTCCGATGAACGAGCCGTCGGCGTCGGTCACATCGAAGGCCTTCACGTCGGGATGATACACCTCGATATCGTTGTTCTGCTTGAACTGAAGTCCGTAGAGCTTGGTAGCCAGACCGAACACGCCTTTGATCACATTGTCAAGCTCGAAGTAGGGGCGAAGCTGCTCCTCGTCGTAGCTGTAGCGCTCGTTTTTGAGCTTGTTGGCATAGTAGGAATAGTCCCATGGCATGATTTTCACTTCTTTACCCTCCAGATCCGATGCGAAATCGGTCAGCTCTTTCAGCTCGCGCTCCAGGGCGGGTTTGTAGGCGTCGCGGAGCTGGTCGAGAAGCTTGTAGACGTTCTCGGGGGTTTCGGCCATGGTGCGCTGAAGCGAATGTGAGGCATAGTTTTTCGAACCGAGCAGGCGGGCTATCTCCAGGCGCAGCTCTGCGATACGCTTCATGTTCTCCACGTTGGAATATTCGCCGCGGGTGTTGCGCCCGGTATAGAGGCGGTACATCTTCTCGCGCAGGTCGCGGCGGTCGGAATATTTCATGAAGGCCATGTAGGTGGGCTGTGCCAGAGTGAAGAGGAATTCACCCTTGCGGCCCTTGGCTTCGGCCATCTGGGCGGCCTCGTCGACAATCCCCTTCGGAAGCCCCTTTAGGTCGTCGGCTGTCAGCCAGATTTCGTATGTGTTGAGCTCTTTGAGCACATTCTGGCCGAAGCGCGTGGTCAGTTCGCTCAGTTCGGCCTGCTTCTGCTTGTATGCTTCGCGGTCGGCTCCCTGAAGGTTGGCTCCCGACAGGGCGAAGGAGTCGTAGGTCTGCTGCAGCAGCATATCCTGCTCGGGGGTGAGGCCGGAGGGCTTACCCTCGGCGCGCAGGGCGGCGTAGTGGTCGTAGACGGCCTTCACGCGCTTCCACAGCCCCTCGTTGAGAGTGATGGAGGTGGAATAGTCGCTCAGCTTCGGAGTGACTCGCATGGAGATTTCCATCATCTCGTCGTCGGCATCGGCCGAGAGCAGAGGGAAGAACACGCCGAGCACGCGGTCGAGCTGCTTGCCCGAGCGCTCCAGGGCTACGATAGTGTTTTCGAATGTTGGAGCCTGAGGATTATTGACGATTGCGGCGATGTTGGCCTGAGCATCGGCTATGCCGCGGTCTATGGCCGGTTCGTAATCGGCTTTGGTAATCTTCGAGAAGGGGGCGGTGGAGTGGACCGTCGCAAAATCCTTTTCGAAGAGCGCCCCGGGTGTGGCCCGGATGCCGGCTGTCACGCCGGTCTGAGCCGCAGGGGAGTTAGTTTGAGCCGCTGAGGGCGAAGTTTGTGCCATTGTTGTGAAAGCTGTGGCCATAATCAGGCCTGTTGCGATAAGTTTCATTAATCTCTATTGGATACTTTGGATTTTGTCTGACAAAATTACTTGAAAATTCCCGAATTACCAAGCCCCGGGCGCGACCTCCCGGCGCTGTGAGCGGATCAGAGGCCGTCGAAGAAGCCGTTGGAGCCGCGCTTGGTGGCTGAGGTTGAACCCGTCGCTGAGTTTTCAGGGACGAGATCCGGCGCCGACAGGTAGTAGGGGAGCCATACCCTCATGGGGCCTTCGCCGCGGTGAGCCCAGGCGTAGTAGGGGATGAGGCGGAGCGTGGTCGGCGTGGCCGTCAGGTTGCCGTCGGCGTCGTAGGCCAGGCTCTGGGCCTGAGTGGAGACAGTGCGGACGCCGCCTAAGAGGCCGGGACGGAATTCTGTGGTGAATTTCGGGCGGCGGTTGAGCAGCGTGGAGGCTACACTATGCTCATTATCAGGCCATTCAGCGCAATATACTATCGGGCCGCACTCCACGGCCAGAAGTCCGCGGTCCGCTTTCACCTTCTCGTTGGCGCGTACCAGACGCACTGGCATATCGAATGAGACATCCACTCGGTCGCCCTTCTTCCAGCGGCGGTCGATGCGCATGTAGCCGTTTTGCAGGTCGCCTTCCACCTTTTCGCCGTTGACCTTGACGGTATAAGTGGGCTGAATGGAATCGGTGTAGCTGTAGAGGGTGCCCGGCACGGGCTGATTGCGTACCCATCCGGGAATACGCACATTCAGGGCCGCATCAGCCGAACCTTTCTCGATGGTGATGGCCACGTCGCCGCTCCATGGGTAGTCGGTTTCCTGTTTGACTATCAGATGTTTACCTCCTACTTTCAGATCGGCTTTACTTGAGGCGAACAGGTTGACATACAGGTCGTTGCCGCGAGTGGCGTAGATATATCCCGACAGCGACGGCATGAACCGGCTGATATTGCTGGGGCAGCATGCGCAGCCGAACCACGGCTTGCGGCTGTAGCCGCCGTCGGAGGCCAGCGGGTTGGGGTAGAAGAATGTGCCGCCGTCGATGGATACGCCGGAGATGAGGCCGTTGTAGAGCGTACGCTCCAGCACATCGTAATATTTCGAATTGCCATGGAGCAGAAACAGGCGGTAGTTGGTGTAGACGTTACCGATGGCAGCGCACGTCTCGTTGTAGGCCGACGCGTTGGGCAGCTCGTAGTTGTCGCCGAAGGATTCTCCCTGATGACGCGCTCCGATACCGCCTGTGATATACAGTTTCTTATTTACGATATTGTCCCAGATGCGGTCGATGGCAGCCACGTAGGCCGTATCGCCCGTGATGGCGGCTACATCGGCCATACCGGCATACATATATGTGGCGCGCACGGCATGTCCCACGGCCTCGCTCTGCTCCACGGGAGGCACATGGCTCTGCGAGTAGGCGTTGCGGTGAGCTGTGGTGCCGCGTGCATCGAGGAAAAACTTGGCCTGATCCAGATAGCGGCTCTCGCCTGTGGCGTTGTAGAGACGCACCAAGGCCATCTCGGCAATCTGATGACCAGGCACGAGGCGCAGCTGCCCCTGGCCGTCGCCGATATTGCGGATTACGCAGTCGGCATAGCGTATGGCTATATCCAGAAAGTTGCGTTTGCCTGTGGCCTGATAGTGGGCCACGGCCCCTTCCACCATGTGGCCGAGGTTGTAGAACTCGTGGCTGAGGTCTTCCACCTTTTCCCAACGCTTCTTGCCTGACCAGTCGTGGGGATGAGCCGGATTCTGCGTGCGGGCCGTGTAGAGATAGCCGTCGGGCTCCTGAGCCGCAGCCATTACGGTGATTATCGAGTCGATGTAAGCCTCCAGACGCTTGTCGGGCTTGATCGAAAGGCAGTAGGACGCACCTTCGATGGTCTTATACACGTCGGTATCGTCGAATGGGAAACCCTCTACCTTGTATTCTTCCGAAGGATGGGCGGCGCGGTAGAAATTGGCGTAACGCTCATTTTCCTCACATTTGCTGAAAGCCAGTGGAATAGTCACCTTGCGGCTGGCCTCCATGCGCGGCAGCCAGAATCCGCCGTCGATGTGAACCTGCGTAAACGCCACAGGTTCAAACGGATATCCCTGCACAGGCTTGTGGGCCTTTGCCCCCATCGTCTGGAGGCTCAGCATCAGGGCGCCCATCGCCGCTCCCATTCGCAAGAAATGCGGTAATTTCATGATGCTCAAGGTTTATTGAAAAGCAAAAAGATGATTTTCCTGTTTCACATCTGCAAATATACGCATATTTCCGCTCATACGCCCCATTCCTCCCTCATCTTTAGGGATTTATAACAAATGCCCCGCCCGATGCCTGCCAGTCCCCCTCCCGGCACACGAAAATTCGGGTCGAGTGAAAGATTTAACATTTTTTAGGGGGGGGTAGGTGTGGGTATTGGTTTTATGGAAATAAATGATGAAATTTGCCAAGTGGAAAGATTCTACAAAGCCGGTCATCAAGTCAAAGGTGTCTGTCGATGTACAATTCCCCCTGAAAAACCACAACTTTTACTAACAATTTAACTTTCTGACAAAATGAAGAAAACCCTCCGGCGCCTGTTGGCTATTGCCGCTCTGATGGCGATTTCACTGACCTCGTTCACTCTTTCGGCTGCTTCGACCGAACTCACAAAGGAGTTTTGCGATGAGGGCGTGAAAGAATATTTAGATCTGGTCGACACGCAGTGTAAGCAGATCGACAAGCTCACCACCGCGACGGATGCCATTGAATTCCCAACCATCCTCGTCGGTCCGCGCGTTAAGGAACTCCGCGAGAAATACGAGATGATACCGCTCAACCAACAGTACCGCTCCCAACTCGTTAAAGCTGCAAAGAATCTTGTACATTCGATAGCCTCCTTTCTGAAGCGTGCCGATTTTCCCAAGGAGTCGCAGAAGGAGTGGAGCTCTGTGAAGGCCTCCGACATCAAGGCGCATATCGACGGATGCACTACCCTTGGCGAAGCCCTGGATTACTTCGGTCGGGAACATACCACTTCGTCAACGACAATAATAGACTAACGCCGCCGCTTAGGTAGCGATATAACGCCGGCACCCCGCAAGTCCGTCATGAACTTGCGGGGTGCCGGTGCTGTTAGCGCGTCTGTTACAGGCGGCTCGGATGTCGGCCGCATGCTGCCGGGGCCGATTGTCAGTGGATGGCCACTTTGAAGGTGGAATCGGCAATGCTGGCCAGATACAAGCCGGCCGACAGCCCGCTGAGTGTAATTTCAGCATCGTTTTCAATGTATTGCGACATCACTTCGATGCCCTGGATGTTAAAAATCCGCAGTGTACCGGTGAAGCCGTTGATGATCAGGTTATTGCCCACAATGGCTATCATCTCGGATTTGGCGGAGGGACTGTCGATGCCCGTCATGGGTGACTTCTCGATGCGCAGCGAGGATGTTTTGTCGTTGAAATCGTCGCCTACGAAACTTTGGTCGGTGGAATATGTGCGGCTATTGCCGGTAAAATTATCACCATCATAAAGCGAAACTCTATAGCCGGGGGAAACTTTCAGCGATGTCAGGTCGTTCTCCTTGAAATTGTAAAGGCTGAGGCGCTCTGCGGTGTAATCACCTTCACTGAGCGGAACAGCCTTGCCTCCGTAATTGATGTCGACATAGAGAGTGGCGGCGGGAGTGCCCTGACATTTGTTTTCTTCGATGCCCCACTGCTGAGTGTGGCTGCCGTTGTTGTCATAGATTTTGAGCCACTCCCCCAGAGTGGACGATGAGTTTGGAATCTCCACAGGTTTGCCGGAGTTGCGGTCGATAATCTGATGGAAACCGTCGGAGTGGGGAACGACAATGAACTGCTGGCTCTGCAGGCCTGAGTAGTCGTAAAGGTTCACCTGAGTGCTGTTGTCGCGCGAAGAGTTGAGCACGTTGAGGCCGCGGTTCTTGTTGGAGAAGGCGCATATCTTGTAGACTCCGTTCTCAACTTCTGTGAAAGTCCAGGTCTGCGACGGGTGGTCGCCTTCGTCGTTGTACTGCATTACGGGGGTGAGATTTTCGGTGTTGTTGTCAGCCAGATCGAGATACATTCCCGAGTTTCGGTTGACAATCTTGTAGTTGCCGTTCATCCCTTTGACCCCGTCGGGTACGATCTTGAGAGAACTCACCTTATCGTTCCACGCATCGTTAAGGCATGCCATTTCAGAATTGATTGAAGTTACGTCGCCGCCGAAATTGTCATCCTGATAGAGCAAAATTTTGTACCCTTTGGTCACTTTCATCGAGGTGAGGTCGTCGTTCTTGATATTGAAGAATTTCAGACGGTCAAGGTTGTATTCACCCTCGCTCAGGGCTACGGCGTGACCTTTGAAGTCGGCGTCGGAGTATACGGAAGCCACATGCAGTCCGGCGCATTTATTGTCTTGGAGAGCCCATTGCTGGGTGTTGCTGCCGTTGTTGTCGAAAATTTTCACCCATTCACCGTTGTTGGTGGATGATTCGGGCACTTCGATAGGCTTACCGGAGTTGCGGTCGATGATCTGAAACCATCCGTCGCCTTTGTCATACAGGATGAACTGCTGGTTTGTGCCGCTTACATAGTCATAGATTTTCAGTTCTGCGCCGTTGTCTTTGCTTACATTGTGTATGTCGAAGCCGCGGTTCTGGTTCTCGTAAGCGGCGATTTTATAGATGCCGTTGTTTAGTTCGGTGAATACCCATGCCTGCGATTTGTCATCCACTTCTTCGTCATACTGGATTACGCGAGTGTCATTGTCGGTGGAGTTGTTGTTCAGATCCAGGTATTTGCCGGAATTGCGATTTTTGATTTTCCACACACCGCTTTTGCCCGAGACTCCGTTGGCTTCGACGCGGATGGAGCGCGTCTGGTCGTTCCAGCCATCAGGCATCGATTTGCTGTCGCCGGTGAAGGTCTTGGATTCGCCGTCCAGATTTTCACCTTTGAAGAGCGTGATCTTGTAGCCGGGGGAAACTTTAAGCGAGGAGAGGTCTTTGGCCAGGAAGCCCATAAGCCCCAGCTCCGACTGCGGGTAGTCGCCAGCGGGCAGGTCGACGCTGTAGCCGCTGTAATCGGCATCGACGTATACTGTCGCCTTTTTGTCGCCCGAAGCCTTTTTGGCACCGAACACGCGGTTCATACGGGCAGCGTAGTCGTTCAAAGGCCAGGTGTTGTCGTTGTATACCCAGATGAAGCCGCCCTGTGCTCCGCTGGCGTCTTTCCATCGCTGCATATCCTCGGCACATTCCGTGCCGCTTATCTTATTGTTTGTGTAGTGTTCGCGTCCGGCATGAACGGGAGCGCCGTTCAGCTTCCAGTCGGCCGGATTGTTGCCTGCGCCGCCGTCGTAACACTGTACCATTATAAGATTGCACACACTGCTGCCGAGCCCTTCGGCCAGGCTGCTCCAGAACGATTTGTTCGTGTAGGGAGCTATGGAGGTCTTGTAGCCGATCTCGTTCATCATAAGGTGGAATTTCAGAGCCGACGCCACGTCGTAGCAGTGCTCATCGTCGTTGTTAACCCCGTCAATCACTCCCAGAGCGTCGTAAAGGGCCTTGAAGTTGCGGTACAGGATGGTATTGCTCCCTGTGCCGTTGGCGTTGATCAGGTCCTTGATGCGGTAGTACGATTTATTTCCCCAGCCGCCTACGCAGATGTCGATGCGACTTACCGATGTGGGCTGCTGTTTGAGCGTCTTGACGTCGTTGGCATATTGTTCGCCAAACACATAGTTTCCGTCGCTGCAAACGGTCTCGCCGTCGCACGTGAGTGTGCCGTCGGTTTCAACGTTAACGTTGAACAGAATGATGTACTGGAATCCCGAGTGCTTGAGGTCGAAGTATGTGTGCTCGCGCTCGCGTCGGATGTGTCCTCCGCAATATACGCCTGTAGTTTGGGCGCAAATTTCGCCCAGGCCTGCAACGAGCAGGATAAGAAACGCAATAAATGGCTTAAACATAATTTTCATTACTGACAAAGGATATGATAGGTGTATTTGGAAATTCGCCGTTTTGTCGGGATTAAAGTTGATCCGTGAAAAGGTTTATGCCAAGCATGCTGTACAAGTTGCGGCTGACATAAAATATATATAGTGGGAGAATAGCCGGAGGGAAACCGTCCGTGTGTGCAAAGGTATATTTAAAAATGTTAATTGACAAAAGCGCGGAGGGGTTTTGACGTAATTCGGTAAGGAAAAGTACGGTTTGTCGTGATTGGTTACATCTTTGTCAGAGAACTTGACGCTTTTTAGCGCCGTGTGAGGTAATTTTGCAATGCTGAAGTTGTGTCTGTCGGAAAAGTGCCAACAGACATGATGCTCCCCGCTCTTTAACCTCATTCGAAACGTAACAAACCAATCAATAACTAACTGCTCAAAACCCAACCATGAAACTGCTATCATTGAGCGCAATGATGCTTGGCGGCGCACTGACGGCCACCGTCCCTGTCCTCGCATCCCCTGCGGGTCAGGCTAAAGAACAGGCAAACCCCCAGCCTAAGGTATATGCCGTAGCTGACGCCCATCTCGACACTCAGTGGAACTGGACGGTTCAGACCACCATCCGCGAGTATCTATGGAATACCATCAGCCGCAACAATTTCCTGCTTCCCCATTTCCCCGATTATGTATTCAACTTCGAGGGCGGCCAGCACTACGCATGGTTTAAAGAATATTACCCTCAGGAGTATGAAAAGATGAAGGACCTTATCAAATCGGGCCGCTGGCATATCTCCGGTGCGAGCTGGAATGCCAACGACGTTAACGTCCCCTCGGTAGAATCGCTGGTGCGCAATATCGCTCTCGGACAGAAATACTACCGCGACGAATTCGGAGTGGAGAGCACCGACATCTTCCTCCCCGACTGCTTCGGTTTCGGATGGACCCTCCCCACTGTGGCTAAACATTGCGGCCTGATCGGTTTCTCATCGCAGAAACTCGGATGGCGCGAAAAGCCCTTCTATCCCGACGGAAAGAAATATCCGTTCACCATCGGCCTGTGGCAGGGTGTCGATGGCGAGCGCATCATGATGGCCCATGGCTACGACTATGGCCGCCGCTTCGATGGCAAAGACCTCAGCGACAATGAGCAACTTAAAGAATATGTGACCCACAGCCCGCTCAACATGGCCTATCGCTATTATGGCACGGGCGACATGGGCGGCTCCCCCTCCATCCCCTCGATCGTTTCTGTGGAGAAAGGCCTGAAGGGCAACGGCCCGCTGAAAATCGTCAGCGCCACCTCCGACCAGCTCTATAAGGATTTCCTCCCCTTCGAGAATCATCCCGAGCTCCCCGTCTTCGATGGCGAACTGCTGATGGACGTTCACGGCACCGGCTGCTACACTTCGCAGACCGCCATGAAGCTCTACAACCGTCAGAACGAGCTGCTCGCCGACGCTGCCGAACGCGCTGCCGTGGCTGCTGAGCTGATGACGGGCGCACCTTATAATACTCCTAAATTCACCGAAGCCTGGCACCGCTTCCTCTGGCACCAGTTCCACGACGACCTCACCGGTACGAGCATCCCCGAGGCCTACACATTCTCTTGGAACGACGAACTGCTGAGCCTCAAGGACTTCTCCGGACTTCTCACGCAGGCCATCTCTCAGCTCACCGCCGGCCTCGACACCCGCGTCAGCGGTATCCCCGTAGTGATGTACAATCCTCTGGCCTATGAGGTAGCCACTCAGACCGAAATCTCCGTTCCGGCCAAGACCCGTCCCTCTTCCGTCACCGTCACCGACCAAAACGGCAAGAAAGTGGCCGCACAGGTGGTAGGTTTTGCCGACGGTAAGGCCACGATAGCTGTCAATACCACCGTGCCCGCCACCGGACTGGCCGTATATAATGTGTCGCTCGGCGGCAAAGGGAAGCAGGCCAAACAGGCCGCAACCAAAACGCTGGAAAACAGCGTTTATGCCATCACGTTTGACGACAAGGGCGATATCACGTCAATCCTTGACAAAAAGGCTGGCAAAGAGCTCGTGGCCGACGGCAAAGCAGTGCGTCTGGCGCTCTTCACCGAAAACGAATCCTTCCCCTGGCCCGCATGGGAAATCATTAAGAAAACCATCGATGCAGATCCTGTCAGCATTACTGACAACGTAAGCGTCACGATGGTTGAGGACGGCCCCGTACGCAAGACGGCCAAAGTGACCAAGACCTATGGCGACTCGCAGTTTACCCAGTATGTGCGCCTGTATGAAGGCCCGCTGGCCGACCGCATCGACTTCGTCAACGAAGTGGACTGGGATACGCAAAATGCGCTTCTCAAAGCCGAATTCCCCCTGAGCGTGGCCAACGCCAAAGCAACCTACGATCTGGGTCTGGGTGTAGCTGAGCGCGGCAACAATACCGATATAGCTTATGAAGTGCCTGCCCATCAGTGGGCCGACCTGACCGCTACCGACGGCAGCTACGGCGTCACCTTTGCTTCCGACAGCAAATACGGATGGGACAAACCCGCCGACAATACCCTGCGCCTCACCCTGCTTCATACGCCCAAGACCAAGAACGGCTACCGCTATCAGGACAAGAACGACCTGGGCTACCACCAGTTCACCTATTCTATCATCGGCCACAACGGGGCTCTCGACCGCGCCACAGCCTCACGCAAGGCTGAAAAGCTCAACCAGCCCACTCTCGGCTTCATCGCTCCGCGCCATAAGGGCCACGGACGCCTGATGTCGCTCGTTTCCACCGATGCCGACAATGTGACCGTCAAGGCTTTCAAGAAGGCTGAGGACGGCAGCGGGTATGTAGTTCGCGTCTATGAGACTGCCGGACAGCTCGTTAAGGCAAATATTAAGTTCGCCATGCCTATCGCATCGGCTCAGACCGCCGACGGCACCGAAAAAGCTCTCGGCGCAGCAGAATTCGCAGGTAATACGCTCGCAGTCAACCTCAAACCCAACAGCATGGCTACCTTCCGCGTCAGCTTCGACGCCGCCAAGCAGACCGAAGCTCCGAAGATGGCCCATATGAGCCTGCCGATGAACAAACAGGCCTTCAGCTACAATGCTGTGCGCGATGCAGGCGACTTCAGCAGCGGCTACACCTATGCTGCCGAGCTTATCCCCTCCGAAATCGTGTCGGACGGTATCACATTCAAGATTGATCCCGACCAGCTCAATACTGTTATGACCGCCAAGGGCGACACCCTGCAGCTTCCCGAAGGGAAATGGAGCAAGCTTCACATCCTGGCTGCCGCCGCTACGGAAGAGGGTGATGTGAAAGGCACCTTCACCGTAGGCGACAAGGCCACCGAGCTGACCGTCCCCTCATATACCGAATTTATCGGCCAGTGGGGCCATAAGGGTCAGACCACCGGCTATCTCAAGCCCCAGAAAGTGGCATACGTCGGCACTCACCGCCATTCGCCCAATGCCGACGAGCCCTATGAGTTCACCTATCTGTTCCACTATACGCTCAACGTGCCCGAGGGCGCTACTTCGGTAGTTCTCCCCGACAATCAGGCTATCGCTCTGTTCGCGGCCACTGTTGCCGATGGTGAAACTCCCGAGGTCGTACCGGCTACGCCTCATTACCTGACGGCTATCAAGGCTTCCGATAAGGCATCCGGGAAAGCCGATCCCAAGTCGATTCTCACTCCCGAGATGATAACCGCCTATTCGGGCTTCGTCGATGACAAGGAGCAGCCCAAGATGATCGTCGACGGCAACAAGGAGACCAAATGGTGCGACAATTCCCACGCTCCCGCCTATGTCGATTTCGACCTGGGCAAGCCCACCAAAATCAACGGCTGGAAGCTTGTCAACGCCGGTGCTGAAAGCCGCGGCTACGTGACTTCCAACTGCTTCCTGCAGTATCGCAACAGCAAGAACGAAGAGTGGGCCACAGCCGACGGCTTTGCAGGCAATAAAGCCAACGTGGTGAATCGCATCCTGCCCGAAGCTGTTCAGGCCCGCTATGTGCGTCTGCTCGTGGCCGGTCCTACCCAGGATTCTACCGACACAGCCGCCCGCATCTACGAATTCGAAGTGTATTGATCCCCCCTGAATACTTTAGTGAAACTTCCCAATATGAACCATCGACCCATTATCACCGCAGCCCTGATCGCTGCTGCGACATTATGCGCCCCCATGCAGGCCAACAAGGTGCCGGCTGCCAAACTGACGCCGGCCAAGAGTTATTCCGTCACATGCCGTCCCGCCGAGGCCGACCGCCTGTTCCGCTCGGAAGAGGTAGAGCGTCAGATCAAGCGGGTAAAATCGCTGATTACCAACCCCAAGCTGGCCTGGATGTTTGAAAACTGCTTCCCCAACACCATCGACACCACCGTCCATTACCGCAAGGACGACAAGGGGAAGAATGAGACATTCGTCTACACGGGCGACATCCACGCCATGTGGCTGCGCGATTCCGGCGCTCAGGTATGGCCCTATGTGCAGCTTGCATCGTCTGACGCCGAGCTGAAGGCGATGATTGAGGGCGTTATCCGCCAGCAGTTCAAGCAGATCAACCTCGATCCGTACGCCAACGCCTTCAACGACGGCCCCACAGGCGGCGACTGGATGAGCGACATGACCGACATGACCCCGTGGGTCCACGAGCGCAAATGGGAGATCGACTCGCTCTGCTATCCGCTCCGACTGGCCTATGAATATTGGAAACAGACCGGCGACGATTCGATTTTCGACGGCGAATGGCTTAAAGCCATCAACAATATTCTCGACACCTTCATCGCCCAGCAGCGTAAAAACGGTGTCGGCCCCTACAAGTTCCAGCGCAAGACCGAGCGCGCACTCGACACTCTCAACAACAACGGCCTCGGCGCTCCGGTCAATCCTGTCGGCCTGATCGTGTCCTGCTTCCGTCCGTCGGACGACGCCACGACGCTGCAATTCCTCGTTCCGTCGAACTTCTTCGCAGTCTCCGTGCTCCGCAAGGCTGCCGAAATCCTCACCGAGGTGAACGGCGAGAAGGCCCTGGCCGACCGCTGCACCGCTCTGGCCGATGAAGTGCAGACTGCCCTGAACAAATATGCCACCTACAACCATCCGCGCTTCGGCACCATCTACGCCTTTGAGGTGGACGGCTTCGGCAACCACTATCTGATGGACGACTCCAACGCCCCTTCGCTGCTGTCGCTTCCCTATCTTAGCGACGTCGATGTCAACGACCCGATTTATCAGAATACCCGCCGCTTTGTCTGGAGCGATGCCAACCCCTACTTCTTCAGCGGCAAAGCAGGCGAAGGGATCGGCGGTCCGCATATCGGCTACGATATGATCTGGCCCATGAGCCTGATGATGAAGGCGTTCACCTCGACCGACGATGCCGAAATCGCTCAGTGTATCAAGACGGTGATGGCTACCGACAATGAGACCGGATTCATCCACGAATCTTTCCACAAGGATGACCCTTCCAACTTTACCCGCCCCTGGTTTGCATGGCAGAATACTCTCTTCGGCGAGCTTATCCTCAAACTCGTCAACGAGGGCAAGGTCGACCTTCTCAACTCCATCTGAACCAAAATCCGCCGGACGGCGCTCCCGATCAGCGTGTAGCGCCGCCCGCTGTTAATTTCTCATAAACAGCAAACATAATGAATTCACGCGCTATAATGACTTCGCTTGCCAAGGCCACCTTCGCTGTGGCTCTTGCAAGCCTCGCTATCCCGACGGCCTCCGGCGCTGAGCTCCCCGACTGGGCGCTTGGCGAATTTGTACGTCCGGAGGGCGTCAACCCGCTTATCGAGCCTACCGGGGATACGTTCCACTGCCCCATGAGCGACAAAGAGATCGCATGGGAAGGTGCCGATACGTTCAATCCCGCCGCTGTAGTCAAGGATGGCAAGGTTTACGTGCTTTACCGTGCCGAAGACAACAAGAATGCCGGTATCGGCGGCCGCACCTCGCGCATCGGCCTGTGGGAATCCAAAGACGGGCTCACACAGTCGAAACGCCTGAAAGAGCCTGTGTTCTTTCCCGATAAATCGGAATTTTCGCTCAAATATGAGCAAAATGCCGAGCACAACTCCGGCGGCTGTGAAGATCCGCGCGTGGTGGCTGTCAAGAATCCCGACGGCTCGGTGATGTATGTAATGACCTACACGGCCTGGAACCGCTCAGTGCCGCGTCTGGCTATCGCCACCTCGAAAGATCTTCTCCTCTGGGAGAAGCAGGCTATTGCTTTCGCCGACTACAAGGAGGACTGGAGCATCAAGTCGGGCTCTATCGTCACCAAAGTAGACGCCGATGGCAATCAGTATGCCGTGAAAGTGCCTCTCAACGGGGTTTCGAAATATATGATGTACTTTGGAGAGGATGCGGTCTATGCCGCTACCTCCGACGATCTCATCCACTGGACACCCATTACTGACGGCAACGGCAACGCGGTGAAGCTCGTTCAGCCGCGCCCGTTCCATTTCGACAGCCAGCTGACCGAATGCGGGCCTCCGGCCGTTCTCACCGATAAAGGTATCGTGTTGATATACAACGGCAAGAACCGCACCGACGGCTTCGGAGATCCGAACTACGCCAAAGGCACCTATGCAGCCGGGCAGATTCTCTTCGACCCTGAAAACCCGCTGAAGGTCAAAGCCCGTCTCGACGAACCCTTCTTCAAGCCCGAGGCTCCTTATGAGAAAACCGGCCAGTATGCCGACGGCACTGTTTTCGTGGAAGGCCTCGTCTTCTTCCATGGCAAATGGTATCTCTATTATGGCTGCGCCGACTCCAAAGTCGGTGTGGCGGTCCACTAAGCCCCGGCTCTTAAAGAGCATCAATTCCGACACGTTAATATCACGATAAATAAAGCAAGATTAGTCAAGTAGTTGGGCAGACGGCCTCCGGGATTGGAGGCCGTCTGTTAATTTTTATGCGAAAATGTACGCATTTCTGATAATTCATGTCTGGAGTTAAAGAAAAGGACTATTTTGTCGCAATTTCTTACACTTTAGTCGCAATTCGATAAGTTTTGAGTGAGATATAAGCGCTAAATTTGCTTGTTTTTTCCCTGAAAGAACCAAGTCACTTACTTCCCCGACGGAGCCTGCCGGCAAAGCATCGTTCAGAGAGTCACTCTGTAAGGATGAAGGGTGCAGCCGTTATCACACAAGTGTAATTTTGCTCAGATTTTTGTGGAAATATCTTAATTGCATTAATTGTAAAAAAAAAGACTGTTAATAAACCTTTAATGAATTTTGTTGTGAACAAGAAATTTACCTTCTCAGCGGCGTTGCTGGCTTTGGGGTTACCCATGGCATTCAACGCCCAAGCGTATCAAAAGGTAGCGACATTATGCGAAAATGCCGATTTCGGCGGTTATAATGTCAGCCTTGAAGAGGGTGAGTACACTATGGCGCAGTTGATAGAAAAAGGTGTCAAAAACGATGACATCACTTCGCTGAAGGTTACTCCCGGTTTCAAGGTAATCCTCTACGAGAATGACAACTTTAGTGGCAAAACCAAAGAGGTTACATCCGACCTGAAAAATGTAGGCGCCGACTGGAACGATCAGGCTACCTCGCTCAAAATCGTCCCCAACGGCGTGGCCGGTCTTAACGGCAAGGTATGCCGCTTTAAAAATGCTAACAGCGGATACTATCTCAACTCCGCAGGAAACGAATCGGTTTCCGGCAAGAAGATTGTCCAGTCGACCGACAGCTACAACCTGTCTCAAAACTGGTATCTTCAGGAAGTATCAGGTCTTAAAGGCGTATATAATATCTGCGCCGATCAGGACCATAATCTTGTATTTGACTGCGAATGGGCCCATGAAGAAAACGGCACCAAGATTCAGATTATTGGCATCGGCAGCGGTGACAATCGTCCCCAGCAGTTCATCATCTACCAGAAGGAAGAAGGCAAATATCAGCTCGTATCGCGCAGCGCAGGCCGCGTGATTGACGTGCCTTCTTCGAGCACGGAAGATGGCATTGAGGTTCAGCTTTATGACAACAACGGCACCAATGCCCAGGTCTGGACTATGGAGAACCTCAAGGAGCTTTATCTGGTCGGCCAATCGACCGGCTGGGATTTCCGCAACGGTCTGAAGTTTACCCATCAGGGCAACGGCGTGTTCACCTGCACCATCGAAGCCGGCAAATATGACCTGGTCAACAAGCCTTTCCGCTTCTATACGGAAAAAGGCAACTGGAATTCGGCTGTGTCGCTGATTCAGGAAGAAAAAGATGTGGATGTGGCATTCGCTTCCGATGGAAGCGACAATGGCTACGTCTACTCATCCACGCTTATCACCGAGGGGAATCCTCAGGGTAAATACAAATTTGTGGGCTGGCCTTCGGCTCAGGCCGTTACACTGACTGTCGACCTTCCCAACCAGTCATTCAAGGCCGTGCCCGAGAAGAAGACCGACTTGACCTTAGGCGTTACCCTCTCAGGTTCGTTCAACAACTGGGAGCGCAACAGCAATTCACCGACCTACAAGTTGGAAAAAGCTGACGACGGCAAATATAAAGGTACGTTCAGCTTTACTGCTCAGGACCTCCAGTTCCGTCTTTATATCGAGACGGAAGGTACTGCCGATTGGGGCGTCGGTACCTACGGCCCCTGCATGACTGACCATACATGCCAGTCGGTGGATCTCGCCCACACCAGCAGCATTACTTCAAATCTCGTCAACGGCCTTGGCAACTTCCTGATTGCCGGGTTCAAAGGCGGAGAACTCAGCTTTGAGTACGACCCTGCGAAAGGCACGCTTAAGGTTACCGGTAAGGACGTGAAAATCGAATATGCCGAGCCTGAGCATCTGTACATTATTGGTGATATCGAAGGCGTAGAGTGGAACACCAACCGCTCTATCGAACTTACCAAGGTTGGCAATAAGTATGTTGCCAAAAATGTGAAATTCGCCCCCACGGGAAGCAATGAATACGCATATTTCTATTTCAACACCATAAAGGCTGAAAGCTGGGATGATGTGAAATGGGGCGACTGCTATGGCGCCGCCATCGACCCCACCAAAGTGGATCCGTATGTGGCAGGTGGTCTGAATCTCTTCCCCGGCAATGACACAAACTCTCCCTCCCACTGGACCAACAGCTTCATCACCACGGCCGGCTCTTACGATGTGGTTGTCGATATGGCCGCCCGCACTGTGACGCTCATGAAGTCGATCAACAACTCTACTCTGAGCGACCTTCCCAAGGTGGGCAAAGGTCAGTGGACCTACTATGATAAAGCTGACGAATCGACCAAATGGGCCGAGGAAGGCAAAGCTGACGATGTGAAATACTGGCACGATTATCCTCAGGCTTATGTGCTCGACTGGTCGGGCGTAGATGCCGAGCAGGGCGAAGTACACAAGCTCAGCGAGCTCGCTCCGCTTCTGGGTGAAGGCGGTCTGCTTGAGGATAAGAACCGGTCGAACCTCTTCAACGTGGCCACCAGCCCCTACACCGCTTCGGGCAACCTCGTGTATGAAGCCGACGGTGTCAACCCCGTCACAGCAGAGTTTATGTTCTCCTCTGCCACTTTCGGCAGCCGTCTCTGCTACTTCTATGTTCCCGCCGGCGATACGCGCGACATGCTCCAGCTCTGCAAAGACCTCTCGCAGCACCGTCTCCCCAGCTTCAGCCTGACCAACGAGATGCGCGCAAGCCAGCATCTGACCCGTATCGACTCTGAAAATAAGACCCATACCATCGGCAACTCCGAGCTTGGTAAGAATTTCGCTCAGTGGCTTGACCAGAGCATTCAGGGTAAGAAGTTCACTCTGAAATATTTCGGTGATAATTACAACGATCCCGCCAGCGATCGGTTCCCCGAAGGCACAAAGATCTATTTCTATCTCGCCACCACCTCGTACGATGGTTCGCTGAATGCCGATTCCCAAACAGACTTCCTCGGCTTCTCTTCGCGCGATCTGAACAAGGAATTCGGCACCGCCGGCAACTGGAATGTAGCCGGTTCGGCCCGTCATAAAGAGCTGAACGACATGTTTGGCGAAGGCATCCTTTCATCGGTAGCCATCGACTACAACGGGCTGAATCTTCTCGCCTTCGAGGATTATCCCGCCTCCGACGATTTCGACATGAACGACGCCGTATTCGCTCTCTCGGGCGTGAAAAAACTCGAAACGAGCGACTACAACCTTCCCGAGATTAAGGTCAACGTTACCCGTAAGTCGACCTACGATGCAGCCGGCGACAAGAACGTCTACGACCATGAGATTAACGTCTCGACCCTTGAAGACGGTATCTATCTGCGCTCCAACCACCTTAAAGATGTGACCAAGAACGCTGACGGCACTTTCTGCGGTTCGGTGACCCCGATTTATATCTACCGCAAGCATGTCGACGCCGCTGGCACCACTTGGGTGAAAGGCAACGACGAAGCTGAGCGCACCATCTTCCTCCGCAAGGAAGCCACCCTCAACGGCAGCAATGAGGCATCGTCGCTTATCAACCGCGACATAGAATATAAGGTATATTACCTCGTTGCCACCGATCAGAACAATGTTCCGGCTCTTGACGAATCATGGACGCTCCTGCAGACCTACAAACGCGGCGATTTCGACAGCGAGGTGATCGACCTCTCACGTATCAAGGTGGTTGACCACCATGAATGCGGCATCACCGTCGCCACAGCTCCCGTCCGCGAGACGTACTGGGCTAAGATTTCGGGTGTAAACCATGATGGCAAGGACCTGGAGCAGACTTCAGCCGAAGTTTCGGTTGACATCCCTGCCGGTAATGTGTCCTTCACTCCCGCCGGTATGGCGACCGCTGAGGATGAAGTGGCAAAGATTAAACATCTCAACACTGCCGACGATCTCTCGATCATCGCCAACGGCTATTACGTCGACCTGACCGCCTCCGGCAATGTTACTTCCGTTGACAAATTTCAGCTTCTCAAGGGTGAGGGCACTTTCGCTTACGGCAAGGCTCTGTCAGACGAAGATGTCAACGATGCTTCCGCCTCTGTAAAGGACAAGAACCGCTACTGGTTCAAGGCTCGCGAGGCTGATCTCGCCGGCAGCAGCAAGGCACAGATCGCCACGCCCGACAATTGCACCTTCGGCGTTGTAGCCGCTTCAATCCCCGCAATGCCTACTGTAAATCTTACGATTGAGAAGGTGGAGCCTACAGGTGTAGCCTACATCGCTCCTACGGGCTATTCGTGGATTACCACCACACAGTGGAGCTACGAAAACCTCCCGGCCAACGTGGAGATGTCGGATCTGATAGCCCACACAAGCCAGTGGTGCACCTACGACAACCGTTACAAGTTTGATGCCTCCGACACATTCAACGGCGACTACGTACATGTGCTCTCGAAGCAGCATAATATGAGCCCGCTGATTCCTGATGGCTTCTATCTGAGAATGATTCAGGGCAAATTCGGCCTCGAAAACAACAAAGCACACGTTGCTGACCAGGGTCAGAAACTCGAACACCACGACGTGCTCTATCAGGGCGCTGTGGAAGATGCACAGGCCGACCGCAAGGTGGAGGGTACATACATTGTGCGTACGTATATCCCCGCCTACGCGCCCGCTACGAACGGCACAATGCGTGCAGCCGGTACTTCTACCCCCGAATCTTACATCGTAGTTGAAAGCCGCGCCGATTTCGACGGCACTGGTAAGGCCAACCTCAATGAGACGCTCACCGGTATCGAAAATGTCACCTTCGGCGACGATACGAAGCCCGTATACTATAACATGCAGGGCGTGAGAGTAGAATCTCCCGTTGACGGCCAGCTCTACATCGTGATCCGCGGCGGCAAAGCCACCAAGGAGATCGTAAAATAATCCCGCTAACGATTTAGAATCCATATTTTCGCTGCACCCCCAGGCTTCCGCCTCGGGGTGCAGCTCTTTTACTAACCCTCCGGGGTAGGGGAGGAGAGGGTGGAGAGGGTAGGGGAGGATAGGAGAGGGGAGGAGAGGGGAGGGAAGGATAGAGCGCGGCTTACATGCGGCTTAGATTGAGCTTAAAGCGGATTGATAATTCTGATAATTCATATAATTCTGATAATTCGTATAATTCGTATAAGCCGGCTTATACGAATTATCAGAATTATACGAGTTTTCCGGATTATCCTGATTGCTGGCTTTGGGCGGGGTTGGCGGGGGTAGATACCACCAGCCCCGGCTGTCTGTCCAGACTGCCGGGGCTGCAACATTCAATTTTACCTAAGAAATGAATTAGAAATCTATGTTGACCTTACCTATACCTAATGTTATTATCTATCTTTTTTAACCTATACCTAATGTTATTATCTATCTTTTTTTAACCTATACCTAATGTTATTTTCTTCTTACCTATATGATTTGAACCTAAATTTCTGTGTAGTATCGAGAGAGAATAGGAGAGAGGTGGTGATTCCTTACTTGATTACGACCTTCTTACCGGCGTTGATGTAGATGCCGGGGAGGGTAGGACGACCGGGAAGGGCGATGCCCTGGAGGTTGTACCAAGTGTCGTCGGCGGGAGCATCGGTGAAGATGTCTTCGATGCCACCCTGCTCTTTGTCGCGGTCGTAGCCGATAATCTTGTCAAGCTGAGGCAGACGATCCTTGAAGTAGTCTTTAACGTGCTGCACCTCAGCCTCGTAGGAGCCGCGTGCCACGGGGTTTTCATGTACACGAGTATTGAGGATGTCCCAGCGCGTGAAGTTGAGCTTCTGGCTCTGGTTGAGCATCGCTGCGTATTCGTCAACCTTGTTGTTGAACCAGTCCACGCTCAGGCCGTCGACTTTGTTGCAGGCTTCGCGCCATACTTCCAGCACATCGTTTTCGGTCTGATAGTCGGTGTAGAACACACGGTTGACAAATTCGTACATATTGTTGGCGAAGCTGCCCTTACGGGTGCGCCAGAGATACTGTGTGGCAGCGGTCTGGGTCACGGGATAGGTGCGCCCGTCGTTGTCGAAACCGAGGTCGATGTCCCAGATAGGACCGGTGTAGACCACTTTGTCGCCGCGTTTCTTGTACATATATGTGCTCCAGTATGTATCGGTGTTGGAGCATATTTCGTTGACAAGCATATGTTTGGCAAACGATTTGACGTCGAAGATGGCGCGGTAGCCGTTGACGAGGTCGGATGCCGACTTATTGCGCAGGCGATCCTCGACGTCGTCAAGATAGTTTTTGATATAAGCGCTTTGCTCAGAAGTGATTGCGCCGTCGTCGGGCGATTTGATGGTGAAGGGGATTTCCCAGCTTGCGGTTTTGAACCATGAAATTTCTGAATATGCGTAAGCGTCAGCCTCGATGAAGTAGCCGCCTGTGAGAGCTTCGCCAGATATGTCGGTAGGCTCCATTTCGTCGATTTCCACACGGCCCGGGTTGACCTCAACCTGGTCGCAGAGCTGGTATGTGCCCTTGTATTCGCCGTTGAGAACCACATCGACAAACGTGCAGTATGGTACATATTCCATATTGAACTGACGGGCGATATCGAATGCCAATTTGTTGCGCATCAGCGTCTTGTCGCCATAGTTGTTGAGGAGAGTCCATTTTTTAGCCTTGGCCGGGGCATCGAGCACGTTCTGCTTTTTAGAGAATTTGATGCGCCAGGGCTTTTTGGGAAACTGGCGCGAGCCGTTGCCGCGTTCGCGCACTCCCATCTCGGCATCGAGAATCTTTGTGCCGCCCTCGCTGATGATTTTGGCGCGACCGGCGATCTCATTCTCCTTGTCGTAGGGCGCTTCGAAATTCTGGGTTGAAATCACCACCGTGGGGAGATTCGTCAGCTGATAAAGATGGCTGTCGTCGCCCTCGCCTTCAGTGCCGTAGAATTCCACCTCTGCCACATTGCAGCGGGCATCGCTCGGGCCGATGTAGCGCACGTAGCGGAAACCGCGCGAGCAGTTGACCTCGGCATATTCCATCTGGCCAAGCGTACCGCGTTCGGGCACAATATATATAGGGACGGCATCGAGGAAGTCGGGCGAGTTGGCTCCTTCGAACACTGCAAGCTGCACGCGGCGCTCGCCGTTGGTGGCGTCATTGCGCGGCATCCAGCCCACCTTGGTAATCACATGTTTTGTGCCGAGATCGAGGCCAGCCCATGTGTATGAGCGGTCGTAGGTGGCGAAAAATGTGTCGGGGTTGCCGTCGAAGGCGTTAGCAGCCGTGTTGACGGTGGTAGTTTTCTGGCCGGTGGTGTAATCCACGCAGTCGGTGGTTCCGATCACGGTACCTGTAAGCTTTTCATGGGCCGTTGCGGATAGCGAAATTAACGTTAAGGCTGTGGCAATGATTTCTTTCATGGGATTGGTTTTTGTTCGTTGCAAAATTAACAAAAAAAGAAAATCCATTTAATATTTGTATGTGACGAAACATGACAAAATAATCCGAAATACTGACAAACATCGTTTTATTGTGCATTTTGTCGCAAATCCGTACATTTTAGTCAGATTTCGTTAATATCCATCTAAATATAAGGTGTTACTTTTGCTAACAGAAAAATTTAGTTAATTCACCAGCCTGAATCAATATCACGAATATTCCAAAAATAAACACAAACGAAGCTTTTTCCGACTTAATCCGGAAATATCTCATCCTATAAATCAATTACCAATAACTAATCATTCCCAAATGAAAAGACACTACTTGTTGGGCAATTCGTTTGCAATTGCCATGCTAATGGGAGCATCGCTGACTGTATCCGCTACGGATATCAGCGATGAGGCGGGCCTCCGCGCCATCGCCAATGATCTCGCCGGCGAGTACACGCTCACGGCAGACATCACCCTGACCAGCGACTGGACGCCGCTCGGTAGCGAAAACAGCCCGTTCAGGGGTACAATCCACGGCAACGGCCATGTGATTAAAAACGTCAAGGCTAAGTCCAAGGACACTGACCGCATGGGTTTCATCAGCGTAGCCACGGGGGCCACGATTGAAAAGCTCGGTCTCGAAAACGTCGACATTCTCGGTAGCCAAGATACCGGCGGTCTGGTCGGCCAGAGTCGCGGCAGCAAAATCAGTGAATGCTATGTGACCGGCTACATCGCCGGCCGCGACCATGTCGGGTCGCTCATCGGCGGCTGCAAGGCCATCGGTATGACTGAAGTGACCAACTGCTACGGTATCGCTTACGTATATTCGCGTGAGCATCAGGCCGCAGGTCTGGTGGGTACGCCCATAGATCTTAAGCTCGACAAATGCTACTTTGCCGGAACAGTTTGTGGCCATCAGAACCGCATGGGCGGTCTGGCTGCACTCATCGACGGCGGTACCACTTGCGATATTTCAAACAGCTTCGTGGCAGCTCCCATGCTCGTGCACGAAACTCC
>CAMEGQ010000026.1 GCA_945916235.1 uncultured Porphyromonadaceae bacterium | reverse complement strand
AAGCTGTTGAAAGTTCTGAAACCTGAAGAATTTGCTACACCGGCAGAAATAGAAGTAAGCAGATTTTTCAGAAAGATATTTAAGTAAACAATGAAAAAGCTAATAAATCAAACGATATTCAAATGTTCGTATTGCAGCAGAATTTCAATTCGCCCGCCTCGGTGCAATGCGCACATGGTCGTTTGAAAACAAAATCATCAAAATCGAAACAAGATGAACGAGAATACTCTCACCCCAGGCGAATACATCACCCCCGGCGCATATACATTGCCGAACAACTGCCGTGCGTTCGTGCGGAACGGCAAGGTCATCGTATCACGCAAACGCAATGCAGATGACACGCCGCGCTGTCGAGACTGCAAACACTGTGTACGCGCAGAGTCGGCTTACAATCGATATTACGTTTCGCCGGTGTGCGATTTACAGCCAAAAGCAAATCGTGGTTGCAGCAACCCCGACATCAACAGACAGAAACGCTTCTATTCGATACGCCCAAGCGATACGGCGTGCGAGAAGTATGAACCTAAAGAATACGAAACAAATGATTAAAGAAACAACATATTACGAAGTCATCTGTGACAAGTGCGGCGAGCGTCTGTGCCTCGATGACATCACAGCATGGGAGTCTGAAGAAGACGCTAAAGAAGCACTCGATTATGTAGGCTGGCAAGAAATGGAAAGCGGCCGCGTGTACTGTGACGCTTGTCTTGACAGCGGTGAAATCTACTTCGGCGAAAGCGACAATGAAGATGACTACGATAATTAAAACAAGTGAATACAAATGATACAACTACTATACATTGACCTATTCTGCGGCGCCGGCGGGACCTCCACGGGAGTCAACGAGGCCCGGCTGAATGGTGAGCAGTGTGCCAAGGTTATCGCGTGTGTCAATCATGACCCAAAGGCCATAGCCTCCCACGCGGCCAATCATCCGGGCGCGCTCCACTTTACGGAAGACATCAGGACGTTGAACCTGACACCGCTTATCCAACGCATCAAGGCTTGCAGACATGAAAATCCGCAAGCCTTGATTGTTCTATGGGCATCGCTGGAGTGTACCAATTTCAGCAGAGCCAAAGGTGGCCAGCCGCGTGATGCAGACAGCCGGACTCTTGCTGAACACCTCTACCGCTACATCGAGGCCATCGACCCCGACTTTATCCAGATAGAGAACGTCGAGGAGTTCATGTCGTGGGGGCCGCTCGATAAGAATGGCCGTCCGCTTTCAATGGACAAAGGACGCGATTATATCCGATGGATCAAGAACGTCAAAGCGTATGGCTACAATTACGACTATCGTATCCTGAACTCGGCCGACTACGGCGCCCGGACTACTCGCAAGCGTTATTTCGGAATGTTCGCCAAGAAAGGTCTGCCGATAGTGTTCCCCAAACCGACACACAGCCGACGGCCTACCGGCAATCTGGAACGGTGGAGAGCCGTGCGCTATGTCCTCAACCTCGAAGAGTGGGGGCAATCCATATTCACGAGGAAGAAGCCCTTGGCCGAGAAGACGCTGATGCGTATCTATGCCGGGCTCATCAAATTTGTGGCCGGTGGCAAAGATGCCTTCCTGGTAAAGTTCAACAGCATGAGCCAGCGAGGAAAGTATGTACCGCCCTCGATTGATGAGCCGTGTCCGACAGTGGCCACTCAGAACCGCCTCGGCCTCGCGCACGTTGAGTTCCTGTCAAAGCAGTTCAGCGGCTCAACCTACGATAAGAACGTGTCATTGGATGAGCCAGCCGGAACGATAACGTGCGTTGACCACCACGCGCTCGTCAGCGCCCACTTCCTGACATCGTTCTACGGCAACGGCGGCTGTCGGGACATTGACAGCCCGGCGCCCACCATTCCTACCAAAGACAAGTTCGCGCTTGTAAATCCTCAGTTCTTGGATATGCAGTACGGCCAGGGACGACCCACGTCTCTTGATGAGCCTGCTGGATGTATCACAGCCAACCCGAAACATCATCTTGTTACAGTTGAGCGGTTGACATCTATTGAGGGAATCCAGAGTGAGACGCGCAAATTTTCCACCAAGGATCACCGTCAGTTCTTCTTGATGAACCCGCAGTTCTTCTCGGCAGGCAGTTCCATAGATGAGCCTTGTTTCACTCTCATTGCCAGCATGGACAAGCGGCCACCGTATCTTGTGTGCGTCGAGGGGGGCGGTATAGGCGTCGAGGTTTATGATACTGACTCGCCCATGACGGTAAAGATAAAAGAGTTCATGGCACTCTACAACGTCGTTGACATCAAGATGAGGATGCTCAAGGTCGTAGAGTTGAAGCGTATTCAAGGCTTTCCTGATGACTATGTGCTGATGGGCAATCAGAGCGATCAGAAGAAGTTCATCGGCAACGCCGTCCACACGAGCATCCCGAAAGCATGGTGCCCGGCCTTGTGTCGGGCTATCCAAGAATCACCAAGCAATCAACCAAGAATAAGTAATGACCATGACGTTTAAGGAACTATATGTGCAATTCATCCCGGTGAAGCGGCTGGATGTGAAGATAAGCACCATCAACCGATATCGAATGGATTGGAAATATCTTGAGCCCAAAATCGGGGCGATTGACATTGCCGAGTTCGGCCGACAAAACGCCCGCTTCCTTGTTGCCACTATGATAGAGGAGGGGTTAAGTCCAAAGCTGGCGCGGGACCGCATTTATTTCGTCAAGCAACTTCTCATATATGCTGCCCAGGAATTGGAGATGCGGGTGAAACCTCTTGATTGGAGACTGAAATTTCCAGCCGGAACACCAAGAGAGATTCAACGTTTCACTGAAAGTGAGATGTTGCGTATCGCTAAAGCTGTGACAGAAGAGATTAAGAGTGGCACCTATTCCGGGCTGCCTGTTCTGATGGCTCTACTGACCGGGATGCGTATGGGAGAAATACTCGCTTTGAGGTGGGGTGACGTGGATTTCGTTCACAACATCATCAAAGTGCAGCGTAATGTAGTGAAGAGTTACGACCCCGAAGCCAAGGCTGAAAGAATGATGATTGGCACACCAAAGACTTCACATGGTTATCGTGAAATTCCTCTACTTCCCACACTCCGGAAAGCATTCCGTACCGTAGGTGGATGCAAGCCGGAGGCGGGGAACTACATTGTAGGTAATTCCGACAAACCTAAATTTCACAACTGTGTTCGTGATACCTATTCCCGACTACTGAAACGGAATAACCTTCCGGCAGTTAACTTTCATGGATTGCGCCATACGTTTGCCACTTTGCTTGTTGAAAGCGGCGGCGATATAAAGACAATCTCCGTTATGCTCGGACACTCGACTGTAGCACTCACCCTCAATCTCTATGTCCATCCTTCGCTTGAATCCAAGCGCAAAGTGGTTAACAAGGCGTTCCGAAAGTTACGCAAACTTAGTCAGGACACATTTGGAAACAACGAAAATGATAATAATTAACGGCTACAAGTTCTACGAAGAACCGAGGAGTTGTGGTTGTTGCCCCTGCATGAACACGGGGGCAACCCACCTCAGCCCCGGTGTCAAGCGCGGCCACTGCATCCTATGGAATGAATGGCATCTTAGTTATCGCAATATCCCGGCGAGGTGCCATAAACTTTTCAAAAAGGCGATGACGTTCCCCGATGGGAGCAAGCTGGCCATAGTTGCGAAAGATGACTGATGAACAATCCGGAACAGAGCCAAAATGAATTTCGTTTTTGGATAAAAATGATGTGTATAACGCTTTAAGGTGCTGATTTTTCGTAAATAAAGCGTTGTAAATCCAAAATTTGAAATTTTTGAAAATTTATGGTTTTTGGAGAATGAGGAAAAATTGCAAATACTTTTGCAGTCAGTTCAAGCATCATCACATCATTCATGAAATTAACTGACATCATCATTCCACATGACCGACTGTACCCAAGCGATAACAAATATGAGATACCGACATTACGAATAGACAGACAACCCGAAAACGGGTTATTGTTACCCTTTGCGCCCTGGGGTGCAAACTCTCGTCGTAAGAAAACTGTTGCGACATATCACTTCTATGTCGAGGATTATCGCTTCCATAATATCTGGCTTCACCCGGAGAAGCTGCTTGCTTGCGGTTGCAAAGAGGTGGTAGAGCCAAATTTTACTCTACACCTCAATATGCCTATCGCCTTTGGGCTTCAACTCTTGTATAAAAAGCGTTGGATAGCCCGTTGGCTTCAGGAATGTGGTATCGGCGTTTGGGTTGACCTAAAAGTATCTGATAAGTATCGGGAGCTGAATCTTCTCGGCGTTCCTGATGGGTACAATGCCTTTGCCACGAGATGTTACGCCGACAATCTTCCCGGACTGGCCGCTGATTTTGATATTGCGCGTAAGGTATCAGGCCTCGACCGACCCAATATGCTCGTATATGGAGGCGGACAACAGGCCAAGGAGTTCTGCATGAAGCATGGGCTCATCTACTCTGAACAATTCATGATTGCCAAGAGAGAGGAGGGCTTGCTATGAGCGACAATAAGAGCACCGGGGGAGTAAGAGGCTCAGGCTATATCAGCACAGCGCAACGAGCTTCACAGACCATTAAGCAAGTCATAAATGATTTGGATAGTGGCTCGTTTTCAACGCAGGCACCATTCTCAATTGGTAGATTGGAAAATGAAATTGTTGCTTATGCTCGTGAACACAGCATTGATATTGCTGACGGAAAGATAACTATGACCGTCAAACATATTACGCATACTTTGCGATCATTAAAAGCAGAAAAAGGAATATCTGTAAGCAAAGAGCATCTCATTGAATTTCCTATTCGTCGAAATAAAATGGAAATTTATCATGACAGCTCTAACCATAGTTTCATCTACTTTGACAGAGCCAGGAATGAGAAGTTTGTTGTGCGCACCAATTACAGTCTAAAAGACCGAAATGGTCGTAGGAAAGTCGTCAATTATATTACAGCAAGCAAAACGAATCCAACGGAGTTTGGTATGAGAAAGTACAAAAAAATAAAATAAGACATAATCGCAACGGGTAAATCGAATACCTCATCAGATGAATTTAATCACCTGCCACCGTTACCATACATCGTGGCTCTATTGCGGTTAAGTCTTATTTTATAGCGCAAATTTAAGAATTTTCTATCACATACACAACACGATAAAACGCAATTAAGTTTATAATCACAATCCTAATGAAATTATACATATCTATCCCCATTAGTGGCCGGCCTCTCCACGAGGCAAAATACCAAGCCGAGTGTATCAAGGCCGCGCTCACGCCGTATGGCCACGAGTGTGTTACGCCCTTTGATGTCTGCTCGGAGCCTGGCAAGACCTACGGCTACTACATGGGCCGCGACATTGAGGCCATTCTGGACGACAACATCGATGGCGTTGTGTTCGGCCACGGCTTCCACGACTCCAACGGCTGTATGCTGGAGCACGCCGCCGCACAAATCTACACCAAGAGCATAATCTATGAGTCGTGCTTCTACATGATGGATCTCGACACTTTAACAATTAAACCAATATAGCACATGAAAGTGATTGTAACCGGCGGTGAGGGCTTTATCGGCAAGGCTCTCACCGCAGCTCTCTCCAAGCGAGGGGCAGAGGTCATTATCATTGACCGCACAAAGGGAGTCGAGGCCAAAGACTTCTTCGATACCGTTCCCAACCTTAACGAGGCCGACTGTGTGTATCATCTGGCCGCACAGACATCGGTCTTCAACACCGACCACGCGCAGATTATGCGCGATAATATCGAAACATTCATGGCCGTCTGCGATGCCTGCAAACGCGCTAATGTAAAGTTGGTGTATGCCTCATCCTCCACGGCCAACAGCCCCAACATCACATCACTCTACGGCATTTCAAAGCGTTTCGATGAAGAGTATGCCCGGTGTTACAATCCTCACGCCACCGGTGTCCGCCTGCACAATGTCTATGGACCTGACCCCCGTCAAGGGACTCTTCTTTGGCATCTTCTCCATGACAAACCGGTCAGGCTCGTTAACGGCGGCCGCAACCTGCGCCACTTCACTTTCATCTCTGATGCCGTGGAAGGCCTCATCTATGCCTATGGCAGCGCGGATAAAATACTGAATGTGGCGAACCCCGAGGAGACAAGTGTTTATGATTTCACTCTTGAAGTGGAGAAATACAAACCGCTTGAAATTGTGATAGATAGGCACAAACGAGATTTTGACCGCAACGAGCAGACGGTCGATGAGAGCATTTCTACTGTACCTTTGCAATATGTGTCGGTAGCCGAGGGCATCCGGCGCTGCCTTGAGCATGAGACGGAGAAGTAAGATTATACGAATGGATGACTGGGACGCTGTCGCCAAGGGTCCGAAACTCCTAAGCGACAACGTTCCTCGTTGCGACCTTACTCCAAGAGAGGCTTTGCACCGCATCGGCTCGCTCTACTACATCTCGCAGTTCAAGCGGAGCAAGGAGGGTCTGACGTTCTGGGAGATTAAATCCTCGGCCGATCATGCCGCGATGTTCGCCGATGTTGCGTGCAAATTCATCTCAACATTCATCGGTAATACGTCAGACTGGTGCATCATCACCACGCCACGGCGCCGGCATGCCGATGGCTTCCACTTCGCCACGGAAGTGTGCCGCCTCATCTCTGCTTCTGTTGGTATCCCGTTCTACGATGATGCGTTGCAGTGCATCAACCATGACCGTCTGCACCCTGACTTCATGTTGTTGCGGCCCATCGCCGAGCGGCGGGTGATAGTCTATGATGACATCATCACTACCGGTTCCACGATGATCGCGACCAACGCGCAGCTCGGGGAGCGAGATATTATTCTGAATCTCATAGGCATCAGCAACCGATAAATTCATTCTCCCGTCGGTGTTTTTGGCGCGATACACCCTATTTTTTTACAGAAAAGCGCCACTGAGCGCGTTATTTGGCCTCTCAAATGGCCTTTTCTGTATGTTTTGGAAAGTTTTTATGGGAGCGGGAGAAATCCAAAAGATTGCTATATCAAACTTGCTTTTTTATTTTTAAACCAATACTACTATGCCACAAAGAGGAAAAAGATTGCAATACGGCTCATACATGCTCTTCCCGGTATATGAGAATTTCTGCCAGCATGTAGTCGATGCTTTTGGCGAGAACAAAAATAAAACGTTAATACGTGCTTATGAGCTCGCTAATGGGCTGCCACCGACCCCCGATAAAAAGGTGCGCAAGTATCGCTACGACCAAGCGAGTGAGTGGGCAAAAAAGCCGGAGATAAAGGGGAGATGTGAAGAAATAGAGCATGAGCGAGAAAAGCTGCTGACCATTTCGCCCGAGGAGATGATCTCCCGCAACGTGAAAATCCTTGAAGGAGACCCGCTTAACCTCATGAAAGAGGACAGTGAGACGGGCACGTACATATTTCGGCGGCTCAATGAGATACCAAGGAACTACCGCAAGCTTGTGACCCCGACCTTGGTGCGCGGCAGGATGGTGTATATCCTCGATAAGAAGACCGCCGAGAGGAACCTGATTGACATCTTGGGGCTGAAGAAGGAGACGCTGACGCACAACGTCAACCGCGAGCTCTCCGACATAGCCCTTGACCTCGGAGACTTCGATCAGACCGACGATGACGATTTGTTAAATAGCTCGTCTCTGCTGACAAAATGATAGCTCTAATGGGAGTAGCAAAATGTAAACTTCCCCTATAGGCTGATACCGCAAAAAGTAGCAAAATGTCAAAATATGGGTGTTCTAAAACTAAAACACAAATACTTCAATCCGCTTGCCTTCTACCTAATCTACTTCATGGGGCGGAAGGACATACGCCGTATATTGTTCTATGGCGGATCCTCCTCCGGAAAGTCGTATGGCTGCGCCCAGATAATACTCGTATGCGCGTTGCTTGAGGGTAGCAATACACTTGTGCTCCGCAAGACAGGAGCTACCATCGACGACTCCATTTACAAGGCTTTCAAGGTAGCCGCCGAGCAATTGGGGATAAGGGACCAGTTTATTTTCAGTCAGCGAAAGATAAGATGCCGCAGGAATGAGGCGGAGATTATATTTAAGGGGCTGGATGACTCGGAGAAGATAAAAGGTCTTGAGAACTTCCGCCGCGTACTGATGGACGAGTTGAGCGAGTTTGAGAAGGATGACTATGAGCAGATGAACCTGCGCCTTCGAGGCGTGGAAGGTCAGCAGATACTCGCTACCTGGAACCCCATCAAGGAGACCCATTGGATAAAGCGTGATGAGATCGACACCGAAGAATGGCACGATATACCTATGGTCGCATACATGAATGGCATGAAAGTGCCCGGAGCTCTCACCAAGGTGAAGAGCATAAAGATGAACGCTGCCAAGATGATTCTCAATGCCAGGACGGGAGAGATGGAAGAGCATGCGCCCGACACCGTGCTGATTCAGTCTACTTATCTCAATAACTTTTGGGTTGTAGGCTCGCCCGATGGGAAGTATGGATATTACGACCGTCAATGTATCGCCAACTTTGAGCGTATCCGCCTGCATGACCCCGACAAATACCGAGTCTATGCACTTGGAGAATGGGGTGTGATCCGTACCGGCTCCGAGTTCTTTTCATCTTTCAACAGCGCCATCCATACGGGTAAAGTTGAATACGACCCTGCGCTTCCGGTACACATCAGCGTTGACTCCAACGTGTTGCCATACATATCGTGCACCTATTGGCAGATTGCATTGGAGGGAGGAGAATCGCATATCGGACAGATTGGCGAGACCTGCGCCGGCAGCCCTAACAACACGGTTCGCAAAGCGGCCAAGCTCGTTGCCAAGCGTCTGCATGAGATGGGAGTCGATAAGGTCATTCTCCACGGTGATGCCTCAACGAGAGCTGCCAACAACATTGATGATGAGAAACGGTCATTCCTGGACTTGTTCATCGACACCCTCCACAAAGAAGGTATAGAGGTTGAGGATAAGGTAGGCAACAAGAATCCGAGTGTGCCGATGAGCGGCGAGTTCATCAACGCCATCTTCGACAAGATATTCCCCGGCATTGATATTCTCATCGACGAGAAGTGCAAAGTGTCGATTGAGGATTATATGAGCGTGCAGAAAGATGTGAATGGCGGCATACTCAAGACCCGAATCAAAAACAAGGTCACGATGCAGACCTATGAGGAGCATGGCCACATATCCGACACCCTCCGCTATGTAATTGTTGATATGCTCCGTGATGATTTCCTGCTTTTCTCGAACCGGCGCAAGCGCAACCTCTATGCCAAGGATGGCACCATACACTTCTACAATCCCGATACTAAATGCGACTATGCCCGTGAGGTAGCATATGCCATGCCGAATATCAATGGCAAGTTTGCCATGGTGCACGGTAAGCTCTGCGGTGATAAGTGGCATATTGTCGATGTCGTACTGAAGGAGACATCATCCACCGATGAAATCAAGGAGATCCTGGTAGGCACATCCAGCCCGCAAACAATCATTGAGTGTGCCCCTGCCTATTTCCGATTTGTAAAAGAACTGCGTAAGGAGCTGACTGGTGTAAGAGCGATGAATGAAGTGCCGGACCTTGACCGGCGCATAGCTGCCACCTCGGATTATGTGAGGAACCATATTCTGTTCAATGAGACCATGCTCAATGAAAGTGTAGAGTATTCCACGTTCATGTCGAACCTGCTTGACTACAATAAAGACAGCGACAGTAAGGAGGCAAGTGCTGTCCTGAGCGGGTTCATTCAGTTCGTTGTAAAGTTCGGTTTTTCCGCCTAAGTTGCCGTAACTACCAAAGGTACAAAGAATTAAGGCAGATTTTTGAGGGTAACCAAATTTCAGTTTTTTGAGGAATTGGCTGAACCGATTGTTTTTGTTCTTTTCTTTGCGACAAAAGTAATCGCATGAAATTGCTACAAAACATATTTGGCACCAAGGAAAAGACCGAGGCCGTTGCCGTCAAAGCGGATGAGACTCCGCTGTGTGTTGACAGCAAGAGCAAGGAAATTTCTGACATTCCGGATGCATGGCGGTTTCGGCAGATTCTTGCAAACCTCGATTTGCTTACACGCCCCACGGTTGTAGGGAATAACTTCATCGAGTTATTCAAGACCATACCGGAGGTGTTCTGGCCGATAGACTTTATAGCCAAACGCATATCCGAGGCTCACTTTGATTTGAAGAGGGTCAAGGATGACAGCATAGTATGGTGCAACCGCCTCGGCGCCGACACCATACTCAAACAGCCTAACCCGATAATGACGTGGCGTGAAATCGTTTATCAGCACTTTGTGTACAAACTCGCCACCGGAAATGCGTTCTTGCGCGCTGCTATGCCTGAGAACATCACGGCCGAGGCCACCAAGTTTCAGTGGTGCTCAAACTACTGGAGCCTGCCTGCACATTTGATAGAGGTCAAGCCGATGGATTACAGCTATGGCGTTCCGATGTTCGGTGTTGCCAAAATAGATGAACTCATCAAAGGCTACACCCTCAACCTCGGCCCATACAGCGGGTTGACAATTCCATATTGGCAGATATGGCACGATCGCGACGGCATCCCCGAATTGCTGAAAGGTGTCGGCTACATGAAGGCGTCAAGCCGCCTGCTGTCCGTGAAAAAGCCCATTGCCAACCTCATCGCAGTGTACGAGGCCCGCAACGTGATTTATCTCAAACGCGGTGCTCTCGGCTTTATAGTAGCCCAAAAGGAAGACACCACCGGAACAGTTGCTCTCGAACCTGATGAAAAAAAAGAACTTCAGGAGCAGGTAACGACACGATACGGAGTCGGCGAGGGTCAGTCACCCTGGGCCGTTACCGACATTCCCGTGAATTTCGTCCGAACCAATCTATCAATAACAGAACTCCAGCCTTTTGATGAGACGCTGGAGGACGCTATCAAGATAGCATCTGTGTTCGGCATTCCGTCGGTGCTTGTGCCGCGCAAGGACCAATCCACATTCAGCAACCAGGATGCCGCTGAAAAGAGCGTCTATACCTCTGTGATCATTCCAGCCTGTAAGCGTTTCTGCGAGGCTCTGACAACATTCCTCGGCCTTGAGCAAAAGGGGTTGTATATTGACTGTGATTTCAGCGATGTGGCTTGTCTGCAATCTGGCCTCAAAGAGGGAGAGGAAGTCAAGAAGCTGGTGAATGAGCGATGCCTAAGTCAGTTCAAAAACGGATTAATCTCTATCAATGCGTGGCGTGCTCAAATTCATGAAGATGCTCTTGAAGGAGAGATTTTCGATAAGGTTAAGTTTGAGATGACTCCTGAAGAGATCGCCAAAGTGGACAGCGTAATCAAGGCGCAGACATCCCCAATTCAAATCAACACGGGGCAGTCCGGCGGCGGTAAACCCGGCGAGTACAAAGACCCGAAACAAGACAATAACTAACTTAATAATAAACCCTCGAAAGGAGAAAGCAATGAAAGAACAGATGATTAACCTCCAGTACGAAACAAAAGCACTGGACGTCACTGAGAAGGGTATCGTCACCGTAGCGGTGAACGGTATAGGCATCGAGGACGCACAGCACGACATCTCGATGCCGGGGTCATTCGTGGACACCCTCCGCGATGACATAGCGAAAATGCGATGGTACCTCAACCACGACACGCGCCAGCTGCTTGGCGTGCCTCTGTCAGGAGAAGAGAAGGACGGAAACCTCATCATGACCGGACAGATGAACCTCAACAAGCAGATCTGCCGCGATGTCTTTGAAGATTACAAGCTCTTCCATGAGGCAGGCCGCACACTTGAACACTCTATCGGTGTCAAGGCTCTTGCCCGTGATGAGGAGGACCGCCGCAAGGTCGTAAGATGGAAGATGCTCGAATATTCCACGCTGACGGGCTGGGGTGCCAATCCGCAGACGTTCCTCGTTGGATTGAAGAGCGCATCCGAGGACCAGATTCGGGATGCCGTCGAACTGCTCCGCATGGCTTTCAAGCAGCGCGGATATTCCGATGAGCGACTTAAAAACTACGATATGGAACTCAACCTGTTACTCAAATCACTGGGGGGCGGTATGATTGTTACCTGTCCGTGTTGCGGTCATCAGTTCGACTATGACAACGAGCCGGAGCATACGTTCTCGCAAGAGGTTCAGGAGGCGGCCGGAGAACTTGTAATGTCTATTGGACGCAATGAGGCACGCCGACAGATTGAACGCTATCGCCCCGAAATTCAAAACGAAGTTTCCGCAATCATAGACGGCCTGGCCTCGGCCAAGAAAGAAATCTCAACAAAGAGCATCGTTGAGGCCTTTGCATACGTCCGCTGTCCTTATTGCTGGAGCCGTGTCTATCGTTCCAACAGCCTCCTTATCCCTGCCGATCCAACCGCGAACAAGGAGAAGAAGCCCGAGGACGAGGAATGCACGAAACCCTCAACCGAAAAGCCGACCGAAGGTGTCAAGCCTGAGGATGAAGAGCAGAAACCCGGCAAAAAAGATGAAACCAAAAAGAAATCGGCCGATGTGCCTACACCGTCGCCTTCTTTCTGGGCATCACTCAATGCCGCAACTAAAAAGTAAATATTCACCATTTAATTCATAGTGCATTATGGCAAAATTAACAGTCAAAGAAGTTCAGGAGATTGTAGGCGTAAAGACCGCCGGTCTCCCCGACGAGCAGAAACAGTTCGTCAACACCCTTCTCGGTGCTTTCACCGATGCTATCAACAAGTCGGTTGACGGTCTCGTTGACCCCATCGCCCTCAAAGAGGCCCTCAAGCCTTTCACGGCTGAGGACGGTGTAACCCTCACATCTCTTGCCAAAGAAAACAAGGAACTGATCGACCAGGTCAAGAACCTGTCCGAGGCCCTCGAAAAGATGAAGAAACGCGGCATCGGCCTCGATTTCGTCAGCAAGTTCAACGAGGCTTTCGATGAGATGTACAACTCACCGAAGATGCAGGACTTCATCAACGACCGCGAGAAGTCATCCGGCGCTTTCGCTTTCAAGGACATTTCTCTTACAAGCAATGTCGTTCCCGGCGGTACCCTTACCATGACCCAGCAGAGCGACCGTGTCGTTTCTCAGGCTACCGACAAGAAACTCCATGTCCGAGACTTCTCAACCGTACTTCCCGGCGACCCCGAGTTCCCCATCTTCGCTTTCCAGCAGATTTACGATGTAGACCGCAACGCCCGCTACGTCACTGAGAACGGCATGCTGCCCGAGTCGAGCCTCAAAATCAAAGAGGAGACAGCTCAGGTTGCCCGCGTCGGTCATCACTTCAAGCTCTCCAAGCGCGCGCTCAAGTGCAAGACCTATCTCCGTGGCTATGTCATGAACTGCCTGCTCTCCGGCGTCCGCGATGCCGAGGACTTTGCAATCCTCTTCGGCGACGGTTCCGGGGACAACCTCAAAGGCATCACTCGTTATGATGGTGTTCTCGCGATAGAGAAGATTATCTCAGACAATATCTTTACCGTAGCTGCCGGCGGCGTTCTCTCTATCGAACAAGTTGAAAACGGCCTCATCGTAGAACTGAAGGAACCCAACGACCTACTCATCGAGGGTCTGAAAGTTACCGGCTCTGCCGCTGTGACCAACACCGACCTCAACAAGACCTATGATGTTATCAAGGTCAACGACCGCCGCATCTTCCTCGAAGGAGCCGAACTCTCCTCCGCCAACAACGACTCTCTGCTCGCCGCCGACGTGGCCGCTCTGAAACTGTCGTTCAAGAATGGTGCATATCAGAGCATCGAATCGCCCAACAGTATCGACGCACTGGAGACCGCTATCTCGGTGATGACCTACGCTCAGTTCGTTCCCACCGTCCTCGTTCTGAACCCGATTACCATCAACGCCATCCGTTGCGAGAAGGCCACCGACGGCAACCGTCTCGAAGTAGTCAAGGACATCAACGGCAACCCCGTAATCGGCGGTCTCCGCGTCGTTCCTTACAGCGGTATGCCGGTTGGCAAATACTTCCTCGGCGACATGCAGCGCGGCGCCCAGATTATCGACTATACTCCGCTGACAGCCGAGTGGGCCGACGACGTGAACACCAAGCTCAAGAACCAGGTAGTCCTGCTCGCCCAGGCCGAAGAGATTGTCCCCGTGTTCTGCCCGTGGGCGTTCTCCTACGGTAGCATTAGCGCCCTCAAAACCGCCATCAAGAAGTCGTGATCATGAACTACATTCTGAAAGGCGACCACAAAGAAGTGGCGAAAGTCATTCAGGAAAACCGTATCCGTGTTGACAGAGGCGTGATTGTGTTCACGCCCTGTCAGCCGGACTCGGCTCTTGATGCCGACAGCATCGCCACACTTCGGGAAGATTTGGACGCCAAGACAAATGCGTGCATGGAGATGACCTCGTCTCAGGTAGAGCTCGCTGACATCATCAGAGTCCTTGTTGGCACTATCGCTGAGAAAGGCATTGCCATTACCGAAGACCTCGCCGTCCGTCTTGCCAAGTTCGGCTTCACCGTTCCCAAATCGGCCGAAACCGTTCCCAACGACAGTCCAAACGTTGAAAACGATGGTTCAAACGTACCCGAAACCGTTCCCAAAGAACCCGAAGCCGTGGAAGATAACAAGACCGTGGATGCCGAAGATATGACAGAGGTTAACCTTGATGATGTGAAAGACATCGAAGAGACCGACACCAAAGTTGCCCCGGCACCAACACCTAAGAATAAAACCCGATCTAAAAAATCAGAGTAACAATGCTGATAGACTGCTCATATTTCGTTGACGGCCCACGCCACATTCAGAACGCCACGCTTGGCAAGCCATCGCTTCCCAATGTCAATGCTCTGGATGTTTGCGCCGTCATTGAAGCATACATAGCTGAATATCAGCAAGGATTTCTTATCCGGATGCTCGGAGAGGATGTAGGCTATAAGGTCGATAGCTATCTTGCCGCAATAGATGAGGATGCCGCAGATGGTTGCACGCTTCACGTCATGGCCGCAGATGATAAACTTCGGGCAAGCAATGACTATGGGAAAGGCAACTATAATCTGCGAATATATGATGTTGGTAACAGTGGAACAGATATTCTGGAATCAATTTGCGAACGTTTGCGCGAGTCTTTTGCAGATTATGTTTTTTACAAGATACTGCGAGATAGCCAGACTCAGGCGACCATCACAGGGCTTGTAAGACTCAAGTGCGCCAATGACTATGTTTCGCCAATCCGCCGCCAGGTAACCGCGTGGAACCGGATGGTTGACCGAAACCGAGTATTTGCCAGCTGGGTAAATTCGGAGGGTTGTCAGGTTGCAGGCATAGACATTAATCCAGATATGGTAACAAAAATCAATACGCTCAATTTATGAGGAGTTATCAAATCATAGAGATACTTGCAGATGTGGTTAAAGCGACCGCTTCTGGATGTTCACTTACCCTGATTGATGGCTCCGGGGAGAAATACGTCATAGATTGCCCTAAGATAAACTACACCTTTGGCAACTCTCAATATGTAAAAGATCGCCTCGATGAGTTGAGCCTTATGCCCGAAGGAAATCAGATTAAGTTTCCACTCATAGCTTTGTTCTGTCCGTTTAAAGAAGCCCGAGACAGCGCCGAATACTATAGCCGCGCCAATGTGAATATTCTTATAGCCTGTTCGACATCTAAGGATTATAGCAATGAGCAAAGGCTTGTGTACTCGTTCCAGAATATACTGCGGCCTATCTATGAGCGTTTTCTTCTTGCGCTCAAGGATGACGGCAGAATAGATGTGGCGTACAATGGAATTATAGGGCACGATTACTCTGAAAACTACTCCTATGGCAGATATGGCGCTCATACGGGCACCGGGGATGCTCTCAGTGAGCCCATAGATGCCATTAATATTTCCAACCTCGTATTAACAGTAAAAAAACCTAATTGTAGACTACAATGAGAACCTTAAGAAACTGCAACAACGCCAATCTCAATACAGGCGTGAGCAAATGCCAGCCCGATTTTGGCAAAATGAAGGGCGCCATCATCGTCGAACACGGCACAAAACTTCCTGCCGACCTTACGGCAGATGCGCTTGAAAAACTCGCCCATGCTGACCGCCCCTCTCGCATTTATGGCGTGTTCACATTTTGCGAATATGCGAAAAACGGAGGCGAGGTCCAGACTGCAGCAAATGGCTACGGCGGCGAGGAAGTCACCGGTATTTCCGCCAGGAAGGATACTTACACTCTCGATAAGTTCTATCCGGAGTTGCACGCATCATTCACCAAGTCTGCCAATGCCAAATTCGATGTTTACTTCGTCGATGAAAACAACATCCTTTATGGTATGCGCGACGACTCTGATACGTTAGCCGGATTCCCGATGAGCACCGTTTACACCGACGCGACACCGCATCCCACATCATCTGCAGCTGCTACGATGAACATCACATTTGCCCACTCGGACGCCAAAAAGTCTTTCATCGGTTTCGACTATGTTGAATTGGGTTTCGACGTATTCAACCTGACATTGGGTCTGGTTGCCGTTTGTCTGGCCAAGTCTGGGTCTGGAACCAGTTACAAACTGTACGAGAAAGTCGGCGGGTATGATGTAACCCCCATCTATGGCCCTCTTATTGTTGAAGCTGGTGCAGAGGTTCTCAGTGGCACGACTTCCGCCGCCACTTACGACTCGGTTACCAAATCACTAACGATAACGGCCACTGACGGGAGCGTGCCTCACCTCAAAGCGCCAAAAGTGCTTTATGAAAAAGACATCAAAGGCATCGAAGAGGTATGATTTTCGAGGGTGTCAATTTCAATGAGGCAGTAATCAAGACGATGACCGCCCAACAGTTCGAGAAAGCCCACCTGAATGCATTCTGGAGAGATCGCGATGAAGCGACTCGAAAGAAGATGCTCGGCAAAGTTTACGAGAAGATAACCAAGCCGGCCAAAACAAAAGTGAGCAAGTAATAACCGGGGCGGGGGTGCAAATCTCCGCCCCTTAAATTTACCGTTATGGGTATCGAAGAAGTAGCATCAGTCATTCACAAGATTGCCGATGGCTTTGAAGAGAATGTAGTTAAATGTCTCTCAGACCATTCAGGCAATGTCGTAGTTGCCATTCAGGAGCAGATCTACAGCGGTCAGAATGGAAAAGGTGCGATGCTATCTCCCACTTATGACGATGACCCATATTTTGAGGAAGAGGGCTATTGGTATCATAGGAGCGCCGCATACAAGGCATGGAAAAAAGATATTACTCCGCCACGCGGAAGTACGTTGCTCGGTCTGCCACCACGTCCTGAAAATGTGCCCAACTTATACATCAATGGTAAATTTTTCTCAGACATACTTGCCGACAGACGAGGAGATGTGCTGCACATAGACCCAGGTACCGGTGATGGTCCTGCCATCGTATCCAAATATGGGGATGAGATTCTCAACATGGGACCGTCAGCCGTGGAATATTTCAACCGGGAGTATATGATGCCGTCGATAGAAAAATTCTTTCGCAATTGTGGATACAAATGAGTTGTGCGTGTGAACATCGGAAACTCGGCCAAGAACTTGACCGCATACGAAGGCTTGCTAAGGCTTATGCTAAAATGGAAGATGTAATTGTAATTATCATCAAGAACCCAGATGGCACTTACGGATTTTGCCCAGAAGCCAGTGAAACAGATAAAGACATTGTAGAATATATAACGCCATACTAAATGAGCGAAATAAAAATTACCGATCTTGTCGCTCAGGAGACGATAGACCGGATTAAAGAACTTGACAGAACCATACAAGACTTGCTGAGCAGGTACACTGATACCGCCAGGCAGCTTGCTAAAGGGCTCGAAATAAAAGTCAGCGTTGTTGGTGATCTTGATAAGCTGGACAAATTGCTCATTGAAAAAAGCAAGGAAGCGGCTACGATTACCCAGCAACTCAGCAATTCTATATCAGAGCAAGGCAAGACTATAGCCAATACCACAAACACTATCTCCCGGCAACTGATGGAACAGGAGCGGGTGAACAAAGCAACACGCGCTGCCTATACCGAACAGGAAAAGGTAAAAAGATTGCTCGAAGAATACCATGACACCTACGAAAACCAGATAAAGAGTCTGGTCCGCATCAATCAGCAGTTGCAAGAGAATAAGAAAAAACAGAAAGAAAATGAACAGACTCTTAAAGCGGGGCGTATGTCCGCCACTCAATACGCCAAAGCTCAGGCCGACCTGATGGCTTCGACACGAGACCTCATGCAGCAGAAACGGACGCTTAACTCCATTATGACTGCCGAGGAAAAGGCTAATCAAACGGCCGAAGGCAGCTATGTTCAGTTGTCTCAACAGTTAGAACTCCTGAAAAAAGCCTATAAAGAACTCGGCGAAGAAGGCAGAGTATCTGCATTTGGTCAAGAAATGGAGTCTGCCATACAGAACCTCGACGCACACCTCAAGGATATGGCCGCTGACATGGGCGAATTTCAACGCAATGTCGGCAATTATGCTATTGCCGGACAAAATGGTGTTGTGTCGACTGAGAGTCTGACTGCCGCCATGAGTCAGGAAGCTCGGACAACACAAGACCTCATCGACCAGACCCGAATACTTGAAGAGGCCAAGGTCATGCTTGACAAAAATGATGTGAACCATCAGTCCACTCTTACTGCTCTCAACGCCAAAATTGAGGAGAACAAGCGCAAGCTGTCCGATGTTTCCGACATAATGCAGAAAGAGTCTACATCTATAGCCGAGGCTGAATCCCAAAACAAGCGACTTGTTGAGGCTCTCAAACATGTTGATCTTAATTCCGAGGGCGCACAGAAACGCATCAAGGAACTCAATGATAAAATTGCCCGGAATACAGAACTCATCAAGAGAAACACTCCGGCAGTTCAAGACAACGCGAAAGCCAATCAAGACCTGTCAAATAAGTTGCTTGGCCTATGTGGTATCAATACGCAGTTCGGCTCATCTCTCCGTGGCCTTGAAGGAGCAAAGACGGCCAATGTTATCGGAGGAATAACGACATCTGTCAAAGCTCTTGGGCAGACATTGATGGGGTTGCTTGCTAATCCCTGGGTACTTTCATTTCTCGGAATCGCCGGAGTAGTCGCAGGGGTCAAATGGTGGTACGACTACAACAAAGGACTTATTGAGGCATCGAGGCTCACAGAGAACTTCACCGGTGCCACCGGTGAAGCGGCCGACAAGGTTACTTCCGATATGTCAGCACTCGCCGATCACATGGGCAAAGGATATGCTGAGACTATAGGCGCGGCCAATACACTTGTTCAGCAGTTCGGACTCAGTTGGGAAGAGGCCAACAACCTGATGAAAGACGGTATTCAGTCCGGTGCCGACATGAGCGGCAACATGGTTGCCAATATAGACAGATTCGCCCCGGCGCTACGTGATGCAGGCGTGAGCGCTCAGGAATTTATGTCAATACTCGCTGAGACGCGTAATGGCATATTCAGTGAGCAGGGTGTCCAGGACATTCTCAAAGGTGGAACTCGTCTGCGAGCAATGACGAAACAGATTGCCGAGTCCTTAGATGCTGCCGGTATATCCTCAGAGCGGATGCAGAAAGACCTCCAGGAAGGGAACATTACCATGTTGGAGGCCGTGCAGCAAGTTGCCAACAAGCTGAAAGAACTTCCGGAGAACTCTCAGGAGGCAGGTATGCTGATGAAAAATGTGTTTGGCCGCACAGCAGCTGAAGGTGGCACCCTGCTTATACAATCCATCGCTGATATTAACACCAATCTCGACATAGCGAAAGACCGAACCGGCGAACTTGGCAAGGCTACCAGAAATCAGCTTGATGCAGAGCAGGAACTGAGCGAGACGATTAATGCCGTTTTTAAAATGAGCGGGACCAGTTTTGAAACCATGACTGCCAATGCCAAAACATATATAGCGCAGGGTCTTACGGCTATCATCAGAAATTGCGTTGATATTGTGAATTGGTTTATCCGGATGTATAACAATTCCCTCGTGTTTAGAGGAGCTGTAAACGGCCTTGTCAATTCTTTTAAAACCGTATGGGAAGTATTCAAATTTGTATTCAACCAGATTGTTGATGGGTTCAGTGCAGCCGGTACTGTTATCGAGGGTATCGTAACCCTTGACTGGGATAAGGTTAAAAAAGGATGGAGCGACGGCATGAACGCACTGAAAGGTAATGTGGAAACGATGGCGAGAAACATCGCCAACAATACCGCCAATGCCTTTAACAAGACTCTGGAAGATCGTCTTGAAGAAGTGTCTATTGATTTGTCTCCTGACGATTCCACTTCCACACCAAACCGACCCAAGCCGAAAGGTAATGGAGGCGTAACCCCTGAAAATGGAGGTGGCGGCAAGGGCGATAAAGATGCTGAGAAAGCTGCAAAAGAGGCTTTGAAACAGCTTCAAGACCTTGAAGAGTCAAAAATAGCTATAATGAAGGAAGGCCACGAAAAGGATATGGCAACAATCCGGCTTAGTTTCAAGAAAAAACTTGACGCCATAAAGGGAAACTCGGCTCAGGAACAAGAGCTAAGATTGAGTCTTATAGCCCAAATGCAGCAAGACCTTGCCAATTGCGAGTTGAAATATCAGCAGGATCTCGCATCAATCAACCTTTCGAACCGCTTGTCTACTGCCAAGAAAGGAAGTAAGGAGGAACTTGATTTGAAACTCGCCCAGATTGAGGCTGCGCGGGTAAAAGAGTTGAAAGAGGCCGAGAAAACCGGTGCCGACATCACCATCATTAATGAAAAGTTCAACAAACAGAGGTTTGAACTTGAAGAGGACTACGCCGGAAAGCAACTCCAAGTCATCCACAAGAAATATGCCGATCAGGAAGAGTTGTCCAACACTGCCATGATTGTTGAGTTGAATAAGCTCAAACGCGAATACGCACAACGTCTTGCGGCTGCCAAAGGCGATACTGAGGCTCAGGCAAGGCTAAAGGAACAGTATGAACGTGAGTCAGCAGAGATACAGCAACGATACGCAATGCAGACGGTAAAGAGGTCCATTGCTCTGATTGAGGAACAGCTGAAAACAGAAAACCTATCCGCTGAGGAGCGTGCGAATTTAGAGATGCAGTTGGCCAAGGCCAAGGCACAACTCGAACAGCAGATGGCCGACAAAACGATTGAGAATATCGAGAAGGTCAATGAGGCAGATGCCAAGTCCAAGGAAAAACGAATACAAAACGCCCAGCAATGGCTTCAGGTCGCGGCCGACTCCCTTAACACAATTAATGGACTTGTTGGTGCCGTTTATGATGCTAAAATCCAGAAGGTCGAGGATGAACAGGAGGCCAACGAAGCCGCTGGCGAAGCCGAGCAGGAGCGAATCTCCGAACTGGTAGAGCAGAACGTCATTACAGAAGAGGAGGGCGAAGCTCGCAAACGAGCCTCTGAGGAACTCACGGCCAAAAAGAATGAGGAACTTGAAAAGAAAAAGCAACAGTTAAAACACAAGCAAGCTATCTGGGATAAGGCTAACTCTGTTGCCCAATGCGGCATCGCCACAGCGCTTGCAATTATGAATGCATTACAGATGGAACCATTCCCCGTCGGCATAGCAATGGCCGCCATAGCCGGAGCTATGGGAGCAGTACAGTTAGCGACAATTCTTGCCACGCCCATCCCCAAATACGCAAAGGGTACAGACTACCACCAAGGCGGTATGGCCATGGTAGGTGATGGCGGCCGCCCGGAGATTGTGCTTACTGACGATGGAGCATGGGTGACACCTGACACGCCGACGTTAGTAGATCTTCCCAAAGGCGCTCAGGTCATCCCCGATGCCAGAGATATACAATTGCTAAGCGATAGCCCGGCCATTACCCCGGAGCCATCGGCACTCAGCATCAGGCCATACGATGATAAGCCATTCCGCAAGGATGTATCTGAGTTGATTTTTCTAATGCGCATGCTGATAAAGAGTCAGCGGCAGATAGCCTATCAGGCAGAATTTGAAAATTATAAAAATGCGAATCTATGAAATCCCGTCTTGACCAACTGACCGTATCCCAATTTATTGATATGGCGAGCGGCAATACTCGCGTTCTGCTTGAAAGAGGTGAGTTTGCCAGCCCGGCTAATTTGGCGGACGCCATGAGGGGTATAGTCTTTGAATTTAAAGAGATTTGCGATGCACCTGGTGTTAAACAATACCTCATGCAAATTGAGAGGCTAACAAAGGCAAAGATTAATCGTTTGCTTTTTACCATGTGCTCCAACATGATAAATCTGAAGGCCCATGCGTCTGCGCGAGAAGTGCTCGCCGCATACGGCGTCAAAGTCCACCATATGAATGATACGAGACTTGAAGCCGAAATTGCTTCGCGTCTTGAGAGGGCGAAAGCTACTATCGAGAAGATTGAAGCCGAAAAAAACAAATGCGACAAGGAGGAAAAAACCGACATCAGAAAGGCGTTCGAAGCACAGACGGCCGCTATTATGGCTCATTTTAAATTCCAGATTGACATTAATACCATGAGCGCAAGTTTATTCGCTCATCTTATTGCCCGATACAATACCGAGATGAAAGCTATTCTTGCGGCACGCAAAAATAGATAAAGAGATCTTCAATTGCTTAAAGGCTTACCTATCGCTGGTAAGCCTTTAATTTTATACCATTAATATTGAACCATATTACGAATCGTTAGTAACCTTATGCAAATAGCATAAAGTTATGACGAAGCGCAGAAACAAATTTTTGAAAAAACAATCCGGCTTAGAGCGAATAGAAACAAAATGCGACAGGATATTATCGGAGATTATATGTCTCCGTCATCACCTGATGTATCGCACATATCCGATTGACGATGTTATTGAAAAGATGCACTTGGCAGCCAAACGTCTGCGAAAGCAATGTGATCATGAACATGCCGCCATGTGTATGCGCGCAAATATACTGAGCCGAAAGTGATGACAATCGAAGAGTTGGTCATTATCAACGCCGACTGGATACGTCGGCGGGCGCGTATCTACTACTCTAATCACAGTGATGCTGAAGATCTTGCCAGCGAAACCATTTGTAAATGCCTGAGTCAGGGGAGCTCGTATGACCAGAAAAGAAGCTTCAGACCGTGGGCTTGTGCTATTATGCAGAACACCTACATCACACAATACAATCGACGGAAATGTGTGTTATTCTCAGGGCTATGTGATTACGAGCTATATGAGGGGAAAGAGTATGCCGACCAGCTGGCATCGGTCAATCGCATCCATGAAATTGTGGAGCAATGCCGCCACAAGACTTGTGGCATTGAGAGCCTAATGCTCTATGCTGAAGGTTATTCATACGACGAGATAGCAAGAATGCTCAATATATCATACGCAACAGCTAAAAGTCGGGCGAGGCTTGGCCGGGAACTATTGAAGAGAGCCTTAGAGCTATAATATAATATGTCAGTAAATGTTAAGGTGTTGGGCATCATCAAAAATGGTGCCCATTCTGATTGCATATCCTGCTATTAATGATGAACTTTACAATATAAAAAAACACCTTTAATATTTACAAGTCAAACCAATAAAACCGAAAAATGGAAGCAAAAAAGAAAAATTTCCGCGTGAGAGTGATGAAATATGCTTGGCAACTTTTCAAGTCAACCCGGCAGAGCTGGCGTCTATGTCTAATTAAGGCATGGCAGCTGTATAAACTTGCTAAAGCCATGCGTGAGGATATTGTAACCTTCTACTACCAAAAAGCCGATGGTACCATCCGAAAAGCACTCGGCACCCTTAAAGGCACATCCGTCGGAGCTCTGAGCCATGGCAACCGATTGACAAAAAACTCATACAAAACAATGGTCTACTTTGACACCGAGAAGAACTCGTTCAGATGCTTCAAAATTGAGAACCTAATTTGCATCGCATAATCCCGATATAAGCCACAATCATCATCTGGGGCTACAATTTTGAGGCTCCGGATGATGGTTAACCATATAAATGAGGAATCCTAATTTGTATGCCCACGTTGTCTTACAACAAAAGCCGTTTTCAGAATAAAGAAAGACCTATACATCAAATAATCAAACCATTAACACGATTTATCTGGGAGTATCAATTTTCAGAATTTCTGCACTTAGGCTCAATCTGTGGTATTTAACTGTAATTTTGCTAAAGGTCCTATCTAAAGGCTGAATCATGCTGACAAAGTACCAAATAACCATAGACAAACAAATAATTGAGCTCAATAGCGAAACTATCCGCAATTGGGATGCTATAGAGTGTGCCTGGAGTAGAAAGGACTACATGGGTGTTATCCGATCATTCTCTTCAAAGTTTGAGTTTGTCGGTGAGGCATACGACCTTTTGCTTGATACTTATCTGAAAGACGGATTTAAAGCCGAGGTTATCATATCGGTTTTTACCATTGATGACAATTGGCGTTACCATAAGCAGTTTGATGCTCAGTTAGACTTCTCGACGGCGGCTTGGGATGGCATGGTATTCTCCGTATCAGCAATTGACAATTCCCTGGAGGGGAAAATCAAAGCACGTAAAACAACCAAATACGAGCTGACGGTAGGGAAAGATATACCCACCGACGGCGTACTTTTGTACGACCGCATGAGTATGCCTAACGAAGCTGCATTCGAGATAATGGATACATGCAGCAGCAAGTTTAACGATGCTTGCGTATCCTTGTGCAACGTCGATGACTGGACACGTCTGCCCGTATATGTTGTTGGCGAGGGGCAAACCTTCGAAGATTCTCCTTTTTCGTTCCGCGACCAGACTACCGGAGGAAACGGGCATTTTCTTCGTTTCGAGAAATCAGAAGGAGAAGTAGAACTCACTATTGAGATAAACTATCATGGTCACAAATATCCCAGCTGGGCGAGTGTAAGAGAATGCGAGATTATTCTGTTACAATACCCACCTAACCATCCGGAACTTGATGAAACCTATGTGGAGATTGCTCGGCCCATGCAAATTTCCTATAAAGATCAAAGGCGTAATAAGTTTCTTGGGTTCTATCCATCCTATGAATCTCTCGTAGCCGCGAATCCTGATCCAATAGCCAACGCTTATGCTGCTGTTGGCACAAGTGACCGTTACGATGATTGCTCAGCCGTATATTACACCCCATCCTCCCCCAAATTAGATGGTCAGCCATATAAGTGGTATCAGGGCACAAAGTCATGTATGCCCAACTCCAATTGGAAAGTGTACTGCGCCGACCGCAAGTGGATACGGAAATTTACTTTGGCAAATAAACCGGTAAATACCCACTACTGCCTTATGTATAAGGCTAACATTTATACTCTCACGCACGATGGAACACCCAACCAGATAGGTATAACGTCCAAGATCACTGCAAATTGGAAATCTAAAGCCAAGCCCATACGCATCGACGCCATATCGCCTAAAGCCCTGCTCAAAACGATGATGGATAAGATGTGCGAAAAGAATTTGCTTGTTAGTGCCTCTATAGCTGATACCGATCCAAGGTTGGCAAAGACATATATCCTTGCAGGTGAAAGCGTGCGCGGATTGCCCGAGGCGAAACTATACACCACTTTCAACGAATTTTGCGACTGGATGGAAACGGTGTTTGGTTATACATATCGGTTGAGTCAGCGTCAGTTCAGCCCGTTTAACGGAGTGGTAGAATTTGTTAACATCATCGATAATACTTCTACGTCTGGGTCAACAATTAACCCCAGTTTACCTATAGATTCGATTACGGAGGTAACACAATCGCAGATAAGTACAATATCCCTGCTCCGGTCGTCAGGGATGTTTGTAGCGCTTGACAAGGATGGCGGGAAATATTATACAAAGTTCCCCAACCATAATCAATACAACGACCCGTCCACTAGCAAGATCTACGCTGACAAGATATATAAGTGCAGCAACGGCCACGCCTATTATCTCAAAGATGGTTCAGTGGAAGTCTATGAATTTGACGAAAGCACATACTTTCTCGATCGCCAAAGCATCGAGTTCGTGCACCGCGATAGTCTTTTCACCGGCAACCCAGAGCACAACATTTCTGAGGACGTATCCGACTTTAAATACAGCGTAAACAAAGGCAACATCTATTCATCCATTGAAATCGGCTACGACAAGCAGGATTATGATGCTGCATGTGGCCGAGACGAATGGAATTTTACCGTTGAATACGATACCAACGTAACTGTGGCCAGCAAAAAGCTAACGCTCAAAAGCAAATACCGGCCAGACTGCTATGGTCTGGAATTTTTATCTCAGGAACGAAGCAAAGATACCACTGATGACAAATCCGACACATCAGTATTCTTCGTTTATTGCAAGGAAGTAACCACTGTCTCCTCCGCAGAGGATGCTGATAGCACCAGTCAAGAGATAGCCACAGCATCTACATCTGAAGTTGCGGAGGAAACGTCGGGGAAACAGAGCGAAACAAGCAATGTCAATCCATCATCAGGAGGCACGCTAATAGTTGTACCCTATGACCCGGAGGATCCCGACCCTAAGAATGAAAGCCGAACTTATGAAACGCATCTGGAGATAGACCGTAGCGCTACCATATCTGGTGTGCTGACGGATACTGTATTCGGAGCTGAATACAGCCCCATCGAGTGCCTAAAAGCTAATGGCAAATATATCGCCGCTATGGGTACGCCTCTGATTCTTCATTTCGCCTCCTTTGCCGGTAATTCCGATGTAGTTATAAATGGGGAAAGCGTTACGGCAGACATAACTCTGGAGAATGGGCTGTTTACACTCGGCGAATTATCGTTCGCTTCTGCGGATATTCAGACGACGGCAGATCCGGAAGCGCTTATCACCATCAAGTATCATGGCCTGACTTACAAAGGCTTTTTGGCAAGTAAGGACATTCGCTTCGGACGCCCTGAATCGGTAAAGTATAAGTTAATCGTAAAATCAGTAGAGAAATGATAATAAGCCCGTTTACTCCATTGTCTTTCGCAAAGCACAAGTCTGATGGTGTGCCCAGCGAGTACATCCAGACATTTGCCGTCTCGGACCGGATACTGATAGAAATAATCGGTACATCTAGTGAGATGCCTCAAATGAGCGTGCTGTCATACCCTGATGGAGAGGTTGTTTATAACCACGCGCTACGTAAGTGGGACATAAACGAAGAACAGACTCTATGGTTTGCATCCCTTGCGATGAGTGTAGGTTTATATACAATACACATCAATGATGCAGTCTCCAATGCGTTTAAAGTAACCGACAATGACAATGAGCTAAACACGACCACGCTTATACAATATTCTATTCCCAACAATCGGCAACGAGATGATGCAATCTTTGTAATCGACGGTATGCAACATTTCTTCGATTTTCGCGTACCCGGAGGCTTCAGAGATTGCGATTGGGTATTTGCCGTGGACAGTGAGCAATTCGTTACTGATCACGCCGACATAGTTCCACTCTACTCCATGGACTCAGTGCAGCAAAAGTTTACTCTCGGTAACTCTCAGGGATGCCCTGTATGGTTCGCTGAGATGCTTAATAGACTGCTTTGTTGCGACTATGTATATTTTGATGGTATGAGATACGCAAGAAAAGAAGCGTCTGTGCCAGAAATGACCGTACAACTTGCCGGTGTAGACTCCTTTGTTTTTACACAGAATCTACAGAAAGTAACGCGGCTAAACCCCACGATAGAGCAAGCGAATCATCTTGTAATGCGCCATAACAACGGATTATATTTAACCACCAACAATAAAAAACGAATAATATGACCACAGTCGAAACCCAAAGTATAGTTGCGGAGGTATTGAAAGCACTACGTGCCAATGCTGTGACCATTGACGAACTGACCCCCCAAACATCACTTGCCGATACCGACAAGATTGAAATCAGCGGAGGTAAAAGCATCACATACGCACAATTGGCCGAATTAATTACAAGTGATATCGCCGAGGAAGTATCAACTATTGGTAAAAATCTAACTCAGTTGGGTACAAGTACGCGTGAAAGCATAACATCTCATCAGCAGACCCTCTCCGCCCACGCCACGGCCATCACCAACAACGCCGAGGCAATCGAAG
>CAMEGQ010000025.1 GCA_945916235.1 uncultured Porphyromonadaceae bacterium | reverse complement strand
ATCAGCTGTTGTAGCCATAAAAATTTAGTGTATCTTTTGTATTTATTTGATTTTCAGCATTTTGATAAATGCGCAACATCAAATTTGAGCGCGCACTCTCAAGCGGTTGCAAAGTTACAGATTTTCCCTCTTTTTACAAAATCCTCACTACCAAAATATTTGCGTTGAAGCGAGAAAAAATGTGGAGGATTGTCGGCTTTTTTGCTTAACTTTGTGAATAATTTACTCTGAAAGATACAGATGAACGAATATAGAAACCGCTCGGGCTATAGATCAGACGACTACGACTCAGATCGCCTGGATATGCATTATCCCGAATCGATGTATGACCCCGATGCTGACCGCGATGACCGCGCCGTCCGCTCTGGCCGCGTTGCCCGTGGCTTTGATGACCATGGCGACAGGGCATCTTCGCCTCGACGCCCTCGCCGACAGCGCCCCCTGACCGATGATACCGCCGGAGATTATGAAAACGGCGCGCGCGACCGCCGGGAGCGCGAGCCAATCGACCGCGACCGCAGAGAGAGAGACTTCCCTGGCCGTGACCGCCGGGATAGAGAGTCCATTGACCGCCGGGAGCGCGAAGCCGGGAATAGGGAGCAGCGCGACGCTAAGCGAGGGAAAGAGCCCAAGGCCAAGGAGCCTAAGGCACCGAAGCAACCGAAGGCGCCGCGCGAACCGATAAACTTCCGCGAGTGGGGAGTGGTCAAATTCTTGTGCAACAAGCGGTTCCATGCTGTAATCGGTGTGGCGCTGGTGTTTCTGGCCGTATATTTTGCTATGGCTGCAATCTCATTCCTCAAGACCGGAGCCGAAGATCAGAGTGCTTTAAGTTCGCTGACCCTGAATCAGATGGCAGCTACCCCCGGAGCCGTTGGCAATGCCGCCGGACCGGTAGGGGCTGGTTTCACTCAGGCCTTCCTCGTGGAAGGGCTCGGTCTCGGATCGCTCGCAGCAATAGTCTACCTCGTGGTTTTGGGTCTGGCCCTGATGGGGATACGACGCACCGAATTCTGGTCGCTGACCTTCAAGACCCTGCTTGTAGGCGTCACCCTGTCGATAGTGTTAGGGCTGGTAAGTCTTTGGCTCTCACTCGACTATAACCTTGGGGGATATCACGGAAGATACATCAATGTGCTGATGGTCAGCTATATCGACTGGATTGGCGCACTGCTGGTCAGCCTGCTGCTGCTCACAGCCGTAACCTATGTATATATCACTGACATCACCGCCTTCTACCGCCGTGTGACCGAAATGCGCAAGGCTGTCCGTGATAAAGCCGAGCAGCGCCGCATGGAGATGGAAGCCGACCGCGAGAAAGTGCGTCAGGCCATGGCACAGGCCGATGCCAACGAGCATGAAGCAGCAGAAGAGGAACACCCCGAACTGCAGGCTGAACGCCACGATGACGAGCCGCAGCGCATGGTGCGCGTGGGATTTGAGGACGAACCCGTCGAGGAAACCGACATCTACGCCATCCGCCCCGGAGAAGAATCCGAACCAGAAACTCACGCTGATCATCCAGACGTCCAGGCGGCAGGGGAGACCTCGGAGGCTTCTGCATCAGAAACTTCGGAAACGGCTCCGGCTCCGGAGACAGATGAAGAAACCGCTAATGGCACTCCCGCAGCTGAGGCAGCCCAGCCGGCAGAAACCGCCACTGAGACAGTCATGGCGGCTACCGCCGGTGGAGAAGGCCCGACACTTGAGGTGGTGACCAACACCATCGAGGCCGGACATAACGGCGTGGAAAGTGTCTACGATCCCACAGCCGAACTGTCGCGCTTCCGTATGCCCTCGCTCGATCTGCTCCGCGATGTGCCCCAGAAGACCAACATCGTCGACCAGCAGGAACAGGAGGAGAATAAAGAGCGAATCACCAAGACCCTCAACGACTACGGCATCTCCATCAGCCATATCCACGCCACCGTCGGCCCGACCGTGACCCTCTACGAGATTATCCCCGCCGAAGGCGTACGTATCGCAAAGATCAAGCGGCTCGAAGACGATATAGCCATGAGCCTCGCCGCTCTTGGCATCCGCATCATAGCTCCTATTCCCGGACGTGGCACCATCGGTATCGAAGTGCCGAACAAAGACCCCCAGACCGTCTCCATACGGTCGATTCTCGGCTCGAAGAAGTTTCAGGAGTCGAAATATCAGTTGCCCATGGCCATGGGTGTCACCATCTCCAACGAAGTGTTTATCGCAGACCTCTGCAAGATGCCCCACCTGCTCGTGGCCGGTGCTACCGGTATGGGTAAGTCGGTGGGCCTCAACACTATAATCGCGTCTTTGCTGTATAAGAAGCATCCCGCCGAACTGAAGTTTGTACTCATCGACCCGAAGATGGTGGAATTCAGTCTGTACAGTGTGCTGGAGCGTCATTATCTGGCCAAACTGCCTGAGGGAGAGGAAGCTGTGGTCACGTCGATGGACCGTGTACTCGACACTCTGAATTCGCTCTGCGTCGAGATGGACCAGCGCTACATGCTTCTGCGCGACGCCAACGTACGCTCAATCACCGAGTACAACGACCGGTTCATCCACCGCCATCTCAATCCCGAGAAAGGCCACCGCTATCTCCCTTATATCGTGATGATAGTCGACGAGTTTGCCGACCTGATCATGACGGCAGGCAAGGAAGTGGAGAAACCCATCGCGCGTATCGCCCAGAAGGCCCGCGCCGTAGGCATGCATATGATCATCGCCACCCAGCGACCCTCGACAAATGTGATTACCGGTCTGATCAAGGCCAACTTCCCGGGCCGTATGGCCTTCCGCGTGCAGCAGATGGTCGACTCCAAGACCATCCTCGACCGCACCGGCGCCAACCAGCTCATCGGTAAGGGCGATATGCTTATCTCGGTCAACGGGTCGCTGGAGCGTGTGCAGTGCGCCTTTATCGACACCCCCGAGGTGCAGGCCATCTGCGACCATATCGACCAGCAGGCCGGCTACGAACATGCCTACTTTCTTCCCGAACCTCAGATTGAGGGCGACGGCGCCACCAACCTCGGCGCCGTGGGCGACCGCGACCCGCTCTTTGAGGAAGCGGCGGAGATTGTGGTCAACACCGGTCTGGCATCCACCTCGTCGCTCCAGCGACGCTATTCTATCGGCTACAACCGCGCCGGCAAGATCATGGACCAGATGGAAGCTGCGGGGATTGTGGGTCCGGCGCAGGGCGGCAAGCCGCGTCAGGTGCTGGTAGACCCCATGCGCCTGCGCGACATCCTCAACGCCATGGAGTAAGGCAGTCCGGAAACCGAGCTTTGGGCCATTTTGGCTACAAAATCAACCAATCCGGAGTCACGAATGTTAGTAATATAATATCAGGGAATCTTATTTATGAGATATATAAATCACATTTTACCCGCACTGCTTACGATATTGCTCACAGTGATGACATCCGCAGCAGCCACCCCGACAGCTGCCTCACTGCTCCAGCAGGCAGCCGGCGAACTGCGCAAATCTCCGGCCATTGAGGCACGCTTCTCAGCCACGGCCTCCGGCAGCAAGACCTCGGGCGATATCCTGATTTCAGGCAACCGCTTCCGCCTTACCACACAGGACGCTACGGTATGGTTCGACGGCCACACCCAGTGGGCCTACTCCGCAGCCAACAAGGAGGTGAACATCTGCGAACCGACGATGGAAGAGATCTCGCAGGTGAATCCCTTCGCAATAGTCAGCGGGTTACAGAAAGGGTACAACACCCGCCGGCTGACAGCGCCCAAAGGGAGCGACCGACTGGAATTTACCCCCAAGACCAAACGCGAAGCCTTCCGCAAGGTAGTGCTGACGCTCAACTCAGCCAGCCACCTGCCGCAGGCCATAGCCGTGACCCTCAGTGACGGATCTTCTGTCTCAATCAATGTCAGCTCCATAAAGAAGATAGCCAAAGTGCCCGGAGCGGAGAATTTCCGATTCGAGAAAAAGAAATATCCCGGGGTGGAGATTGTAGACCTCCGATAGAGAGAAAGAATTGATTCATTTTTTGATAATAACCAAACAACAGAATACGACAATGTCAGAATTTATCACCAGATGCGCCATTATCGGCGGAGGACCGGCCGGTTATACGGCTGCCATCTATGCTTCTCGTGCCAATCTTGCACCTATCCTCATCGAGGGGATGCAGCCCGGCGGTCAGCTAACCACCACCACCGATGTGGAAAATTTCCCCGGGTATCCCGAGGGGGTGAACGGCACAGAAATGGTGATGCAGTTTCGCAGTCAGGCCGAGCGGTTTGGTGCCGACATCCGTCTGGGAGTGGTCACCGATGTGGACCTGACCAAGCGCCCCTTCAAGATTACGCTCGACAACGGCGACCGGATTCTGGCCGGCAGCGTCATTGTGGCCACCGGAGCGTCGGCACGCTATCTGGGTCTGCCCGATGAGCAGAAATATATGGGGATGGGAGTGTCGGCCTGCGCCACATGCGACGGATTTTTCTATCGCAAGAGAGTGGTGGCAGTGGTAGGCGGCGGCGACACCGCCTGCGAAGAAGCCCTGTACCTATCCTCGCTGGCGCGCCAGGTGTATCTGATTGTGCGCAAGCCCTATCTTCGCGCCTCAAAGGTGATGCAGCAGAGGGTGATGGAGAAAGACAACATCGAAGTGCTCTTCAACTGCAATACCCTCAGCCTTTATGGTGAGGATGTGCTTGAAGGCGCAAAACTTGTGGAGAACAAAGGCGCGGAAAACGAGCGCGAGTTTGACCTCCCCATCGACGGCTTCTTCCTCGCCATCGGCCATAAACCCAACACCGACCTATTCCGCGACAAGCTTGAACTGGACGAAGCCGGCTATATCAAGGTGGCTTCGCCTTCGACTCGAACCAGTGTGGCGGGAGTGTTTGCTGCGGGCGATGTGGCCGACCCGACCTACCAGCAGGCCGTGAACGCCGCCGCCTCAGGATGCCGCGCAGCCCTCGATGCCGAGCGCTTTCTGGTGGATACCGGGGCGTGAGCAAATCTGCAGGCGCGTTAATTGTTATATTTTAAAGCGGCGATTCCAGTCCGGGGAAACTCAAACGTGCTGACCATCGCAACCGGACAGCGCCTTCACAGACGCAAGGAAGCCGCAGAAAGGAGAATCACACGATGAGAACTGATATGCCGAATCTGGATGCGAGCTTGTTCCGCATCAATATGCCCACTCTCACTCCCAAGGTAGGCAGCCTGCTTGTGGCCGAACCGTTTCTGAGAGAGTTTAGTTTCAATCATGCCGTGATTTCTCTGCTGGAATACTCACCGGGCAAACCCGCCATGGGGCTTGTGCTGAATAAGCCCACCGACATCACCCTTGGTGAGGCCATCGACGGAATCGACGAGGAAGTGGCAGTGCCCATCTTCCGCGGCGGTCCCGTGGGAGGCGACCGGCTTTTCTACATCCACCGGCTGGAGAAAGAGATACCCGGAGCTAACCATCTTACGGGCGATCTGTATGTGGGCGGCGACTTTGAGAAGATGAAATCATACCTGAATATGGGGTTGCCCACCGAGGGGCTGATACGCTTCTTCATCGGATATACCGGATGGGGACCCGGACAGCTTGACGAGGAGATACGCCGCCATGTGTGGGCTGTAGCTCCCAAGCCGTCGGACGATGTGATCCTGAGCGAGGATGGACCCGGCTACTGGCACGATGTGGTGAGGACGATGGGAGTGCCATACCGCAACTGGCTGTACCATCCCGTTGATCCTCAGCTTAATTGAGCATGGGAAAGGCCCCATGCTGAGACCAAACCCAAAGGGAAATCCCAAAGGGCAAATCCCAAAGGGCAAATCCGGAGGGAGAAGAGGGAAAACGGTAAGAGAACGAGGAAACCCTGATAATTTACATTGTTTAACAAAGAGATGCCGCAAGGTTGCACACCCTGCGGCTTAACTTTGCATTGTCAGGAAGGGAAAAACAGAAACTCTAACTCTCTAAAACGTAGTTATCATGGAAGCAACATTCGTTATTACCCCCAATGTGATCAACACAATCAACTCGCTGCCGCTGGAAGAGCGTGTGGCCATGGTATCGGCACTTGCCGGCGAACTGATACTGGGAGCAACGCGAGCAGAAGGTGAGCTGACACCAATGCAGGAAGTGATGTATTCCATGATTCGAGGATATGTGCGCCGCGACACCGCCCGGTTTCTTGAGGGACACGCAGCAGCCGGCATCGCCTGAAGAGGCGATGCGGCGCAGGAGGGATTATTGAAAGACGGACCGCCCGGATTGCCTGCAGAAGGACCGGAGGGACTACCGGCAGAGGGACCGGAGTCGGATAGCGAGATGGCCGCTAAGGGTGCGTATGGACGCTAAGATCGCGAAGGGTACGAAGGGTGCGTATGGGTGCTAAGGCCGCGAAGGGAGCAATCAGCCGCAGTGGAGATGGCGGGCGACGAGAGTCGACATGAGGTCAGGGTCGGCGTTGGCGCGCGAATGGAGCGTGGAGTCGGAGAAAGAGCGCAGGTTTGCCATCAGTCCTGAAATCATGGCGGCGGGGAAAATCCCCTCAGCTTCATAAATATCACGCTGAGCCTCCAGACAGTCGGCGCTGGCGGCGCAGCACGACGGCAGTTGGCTCAGAGCCGAAGCCTTGGCGGCATTAGCCTCATCGTGGATGTTGACATCAACATAGGTGCGGTCGGCCACCTCCAGAGCATCTTTCATCTCGAAGCCATGGCGCGCTGCCACAGCCAGAGAAGCCAGCAGCATATATATGTCGGCAGAACCGTCGGCAGAGCGGATCTCGATAGTCTGCTTCTGAGAGGCATCGTAGGCTGAGGGAGCCTCAAGCGGATTGGCGACGGCCGACATATCGCGGTCGGAATTCCAGCCCAGCGGGACGCGAACCAGCACAGAGCGATTGCGGTCGCCCCAGCAAACGCTTGTGGGGGCTTCCTGATGAGGTACGAGGCGGAAATAGCTCGTGGGGTTGGTATTGCCGAAAGCCGTAATCGACGGGGCGAGGTCCATCAGTCCGGCAATCAGGCGGCGAGCTTCCTCGCTAAGGCGGCGGTCAGCGCCGAGCATGGCATTCTTGCCGTTGCGCATCAGGCGCATGTGGATGTGCAGACCCGATCCGGCTTTGCCCGCCGTGATTTTCGGAGCGAAGGTGACATTGTAATTCATCTCGCGAGCCAGATTGCGGATTACCCATTTGGCAAGCATCAGCTGGTCGGCTGCATCTTCGGCCGCAACCGGGAGGAATTCGATCTCGTTCTGCTCATAGTTCATCCCCTGAAGGGTGAAATTGCCCACTTCGGAATGGCCATATTTGATACGCCCTCCGGTACGGGCGATGTAGAGCATGCAGCGAGTGCGGAAATCGTTGAATTTTGCGAACGGACCCGACTCATGGTAGCCGTGCTGGTCGGTAGCGGGGAATACCCCGTCGTCGGGCGAGATGACATAGTATTCCAGTTCGCCCATCGCCTGGAATTCCAGTCCGGTGGCCTCTCGGAAAGCCCGGCAAGCCTTGCGCAGCGTCTGTTCGGGCGATGTGGCCAGCGGATTACCATCCTTGTCGAAGAAGCTGCAGAGCATGGTCAGCGTGGGGATTTCGGCAAACGGGTCGCGGAAAGCTGTAGCGTAGCGCGGGATGACATAGAGGTCGGAATTGCCCGCTTCGACAAACGAGAACAGGCTTGAGCCGTCGACACGTTCGCCTGCGGTCAGCACCGATTCCAGATGCTCCAGATCGTTGATGACGAAATTAAGAGTTTTCAGGCGGCCGTCGCCGGCAGGATACATGAAATTGACCATCTCGATGCCGTTGTTGACGATATACCTGACGATGTCGGCGCGAGTGAACGACTTAGGATCCTTGCCGAGATAGGCCACAACTTCGTTTTTGGTAAGAGCCAGATTTTGCATGGTAACAGTAATGGTAAAGTGGTTTGGGAGACCGGAGGAATCAGAAGCCGCCGGTGTCAGAAACTTATGCAGATTTATAAGGTATCAGTCGAGTATGATTTTGCCAAACGATTCCGGATGGTGGAAATCGGGATGAGCGGAGCTTATCGGGGCCCAGCTGAGATAGTGAGGCTGGGAAGTGGCCGAAGCGCACTTGTTGAAATTGCCGCGCAGAAGCAGGGGAGAGCCGGCATATTTTAGCTCCATGATATCGAGCGGTATGGCTACTGCAACGCTCCAGATGAACGAGCCCTCCACTTCGCGGAAAGGCCGCGGCCCTACAGAGGCGTAACGCCGAACGCATTTGAGCTGATCTTCGGGGAGCGGAGCGCAGCCCGACGCCTGCGAGCAGATGGCGGAATTGAGCACACCGACACAGTTGAACTCAAAGGTGAAGTAGCGGTCGCTTTGCGGGTCAGGCTGGAGATAAACCTCCACGCAGGAATCTTCGCTGACGGGTGAATTGTCGAGATAGTTTTCGGCGCGGAGATAGTTGCACCTTACAAGAAAGTCGATGAAGAGAGTATCGTCGGTGTGAGCGGCCGTCACCACCGTCAGAGGGCGGTAAGGGAATTCAGCAGGCCAGTTGAGCGACTCCACCGGGAAACGGACGCCGCCATCTTCCAGGGCGTTGGCGACTTCAGGCATTGACAGCGAGGCCAGCGAAGGGATATATGGGATGTGAAGCTGATACATGGAGAAACAGGGGTTTTAGCGCTGAGTGGCGACAGCCGGGCCGTCAGGCGGCTATGTATCCGACAATCCCCTTGTAGAGGCCCACAAGAGCCATAATAAAGAGGATGGAAGCCACAATGCGGTTGAATATCCAGAGCGAGCGCACATTGAAATGGGCGCGGGCCTTATTTACGAAATAGGTGATGAGCCACCACCAGAGCAGGGCGCCGCCTACGATGGAGGCATAGCCAGCCACATAGTGATAATAGCGGAACTCCGGCAGCAGAAAGTTGAATCGGGCGAACAGACCGATTATGAAGAAGATAATCAGAGGATTGGCGAAAGTGAACAGAAAGCCCGTGACGAAATCGGTCCAGAAATTATTGGGCGCATCGTCGGGCTTTTTCAGTCCGGCGGTAGGATTCTTGCGGAAGAGGTATGCGGCGAAAAGGATCAGGAGCACAGAGCCGGCGATCTGGAGCAGCATCTGGCGCGAAGTGACGAAGTCGGTGACGAAGCTCATGCCGAGGCCCGTCAGCAGGCAGTAGGTGAGGTCAGACAGCGCTGCCCCCATGCCCGTGAAGAAGGCCGGACGGCGCCCCTTGTTGAGGGTACGCTGAATCACCAGCATGCCGATCGGCCCCATCGGCGCTGAAATCAGTATGCCGATGAGAACGCCCGAACTCATTATGTTCAGAAAATGCTCCATGCAGTAAGACATCATCACGCGGATCAGCCGCAGCCTAATCCGGATTCTTGCAAATTTACGCTTTTTTATCAAGAGAAGCAACAATGAGAACACCTGCGGAGCATAAAACGGCCCAAAACGGGAAAAAGAAGGCAAAAAAAGGAGGCGAAACGGCCAATCAGAGCCATTTCGCCTCCCGGCGGAAGGTTGAAATCAGGATTATTCGGCAGCGGCTTCTGGCGCGGCGTCAGCTTCCGCAGCAGCGGGAGCCACATCGGCCTTGGCAGGCTGCTCAGCCTCATCAGCCTGCGGCTTGAGCCAGCGGTCGAGCCAGCGGAAGAACACGCGCTGCCAGAGTATGGCATTCTGCGGACGGAGAATCCAATGGTTCTCCTCGGGGAAGATTACCATTTCAGCCGGCACGCCGCGGAGTTTGGCGGCATTGAAGGCCATCTCGCCCTGCGACGAGAGGATGCGGTAGTCGTATTCGCCGTGAGTGATGAGGATAGGAGTGTTCCATTTGTCGACAAACTTATGGGGCGAGTTGGCGAAAGTGCGCTGAGCGACAGCGTTGTCCTTCTCCCAGAAAGCACCGCCCATATCCCAGTTGGCGAACCACATCTCCTCAGTTTCAAGATATTGAGCCTCCATATTGAAGATGCCGGCATGGGCAATCAGAGCTGCGAAACGGTTTTCGTGGATGCCGGCGAGCATATAGACGGAGAAACCGCCGTAGCTGGCGCCGACAGCACCGATGTGAGCGCCGTCGATATAGGGACGCTGCTTCATATAGTCGACAGCCGAGAGGTAGTCGCGCATATTCTGACCCGGATAGTCGCCCGAGATCTGAGCGTTCCATTCCGTGCCGAAGCCCGGGAGTCCGCGGCGGTTGGGGGCGATGACCACGTAGCCGTTGGAGGCCATCAGCATAAGATTCCAGCGATAGCTCCAGAACTGGCTTACAGCCTGCTGCGGGCCGCCCTGGCAGTAGAGGATAGCCGGATATTTCTTTTCAGGATCGAAGTTGGGCGGGAGCACAACCCATGTGGTCATCTCCTTACCGTCGGTGGTAGGCACGAGCACCTTTTCAACCGAAGGAGCGACAATCTGAGAAAGGACATCGGCGTTGACCTCGGTAAGCTGAGTGGCTTTGCGACCGGTCACGGCGAAGATTTCGTTCGGGTAAAGGATAGAGTGGCGCATGGTGACCACGGTGCTTTCACCCAGCGGAGCCAGAGCGGCATAGTCGGCCACGTCGGCATTGGAAGTGACCATGGTCACCTTCTTAGAGCCGAGCTCAACCGAGAAAATCGGCGTAACGCCCTGGTATGCAGCCAGGAAATAGATTGATTTGCCGTTGGGATTCCAGGCTATGGCATCGGCGGTATAGTCCCAGTCGGCGGTGAGATCGGTCTTGACGCCCGAAGCCATATCCATGACGAAAATGCGGTTCTTATCGCTTTCATATCCATCATGTTCCATCGAGAGCCAAGCCAGCTTGGTGCCGTCGGGCGAGAAAGCCGGGTTGGTATCGTAGCCCATCATCCCCTCGGTGAGATTGCGTGTGGTCTTAGCCTCCAGATCGTAGAGATAGAGGTCGGAGTTGGTCGATACGGCATACTCTTTGCCGACCTTTTTGCGCGATACATATACCAGCTGCTTGGAATCCTTGCTCCAGGCGAAAGATTCGATGCCGCCGAAGGGTTTCATGGGCGATTCATAAGGCTGACCCTCCATGATGTCGACAAGATTGTCGATCGTATAGCCCGTGAAATCGGCGATGAAGGGGTGGGGGATTTCAGTGACCCACTCGTCCCAGTGCTTATACATCATATCGTCGATGATACGGGCGTTAGCCTTGGGGAGGTCGGGATAAACGTCCTGAGCGGTGCGGGCATATTTCACAGTGGAGATAAGGAGCACCTTCTTACCGTCGGGCGACACCGAGAAGCCCTGCACACCGTTTTCGAGAGCCGTGACCACGCGGCGGCCGGTGCCGTCGATATTCATCACCCACATCTGGGGTTTGCCGGCTTTTTCAGCCACGAAAGCGATACGCTCGTCGGAGAGCCATGCGGCTTCGCCTTCCGAGCCCGGAGTTTTAGTGACGCGACGCTTGTCGGAGCCGTCGGCGTTCATGACCCAGAGGTCGTTGTTGCTCTTGTTCTGCTCCACGCTCTCATAGCTGACGGCGTAGAGGATTTTGGAGCCGTCGGGCGACACCTTGGGGTTAGTGACGCGACCCAGCGCCTCCAGCGCTTCGATATCGAAAATGCTGTCGGTGGTGTGGAAGTCGGGTTTGTCGATAAGTTGGTCCTGCTTGGAGGAGCAACCCGTAAGGCCCGCAACGGCTGTGGCAGACATTAAAAGCGGAATAAGAAATTTGTTCATTATATAAATCTGAGAAAAGTTGTTTAGTTTCGCGATTTGACAGGCGGAAATCAGCCCAAGACATAAGAAACGCGGATAAACCGCAAGCTGCGGCGACTTCCATTTGCAAAAATAGGGAAAAATCGCCAAATATTTTGTAATTTTGCGCTGATTTTACACCGTAATAAACATCATAACATATATGCTTGCTACGAAATACAACCCCTCAGAGGTAGAAGACAAATGGTATGCCTACTGGATGGAGCATAATCTGTTTCATTCCGAACCCGATGCACGCGAACCCTACACCATCGTAATTCCGCCGCCAAACGTGACCGGAGTGCTCCACATGGGCCATATGCTCAACGAGACCATTCAGGATATTCTGGTGCGCCGCGCCCGCATGGAAGGGAAGAACGCATGCTGGGTGCCCGGCACCGACCATGCATCGATCGCCACCGAGGCCAAAGTAGTGGCAAAACTCGCCGCCGAAGGGATTAAGAAGACCGACCTGACGCGCGAGGAATTTCTCAAGCACGCATGGGAATGGACGCGTCACCACGGGGGAATCATCCTGCAGCAGCTGCGCAAACTCGGCGCTTCGTGCGACTGGGAGCGCACTGCGTTCACCATGGACGATATCCGCTCCAAGAGTGTGATCAAAGTGTTCTGCGACCTGTACGAGAAAGGGTTGATCTACCGCGGAGTGCGCATGGTCAACTGGGATCCTGCGGCGCAGACGGCGCTCTCGGATGAAGAGGTGATCTATAAAGACGAACACTCCCACCTGTTCCATCTGAAATATTATGTGGAGGGTGAAGACCGGTATATAGTAGTGGCCACCACGCGCCCCGAGACCATCCTGGGCGATACGGCAGTGTGTGTGAACCCCAACGACGAGCGTTACACCTGGCTTAAGGGAAAACGCGTGATAGTGCCTATGGTCGGACGCTCCGTGCCCATCATCATGGACGAATATGTGGAGATGGACTTCGGCACCGGCTGCCTGAAAGTGACCCCGGCCCATGATGTCAACGACTATATGCTCGGCGAGAAATACAATCTCCCCGTCATAGATATTTTCAATCCCGACGGCACCATCTCGGAAGCCGGCGGCATGTATGTAGGTCACGACCGCTTCGCCGTGCGCAAAGAGATCATTGAAGATCTCAAAGCCCGCGGACTGGTGGAGAAGATCGAAGACTACGACAACAAGGTAGGCTACAGCGAGCGCACCAAGGTGGTAATCGAGCCCAAACTGTCGATGCAGTGGTTCCTGAAGATGTCGACGCTGACACCTCCGGCCCTCGATGCCGTGATGGACGATGATATCCGCTTCTATCCTCCGAAGTTCAAGAATACTTACCGCCACTGGATGACAGACACCAAAGACTGGTGTATCAGCCGTCAGCTCTGGTGGGGCCACCGCATTCCGGCCTACTTCCTTCCCGAAGGCGGCTATGTGGTAGCCGAGACACCCGAACTTGCGCTGGAGAAAGCCCGCAAACAGACCGGCAACGACGCCCTGCAGCTGTCGGACCTGCGGCCCGACGAAGACTGCCTCGATACATGGTTTTCGTCATGGCTGTGGCCCATATCGCTGTTCAACGGCATCCTTGATCCCGACAACAAAGAGATAAAATATTACTATCCCACCACCGACCTGGTGACCGGACCGGACATCATCTTCTTCTGGGTGGCACGTATGATAATAGCCGGATATGAATACAAAGGGGAGATGCCCTTCAAGAATGTGTATTTTACCGGCATCGTGCGCGACAAACTCGGCCGCAAGATGAGCAAATCGCTCGGCAACTCACCCGACCCGCTTGATCTGATCGCCACATACGGCGCCGACGGCGTGCGTATGGGCCTGATGCTCGCAGCTCCTGCCGGCAACGATATCCTCTTCGACGACAAACTCTGCGAGACGGGCCGCAACTTCTGCAACAAAGTATGGAATGCGTTCCGCCTGGTAAAAGGCTGGGAGGTAGACGACAAGGCAGAGACACCCGCCGTGAGCCGCAAAGCCATCGAATGGTTTGAGGCCAAGCTCGGCCAGACGGCCGCCGAGGTAGCCGACCTGATGGGCAAATTCAGGATTTCCGAAGCTCTTATGGCCATCTACCGCCTGTTCTGGGACGAATTCTCATCGTGGTATCTTGAGATGGTTAAGCCCGCCTATGGTACCCCGATCGACAAATGCAGCTACGAAGCCACGCTCGGTCTGTTCGACTCGCTGCTGCGTCTGATGCATCCGTTCATGCCCTTCATCACCGAAGAGCTCTGGCAGAATCTCGCCGAGCGTCGCGATGGGGAGAGCATAATGTATGCGCCGCTGCCCGCCGTGGGCGTAACCCCCGAAGGGGAAGCCCTGCTTGAGGCCATGGATACCGCCAAAGCGATCATCACAGGAGTGCGCGGCGTGAGAGCCCAGAAGAATATCTCGCCCAAAGAAGCGCTGACGCTTAAGATTGTAGGGGCAGCTCCCGAGGCCAACCTTACCACTCTGATAGCCAAGATGGCAAATCTGGAGAGCGTGGAAGCCAACGCCGCCAAGGATCCCGCCTCGGCCTCGTTTATGGTAGGAACGACAGAATATGATGTGCCTCTGGCCAACAATATCGACGTGGAAGCCGAGAAAGCACGTTTGAGCAAGGATATAGCCTACTATGAAGGATTCCTCAAAAAAGTGGAGGCCAAACTTGCCAACGAGAAATTTGTGAACAATGCTCCGGCAGCCGTGATCGAAGGCGAACGCCGCAAGCAGGCCGATGCCATGGCACGTCTGACCCAGCTTAACGCATCGCTTAAGGCGCTGTCGTGATAGCTCTCTGTCCACTTTATCCCTAAGACCTTCCGAGCATGATGGATGTAATCCAACTGCTGCCCGACTCCGTGGCCAATCAGATTGCCGCAGGCGAGGTGATTCAACGCCCCGCCTCGGTGATCAAAGAGCTTGTGGAGAATGCTGTGGATGCCGGAGCTACCGACATCCGCATCATATTGCGCGACGGCGGAAAGACGCTCATCCAGGTGATTGACAACGGATCCGGGATGAGCGACACCGACGCGCGTCTCGCCTTCGAGCGCCACGCCACATCGAAGATTTCCAAGGCAGCCGATCTTTTCGACCTGCATACGATGGGTTTCCGCGGCGAGGCTCTCCCCTCGATAGCCGCTGTGGCGCAGATTGATCTTCGCACCCGCCGAGAGGATGACACAGTGGGGACACACCTTCAGATAGCCGCATCGAAATTCGAGAGCCAGGAGGCCGCCATGTGTGCCTGCGGCACGAACATCAGTGTGAAGAATCTGTTCTTCAATTTTCCGGCGCGCCGCAAATTTCTGAAGAAAGATTCGGTGGAACTTACTCATATCATCCACGAATTCGAGCGGCTGGCGCTGGTGAATCCCGACAAATCGTTCACGCTGATTCACAACGATATAAACCTGCATCAGCTCGGAGCCGGAAGTCTAAAGAAACGCATACTTGACCTATTCGGCAAAGCCCTCGACAGGCAACTGATACCTGTGGCTACCGAGACCTCGCTGGTGAAAATCGAAGGCTTTGTGTCGCATCCTGAGAATGCCCGCAAGCGCGGAGCCCTGAAATATTTCTTTGTCAACGGCCGCAATATGGTGCATCCGTACTTCCAGAAAGCCGTGATGACATGTTTCGAGAATCTGATTCCGGCCGACTACCAGCCCAGCTTCTTCCTTGATTTCAAGGTTGATCCCTCCACAATCGACGTCAATATCCATCCGACGAAGAGTGAAATCAAATTTGAGAACGAGGCCCCCATCTGGCAGATACTCGTGGCTGCCATCAAAGAAGCTCTGGGGAAATTCAACGCCGTGCCCTCGATGGATTTCGACTCCGCCGATTCGATAGATATACCTGTATTCAACCCAAAGAATACTCTGGATATATCCGATGCACCTCTGATGGATTACAACCCCTTCACAGCATCGAAGAAGAGCGGCTCATCGCCATCGTCAGGAACGTCACGCCGCACAATGCCGTGGGAAAATCCGCAGGACCGCACCACGCTCAACAACTGGGATAAGCTTTACGAAGATTTCAACTCGGCCTCTGAGGCCATAGCGCCATCTTCACCCTCAGCAACGACAGCCTCTTCAGGATTTTCAGTTCCTCAAGGCGACCTTCAGCCCAGCAAACTCAACAACGGCACCGAGCCGGACAGCACGGCCACGCCCGATGAATCCAATCTAACGCGCGGACTTCTGCCCGAGATGGACGATGCAGGCGACGTCGCCACCACCACCATGCTGCAGTTTGGCGGTAAATATCTTGTGGTGCCATCGCGTGCCGGGATGATGGTAATCGACCGCACACGAGCCCATGTGAAAGTGCTTTATGAGCGGTTCATCCAATCGATCTACCACGCACTGGAATCGCAGCAGGTGCTCTTCCCCGAGACACTCATGCGTACTCCAGCTCAGAACGTCACCATGGAAGAGATAGCGCCAGATGCCCGACAGCTCGGTTTTGACCTCTCGTATCTGGGCGATAACGTATGGGCCATCAACGCCATTCCCGCTGCCATCAACAATCTCAACCCTGTAGAGACACTCATGATGATGATAGCCGATGTAGCCGAGCAGACACAGACAGCGTCCAATTCGCTTCGCAGCCGGCTGGCGCTCGCCATGGCCCGCGCCGCCGCCATCAAGCCCGGCAACAATCTGAGCGAGGCAGAAGCCGAAAATCTGCTCAGCGCCTTTTTCTCGTTGCCCGACCCGGCCTTCACCCCCGACGGACTTCCCACCTTTTTCACTCTCGACCTTCAGGAAGTGGCCAAGAGGCTAAGCTAAGATCTTTAGTTACTACAAATATAACGCGCCGAGGCATAAGTCCCGGCGCGAAATGTTTAGATATATTACTGTTTATCGGACAGCAATAAATTTTTTTAGAGCCAATAAGATTTGTTTCTTATCCCGAACTCGCGTTAATAAAAAATTTCATGGGTGTGAGGATTCAGGTAAAAATGGGGTATGATTGGGTGATGTCAGGTGCTGGATGCGGATGCAAAAGCCTTGGGGGTCAATAGCTTTTGCGGGTGGCGTCGAGTCGCAGAAGTATAAACAGCAGGATGGTGAAGCCCCATAGCGACGAACCGCCATAGCTGAAGAAGGGGAGCGGGATGCCTATGACAGGACACAGGCCTATGACCATGCCTATATTGATACTGAAGTGGAAAATCAGATATGATGCCACGCAATAAGCATAGACGCGCGAGAAGGTGGTAGGCTGACGTTCGGCCAGCGATATGACTCTGAGGATCAGAATCAGGAAGAGAAGCACCACGGCCGAAGTGCCGATAAACCCCTCCTCTTCGCCGATGGTGCAGAAGATGAAGTCGGTGTGCTGCTCAGGCACATATTTCAGTTTGGTCTGGGTGCCCTTAAGGAAGCCTTTGCCTGTGAAGCCGCCCGAACCGATGGCAATCTTACTCTGGTTGACATTGTAGCCGTCGCCTCGCGGGTCGTTTTCAATGCCCAGAGCCACCTTGATACGTTTCTGCTGGTGAGGCATCATATGGTCGAACACCATATTCACCGAGAAGAGGAACCCCACGGAGAGGAAGGCTGTAGCCGCTGTGATGATGAGAGCACGGCGTTTCAGCCGGAAGAACTCAAACAGGCAGTAGAGCATCCCGATACCGATGACAGAGAGGAAGAACACGTAGCCCGGCAGCTGCACATCCCAGATCGAAAGCACAGCCTCAATAATGGAGCAGCCGCCATACCAGAACAGAAGGTTTCGCGCCACCTCGAAGCGTTTGACATACACTGCCGCCATCCCTATCATCAGCACCATTACCATGCAGAGGATACCGAATTCGCCCGAGGGGATGCCCAGAATCAGAGTCTCTGAGAATTTGATTGCAACCACGAAGATTATCACCGCCACAAGGGCTGCGAAGAGCACAAGGCCGCTCATCCCCTCGCGGTAGAGCACGAAGAACAGCGACATATAGACCAGAGCCGAGCCGGTCTCCTTCTGGGCTAGAATCAGGATGATGGGTGTGAGGATAATCAGCAGGGCGCGGAAATAGTTGCGTCCGGAGGCATTGAGCGAGAAGTTGTATCCGCTGAAGAGTTTGGCCAGCGCCAGCGCAGTGGCGAATTTGGCGAACTCGGCAGGCTGCAGGCTCATCGGGCCGAACACCAGCCAGGAGCGCGAACCCTTGATGTCGGGCGCTATGAATATGGTGACCACCAGCAAGATAAGTATGCCAAGATATATCGGGTAGGCATACGTCTCATACATTCGGGCGTCAATAATCAGGAGTACCAGACCGATGACGAACGACAGGCCGATCCAGCATGCCTGTTTGCCCGAGAACTCATCGAACGACAGGATGCTTGCATGGTCGAAGTCGTAGCTGGCTGCGTAGATGGAGAAAACACCGCCGATGACGAGCAGAAGATACACCACCACCGTGAACCAGTCGAGGTGGCGGAACACCGAATTTTCAAACTGCTTATTGCCTGGGGAATAAACCATCTCAGATTATATAATAGATTTTAGAGGGATTAATGCTTCCGGACGCCGGAATAGATGATAGTGTTGGAGTTGAGCATACGCTCCTCGATATATTTTCGATTCTCGGCGATGTGGCCCTTGAGATATTTTTCGATGATCAGCGAACCGATCGGGACGCCGAAGGCGGCTCCGTAGCCTGCATTTTCCACATAGACACAGACAGCAATCTTCGGGTCGTCGTAAGGGGCGAAGCCGATGAAGGCCGAGTGGTCGCGCCCGTGCGGGTTCTGGGCCGTACCCGTCTTGCCGCACACCTCGATGTCGGGGAGATTGGCCAGACGGCATGTGCCGCCTGTGACAGCCATTCGCATCCCTTCGGCCACCTCGTTGAAGTAATGTTGCCCGATGGTGGGGATGCGGCGCGTGGTGTATTTCGGATCGAGCACCGTGTCCTGGATCTCTTTGACGATGTGGGGCGTGATGAACCATCCGCGGTTGGCTATAGTAGCGCAGAGATTGGCAATCTGTATGGGAGTGGCGAGAATCTCACCCTGGCCGATAGATACGGAGATGATAGTGTTGGCGCTCCAGCGCCCTTCGCCGTAGATTTTATTGTAGAATTTGGCGTTGGGGATAAATCCGCGGCCCTCCGAGGGGAGGTCGACTCCAAGCGGGTAGCCGTATCCCAGCGATACCAGATGGTTTTTCCATACTTCGAAAGCCTTGGCCGAAGAGCCGTATTTCGAGCGTTTGTCTACCAGCGCCTTGAATCCCCAGCAGAAATAGGCGTTGCAGGAAGTCTGGAGAGCCGGTTTGAGTGTGATGGGGGAGGCATGTGGGTGGCAGCCTACGCGCAGGCCGCCGTTGATGTATCCGCGATAGCAGGGGAAGGGGGTGGAAAGGTTGACGATACTTTCCTCAAGCAGAATCAGCCCCTGCGACGGTTTGAAAGTGGAGCCCGGAGGATAAGCACCCATCAGAGCGCGGTCGAAGAGCGGTTTTTGCGGGTCGTTGTTAAGCGCGCGGTAGTTGGCGCCGCGTTCGCGGCCTATGAGCGTAGAGGGCTTGTAGGTCGGAGCCGACACCATGGCAAGAATCTCACCCGATTTAGGCTCGATGGCCACGATGGCGCCGATTTTGTTGACCATCAGACTTTCGGCATACTCCTGAAGCTTGATGTCGATGCCCAGACGCAGGTCTTTTCCCGAAATGGGAGCGATGTCGTGGGCTCCATCCTCCAGACGGCCACGGATGCGGCCACGGGCATCGCGAATGAGGATTTCTTCACCCTTGACACCTCGCAGAAAGTGGTCGTAGCTTTTCTCAATCCCCAGGTCACCGCAGTAGTCGCCGCGTTTGAAGTAGGGGTCGCGCTCGATATCTTTTTCCGATACCTCGCGGATATTGCCAAGAAAACTGCCGCCCACGTCGAGGGTGTACTGGCGCAGGATGCGCTTCTGGATAAAGAAGCCCGGATATCGGTAGAGCTTCTCCTGCAGTTTGCCGTAGTCTTTCGCTGACAGATGGGTAAGGAGAGTCTGGGGAGTGTAGGAGGAATAGTTGCGCGAAGCCTTCATGTCGGCCAGCCGCTGGCGGAATTCATCGGGCGACAGACCCAGAGTGGCGCAAAAATCGAGAGTGTCAAAATCGTGGACATCGCGCGGAATCATCATCACATCGTAGGCAGGCTGATTGAACACCACCAGAGAGTCGTTGCGGTCGTAGATCAGGCCGCGCGAGGGGTAGACAGTCTTGCGCAGATAGGCGTTATTGTCGGCGTAGTCCTTATATTTGTCGTCTTGAATCTGCAGTCCGAAAAGACGCAGAAGGTAGATGGCGGCGATTACAACGATGAAACCGCCGATCACATATTTCCTCTTTTCAAGTTGATAATTCTTTCGCATTTAGAACAGGGAGAGACATTCGTCGGATGTGCGGCCTCCGCACTTGACGGCTGCGGAGACCGGGGATGAGAGAACAGTCAGCGCCTGCCGGAATTGCAGAATCCGTCGATAGCCAGCACGATGACAAACGTAAGCATAGCCGAGCAAACCACCCTGAGCAGTGTCAGCCACAGATTGAATACAGTGAAGGATTCCACCAGGAAATACATCACAGCATAGAGCAGGCAGAGCGTCAGGGCATACTTGGAGAATACGCCTAAGCCGAGATTGCGGGCCGAAGGCTCAGGGTTGGGAAGGTCTTCCTGGCGCGGCAGATACAGATGGAGCACCGGAGTGCGGCTTACGGCCAGCAGAGTGCAGCAGAGAGCGTTGACGCCGTAGGTGTTGGAGAAGGTGTCGATTACCAGCCCCATAAGGAACGATAGCGTCATCACCTTGTTGATGCCCAGATTCAGCGGCAATTTGAGGACGAAGAAGATGAACACCAGAGGGATGGCCACATTGAAAATACAGATATGGTTGAAGACCAGCACCTGGCATAACACCAGAAGCAGGAACATCAGCGCGTATTTCAGTATTTCTTTAGCCATATTCAGCGAATGGGAAGATAATGAATGGTCAGGTCAGTGCGGGGGCAGATCAACTGTCGGCAGGGGTCTGCAGGTCGGTCTCAGCCTCGCGGATATCGACCACGTCGCGGTTGGAGATAACCTTAACGGTCGACAGCGTCGAGAAGTCGGAGAGCAGGCGTATGCGCAGAGTGTGGAAATTATCATCTTCGCCGCGGGCCGAGTCGAGGATAGTGCCGACGGCAATCCCTTCGGGGAATATTGCCGAATAGCCCGAGGTGATAATGGTGTCGCCCTTGGCGAATTTCACCTGTTTGGGCAATTCTTCCAACACTGCCTCATAAGGGTTTTTGCCGTCCCACACCAGCGAGCCGAAGGCGTTGTTGCCGCGGAGTTTACACGAGAGTTTGAAGTTGGGGTTCAGCAGCGAGATGATGCGCGCATGGTGGTCAGAGACCACATTGACCACGCCCACCACGCCGTTCTGGTCCATCACGCCCATCTCGGGGGCTATGCCGTCGGCCGCGCCCTTGTCGATGGTGATATAGTTGTAGGGGTGGATGACACTGTTGTTGACCACCGAAGCGATGATGAAGTCGAAACGTCCGAGCGAGTCGAGGCCGCGCACCGAGTCCTGCAACAGCTGCTGGCGCAGCATGCGGTTCTGGTGGCGCAGGGCCAGAATCTCGTTTTCAAGCGAAGCCGTGTGGCGCTGGAGGTCGTCGTTGATGTCACGCAGACTGATATATCCGGTCACATTGCTGGCCACGTCGTAAACCGTCCCGACCACGGAATTGGCCGAGGTGAGGAAGACATGGTGCTGATAAGGATTGCGGCTCATCAGCAGCGCACAACTCAGGAACACATAGAACGCAAAGAGGAACCATGAGTTGTAGTGGACCAGAAAATTCAGAAGATTGCGCACGTCCGGAAGACTTTAGCGGATCAGGAACGAGAAATTCTCGATATTCTTCAGCGCTACGCCGGTACCCTTGGCCACGCAGAGCAGAGGGTCCTCGGCTACGTGGAACTGGATGCCGATCTTGTCGGTCAGACGTTTGTCCAGACCGCGCAGGAGGGCGCCGCCGCCGGCCAGCCAGATGCCGTTGCGCACGATGTCGGCATAGAGTTCGGGAGGCGTCTGCTCCAGAGCGCTCAGTACGGCAGTCTCAATCTTGGTGACCGTCTTTTCGATGCAGTGGGAGATTTCCTGATAGCTGACGGGAATCTCCATGGGGAGAGCCGTCATCTGGTTGGGGCCGTGGACGATATAGTCTTCGGGCGGATTGTCGAGTTCGGTAAGAGCCGAGCCGACGCTCATCTTGATGAGTTCGGCAGTGCGTTCGCCTACTTTCACGTTATGAGCGCGCTTCATATGGCCCTGAATATCCTCCGTGAGGTCGTCGCCGGCAATGGTGATGCTTCGGTTGCTGACGATGCCGCCGAGCGAAATCACGGCGATTTCGGTGGTACCGCCGCCTATATCCACAATCATGTTGCCCTCCGGAGCCTCAACGTCGAGACCGATACCGAGAGCGGCAGCCATAGGTTCGTAAAGCATGTACACATCGCGGCCGCCGGCATGCTCCGACGAGTCGCGTACGGCGCGGATTTCCACCTCAGTAGAGCCCGAGGGGATGCCCACCACCATGCGCAGCGAAGGGGAGAACCAGTTGCTCTTGGTGCTTGCTTTCTTGATCAGTCCGCGAATCATAAGTTCGGCGGCGTTAAAGTCGGCGATGACGCCCTTGCGCAGGGGGCGCACGGTGCGGATTCCTTCCGGCTCCTTACCCTGCATCAGCTGGGCTTCGCGGCCCACAGCCAGCAGCTTGTCAGTGCGGCGGTCGAGCGCCACGATTGAGGGCTCATCGATCACGATCTTGTCGTTGTGGATAATCACCGTGTTGGCGGTGCCCAGATCGATGGCTATTTCTTTAGTGAGAGAAAACAATCTCATGTCCGTAGTTTCTGATATCTGAGTTAACTGTATACTATATAATAATGTGTCAATGCTTGAAATGGCGGAATCCCGTCATCACCATTGCCACATGGTTTTCGTTGCAATACTTTATCGAATCGTTGTCGCGAATCGAACCGCCGGGTTGGATCACGGCGTTGATGCCGGCGTTGTGAGCTATCTCTACGCAGTCGGCGAAGGGGAAGAAAGCATCAGATGCCATTACAGCCCCGTTGAGGTCGAAATTGAAAGTGTGAGCCTTGTCGATAGCCTGACGCAGCGAGTCGACACGCGAAGTCTGACCCACGCCGGCGGCGCAGAGCTGCTTGTTTTTGGCCAGAACGATGGCATTGCTTTTGCAGTGCTTCACCAGTTTGTTGGCAAACAGCAGGTCGTCGATTTGTGCGGGATCTACCGGAGTCTCGGTGACGGTGCGCAGATCGTCGACCGACTCCACTTTGAGGTCGCGTTCCTGCACCAGTGCTCCGTTGAGCACGCTGCGGAACTGGCGGACAGTCTGCAGCGGAGTCTTCTGACGAAGGATGATGCGGTTTTTCTTCTCGCCAAGTATGCCGAGCGCTTCGGGGGTGAAGTCCGGAGCAATCACCACCTCGAAGAAAATCTTGTTGATTTCCTGAGCGGTGGCGGCATCGATTTCGCCGTTGGTGATAAGTACGCCTCCGAAAGCCGAGACAGGGTCGCCCGCCAGGGCATCCTTCCATGCTTCGGCTACAGTAGCACGGGAAGCCACGCCGCAGGCGTTGTTATGCTTGAGGATGGCGAATGTAGTCTCCGAGAACTCGCTCATGAGCGAGATGGCGGCGTCGATGTCGAGCAGATTGTTGTAGGAGATTTCCTTGCCGTGGAGCTGCTCCAGCAGGTCGTCGAGACGGCCGAAGAAATAGCCCTTCTGATGCGGGTTTTCACCGTAGCGCATAGTCTTTTCGCCGTCGATGGCGATGCGCAGGGCAGTGGGGTGCTCGGCCAGCGAGTCGAAATAGCTGAATATGGCTGAATCGTAGGCCGACGAGACACTGAAAGCCTCTTTGGCGAACCACAGGCGGTCGGCAAGCGTCGAAGTGGCGTCGGGATTCTTCTCCAGAAGCTGGCGGAGCGGTTCATACTGATGCTTGGAAGCCACGATTACCACATCGTTGAAATTCTTGGCTGCCGCGCGGATGAGCGAGATGCCGCCTATGTCGATTTTCTCGATGATGTCGCTTTGAGAAGCGCCGGAAGCCACAGTGGCTTCGAAAGGGTAGAGGTCGACGATTATCAGGTCGATGTCGGGGATATCAAATTCAGCGGTCTGAGCCTTGTCGCCCTCATTTTCGCGGCGCGAAAGGATGCCGCCGAATACTTTGGGATGGAGCGTCTTTACGCGGCCTCCGAGAATCGAAGGGTAGCCCGTGAGGTCTTCCACAGCATCGCAGGGATAGCCGAGCGATTCGATAAAACTGCGGGTGCCTCCTGTAGAAAGAAACTTCACTCCGGCCTTTGCGAGAAGTGCGAGAATCTCGTCGAGGCCGTCTTTATGATACACTGAAATAAGGGCTGTTTTAATCCCTTTGATGTCCGACATGTCGTTGGGTTTTCTATTATGGTTGGTTTTGGGTGCAAATTTACGAAAATTTCCCGGGGAAAGCCCCAGAACAACCTATAATATTTGCATCATCAGGCATCTTTTCCCACAATAAAATTTGTTAAAACCTTTCCGGCTCTAAATTTTGAACACGGGGCGCCTGAGGATTGTTGTTCTGATATAAAACAGAAACAAACGCTTACAAGCATGAAAAAAATAGGAATTTTCTACGGATCGACCACCGGCACCACAGCCGAAGTGGCCCGAAGGATAGCAAAAGTGCTGGGTGTCGCCGACGCCGACATCCATGATGTGACGGAATCCGCCCCTTCACAGGTGGCGCCATACGATGTGCTCGTGCTAGGTACCAGCACATGGGGCGACGGCGAACTGCAGGACGGCTGGATGGACTTTGCCGACGGACTCGAAGAGCTCACCCTCAAGGGGAAAGACGTGGCGCTGTTCGGCTGCGGCGATGAAAGTATGACAGATACCTTCTGCTCAGGAGTGGGAGAACTCTACGCGCGTCTGCAGGCCACCGGAGCACGGTTTATCGCTCCGTTCAATACCATAGGCTACACATTCGAACATTCCAAGGCCAAACCTGACGATGCTCTTGAAGCCGTGGGTCTTCTTCTTGATGAAGTGAACCATCCCGAGCTCACCGCTCCGCGCATCGCCTCGTGGTGTACCCTGATACTCAATCAGGAGAAATAATCCATTATTGAAATTATAAAAATTTGTAAATACCGCACCGAAAGTTGGGCTTTCGGTGCGGTTTTTTTAACTTTGCAAATTAAAATCCGACGCTACGGGCCGACGCGCTCCCTGTAAGCCGCAGCCGCCCGGCGAAGGAATATGTCATCTTTATGAAGCAGATTATTGATTCGGCTACGGCAGAAGAGTTGAGCCGATTGCTCAAAACCATACATAAAGCGGTCATTACCTGCCATATGGCTCCCGATGGCGACGCCCTCGGGTCGTCGCTGGCGCTATGCCGGGTGCTCCACAACCTCGGCATCGAAGCCAAGGTGTGTGTGCCCGATGCCCTGCCGCGCAATATGCTGTTTCTCCCCGGAGTGGACGCCATACTCGACTATCACCGCGACCGCGAAACCATCGACACATTGCTTTCAGAGGCTGATGCTATCTTCTGCCTCGACTACAACGAAGCCCGCCGCACGGATGCTATGGCTGACTCGCTGCTTAAGTCGCAGGCTACCAAAGTGATGATTGACCATCACCTCCATCCCGACAGTTTTCCCGAAATCATCTTCTCCCATCCTGAAGAATCATCGACCTCCATCCTCATCTACCGCGTATGTCAGGCCGCCGGTATCGCTGACGTTATCGACCGGGATGCGGCCGTGTGCATCTACACCGGTATGATGACCGATACGGGCAATTTTTCCTATAACGCCAACAATCCCGACATCTATCTGGTAATAGCCGATCTGATTGAGCGCGGAGTGGACAAAGACGCCATATACCGTCAGGTGTATTATTCCAATACGCTCAGCCGCCTGAAACTCAATGCGTTCGCGATACTGCGCAAACTGGAGGTATTCCCCGCTCACCACGGCGCCCTCATCACGCTCACACGCGGCGAACTCAACGAATTCCACTATACGAAAGGGGATACCGAAGACCTCGTCAACCGTCCGCTTACCATTCCCGAGATCACATGGTCGGTGTTTATGCGTGAGGAAGAAGGGTTTGTGAAAGTGTCCACCCGTTCGAAGGGGGCTTTCCCAGTCAACGAAATGTGTAAGAAATATTTCGGAGGCGGAGGCCATCTGAACGCTGCCGGAGGCGAATTCCGCGGCACACTCCCCGAGGCCGTAGACCAGCTGAAAAACATCATGGGAGAATTTGACAAATACCTTGACAAATAAAAAGAACACAGATAAAAGATATAGATGAAGCGCATATTTCTTGCCCCGCTTGCAGCTGCCCTGCTGACGCTGCTCCCCTCGTGTGACGACAATAAGAGTTACGCCGAACTTCTTACCGACGAATCGCACGCGGTCAATAACTTCCTGCTCAACCACAGCGTGGAAGAGACCCTGCCCGACAACAACGATTTCCTCGTCGGCGACGACGCCCCATACTATAAGCTCGATCCGGAAGGTAACGTGTATATGCAGGTGCTCGACAAAGGGAATCCCGATTATAAAACTGAAGACGATGAAGAAGTCTACTTCAGGTTTACGCGCTGGTCGCTGCTGAACTACGACCCCTATACTCAGACACTCCCCGAGGGGTGGGGCAACGCCGACGATATCACGCTGGGCGCCTGCTCGTTCCGATTCAACAACTATACCCTGTCGTCATCAGCACAATGGGGATCGGGCATTCAGATGCCGCTCAACTATCTCTATCTGGAGTCGCACGTCAGGCTGATCATCAAGTCGCAATATGGCCTGACATCGGAGATCTCCAATGTGACCCCGTTCCTTTACGACATTCGCTATTTCAAGAGCGGTTCGACAGGAGCCGAAACCGCCGAATAAATACTCATTCCTCATGTCACTGATAAAATCTATTTCAGGAATCCGCGGCACCATCGGCGGACGGCCCGGCGAGGGCCTCAGTCCGGTGGATGTAGTGAAATTCACCGCCGCTTACGCAACATTCATCCGCAAGAACAGTCAGAGCAAGAAAAATATAATCGTGGTGGGCCGCGATGCCCGTCTGTCGGGTCCGGTGGTCGATGCTCTGGTATGCGCCACCCTGCGAGCTATGGGATTCGATGTAGTGAACATCGGACCGGCCTCCACACCTACCACTGAAGTGGCGGTGGCAGGTCTGGGCGCTTGCGGCGGCATCATCATCACCGCCTCGCATAACCCCAAACAATGGAATGCGCTGAAACTTCTCAACGAGAACGGCGAATTTCTTAACGACGCCCAGGGTAAGGAAGTGCTCGCCATCGCCGATGCCGACGATTTCCAGTTTGCCGAAGTCGACGACCTCGGCCAGCTCATCCATGACCACACATGGAATATGCGCCATATCGAGAAAGTGCTCGCTCTCAAGCTCGTAGACCGAGAAGCAATCGCCAAGGCCAACTTTACCGTGGCCATAGATGCCGTCAACTCTGTAGGGGGAATCGTCATACCTCAGTTGCTCAAGGCTTTAGGTGTAAAGAATATTGTGGAACTCAACTGCGAAGCCACCGGCAAATTCGCCCATACCCCCGAACCGATTCCCCAGAATCTCACCCAGATATCCAACCTGATGAAGAAGGGCGGCATCGACGTAGGTTTTGTAGTAGACCCCGATGTTGACCGCCTTGCAATCGTGATGGAAAACGGCGAAATGTTTGTAGAGGAATATACTCTGGTGGCAGTGGCTGACTATGTACTGAGCCATACCCCCGGAGCTACAGTGTCGAACCTCAGCAGCTCGCGTGCCCTCGGCGATGTCACACGCTCTCACGGCTGCAGCTACGAAGCCTCGGCTGTAGGCGAAGTCAATGTGGTCACCAAGATGAAACAGACCGGCGCCGTAATCGGCGGAGAAGGGAACGGCGGAGTAATCTACCCCGAGTCACATTACGGACGCGATGCTCTGGTAGGTGTGGCACTCTTCCTGACGCTTCTGGCCAAATCGGGCAAGACTGTCACGCAACTCAAAGCCGGATATCCTCCCTATGAGATAGCCAAAGAGAAAGTGCAGCTCACACCCGACATAGATGTCGATGCAGTGCTCGAACGGATGAAGCAACACTATGCCGGCGAAAAGATTACCGATATCGACGGAGTGAAGATCGACTTCGCCGACTCATGGGTACACCTGCGCAAATCCAACACCGAACCGATCATCCGCATCTATGCCGAGGCCCACACGATGGAAGAGGCGGAGCAGCTGGCCGCTACGGTGAAGAAAGTGATGGAAAACATCTGATCAGCAGCCCGATATTCCAGGCTGCCTCTAAACTATGCCAGTCTGAGACAGGGAAATCCACGACATGAAACGGATCATTTTTCTGATATATCTTATGATTGTTGCGCTCGCAGTCCGGGCGCAACAATCATCTTCTGACACATCATGGGCCCTGACCCGGGTGTCGGTGGCCAATGTGCGCGAAAATCCCTCGCATGCAGCCGAGATGGGTTCGCAGACGGTGATGGGTACCCCGCTGAAGATTTCCGGCTGCGAAGCCGAAGGGTGGTGGCGCGTGGAGACCCCCGAAGGGTATCCCGGATATATCATCGCCAACTCACTGCAGACCATGACTCCGGAACAGATGGCCCGGTGGCGCCAAGCCGACAGGGTAGCGGTGACTGCCCCGGACCAGACCTATATTTACCGCACAGCCTCGGCTCGACGCGACAACCGCCTGTGTGATGTCGTGCCCGGTTCGGTGCTGGAGAAGGTCGTTGCTGCCAAAGCGGCCACGCAACGCCCCGACTCGGCTTTCGTGGCGGTGGTTACACCCGACGGCAGAAGCGGGTATATTCCGGCGTCGGATGTCACCTCTGTCGGACAGTGGGCCGGTACCGACCGGATTGGGACTCCCCTGGACACATGCCCGGCAACGCATGAGCTCACCGCCAGACAGGAGGCTGTAATCGACTATGCATTCGGACTGATGGGGACGCCTTACCTATGGGGCGGTACCTCATGGAAGGGTACCGACTGCTCCGGACTGGTGAAGTCAGCGTGGCTGACGCAGGGCGTAATTCTCCCGCGCAACGCCTCGCAGCAGGCTCGCATAGGGGTGGAAATCGCCCAAGCCGAACCATCCGATTCGCTCGATGCTACTTTGCTGCTGCCTGAGATGGAACGCGGCGATCTGCTCTTTTTCGGCAACGCCCGCGGAAGGGTGAACCATGTGGGGATATATCTGGGCAATGGCCGGTTCATCCACTGCTCGGGACGCGTAAGACTGTCATCGCTGGTCCCCGCCGACGATGCTGCAGCTTCCTATGAGCATTGGCGCCTGATGGGCGTGCGTCGGCTGAATGCAGAGTGGATCGACAGGATGTCTGTGGCCCGTTCGCCATTCTATTTTTGAATCAGAGCGTTAGAGCCGGCAGGCTGAAAATCGTAAAATAATCCATATTTATTGCCTGTTTAATCATTCCGGCAACGGGTCGGAAGAGGTAATTTTGCATTGTCGGGTGGAAGGGGCTCCGACAGCAAAATAACCAAACAACGCGAGTTCGGGATAAGCAATCCCCCAAGAAAGTTGAATCGGCAGCTTGAAAAAGTTGCCGATTCTTTTGGTAATATCATTGATATTT
>CAMEGQ010000024.1 GCA_945916235.1 uncultured Porphyromonadaceae bacterium | reverse complement strand
CGGAGGGGAGAGGGCAGAAGGCAGAGGAGAGAAGATAGAGGGCAGAAGGTAGAAGGTAGAAGGCAGAGAGCAGAGGGGAGGAATTATTTCTGGATTTCGGCGGAGAGCATTTTAGAGCCGAAGCGGCAGTAGATGCATTTGCGTTTCTCGCAATATTCGCGGCGTAGCTGAATGAGGGCCTGCGATGTGAAGGCGTCTTTACAAGGTATTTTAGTGGAGGAGAACAGGCGGATGATGGAGTTGTTCTCAGGCGGTATTTGCCGGAGGATTTCGATGTTGTCTTCGATATTGTCGGTTTCGCCGCGATAGGTGGCGTATGCCTGGCGCAGGGGGATGCAGACGTTAATGATGAGTGTGTCGACAGAGGCTTTCGACAGGGCCTGCGGACGGGCTCCTACGCATGGGTCGAATGTGAAATGTGTGGCCCAGAATCCATACATCTGTAGGTCGAAGATCTTTTTCATCTCATCGTATGTCTTGGCATCAACTATCTGGCGCATGAGGTGGCATCCCTGATGGAGGATGAATGCAAGGATGGCCAGGCGACGGTGAGGAAAGTTCTGCGGGCGCGTACGTGCCATCTTCCATATCGGAGGAATGGGTTTGAGCGAATATTTTCGCGCCATGAAGGCGTATTCTTCGCGCAGACGGGTGATGTATTCGTCTTCCTTGTCGCAGGGCATGGGGATGAGGCCGGCCTGACCGAAAACGAGCGCTTCGACTGTGACGAGTTCGTGGCGGTGCTTTTCCAGAAAGCGCAGTGAAAGGCTTTTGGCCAGCAATTCAAAGGGTTCGCTGTTAAGTCCGAAGCCGAGGCCGCGCGCGAGGGTGATGTATGCGGCACTGTCCCAGAATCCGGCTGACTCTTTGACGATGCTGAGGATGCGTTCGCTCTTAGTCAGCAGACGTTCAGCGCCGAGCGCTGTAATCCAGTCGGAATGGTAGATGGGGTGAAGTTCGTTGATGGTCAGACGGCAGGGAAGGGCGGAGTCGGCTGAGCTGACAAGCAGATTGCAGCGGCGGGCTGCCTCAGCTGTGCAGTGCATTATCATCTGGGGGATTACGGCTCCGGAGCGGCGATGAATCGGCATGTCGTCGATCTGAACCACGTGCAGGATGATGGAGTCGTAGGCTGGGTCTGTGTCGTGATGATGACGAAACCAGTCGGAGGCGCGGACGTGGATTTCGATGTTGCCGACCCATATCTGCCCGTCGATTTCCACCGTGGCGTTGAAGAAGTCGGGTCCGGCGTCGTGGTTCAGCAGCCCCTGGTCGATGATGCGCACGCGTCGGCCATCGACGGTCTGCATATCCTGGCGCAGACCGAGCCGATGTTCCCAGACGTATTGCATAAGTTTCTCCATCGGCGCTAATTTACGATTTCTCTTCGAGGGATGCAAGCATATCCGCCGCAGATTTCCCCTTCAGGGGGTGGACCCACTGCGGCGATAGCTGGCACAGGGGTTCGAGTACGAACCGCCGGAGGTGCATGCGCGGGTGCGGCAGGGTCAGCTCCGGCGTATTGACCACGAGGGCATCCATGAAAATCAGGTCGATGTCGATATGGCGGTCGGTGTAGCTGCCGTCGGGATTGCGGTGGGGCGCTCGGGAAATGCTATGCTCAATGGCCTGCAGGGAGTGAAGGAGGTCGGGTGCAGTGAGGTCTGTGTCGATCTCGATGGCGAGGTTGACGAATTTATGGCTTGACGTAAAGCCCCACGGCTCGCTCTCAACAAAGTCGGAGCAGCGCGCGGATGAGGTCGGGGAGCATAATAACGCAATCTCGGCGACAGCCTGCCTGATTAGGGAGCGACTGTCGCCGAGATTGGATCCTATGTTAATGTGAGCTTTCACATCTTTGGCATAAGCGGATGGTCGAAGGGCAGAGTGAAACTCGCGTTAGACCGATGATCAGAGTGCGCGGGCCACTTCCACCTGCTCGAAGCCTTCGATGATGTCGCCGACCTGGATGTCGTTGTATCCCTGAATCGACAGACCGCAGTCGAGTCCGGCAGTGACCTCCTTGGCATCGTCTTTGAAGCGTTTGAGCGAACCGAGCTCGCCGGTGTAGCGTACGATACCGTCGCGGATGAGGCGAACCTTGTTGGTGCGCTTGATCTTGCCTTCGCGGACGATGGCTCCGGCGATGGTGCCCACTTTCGAAATCTTGAAGGTCTCGAGCACTTCGGCCGAACCGGTGATTTCTTCCTTGACTTCGGGGGCAAGCATACCGGCCATGGCGTCTTTGACCTCTTCTATGGCCTGATAGATGACCGAATAGAGGCGGATTTCCACGCCGTCGTGTTCGGCGGCACGGCGTGCGGCCTGCGACGGGCGCACCTGGAAGCCGATGATGATGGCATCGGAGGCGGCGGCCAGAGTGACATCGCTTTCGGAGATTTCGCCGACGGCTTTGTGAAGCACGTTGACCTGGATTTCGGGAGTCGACAGCTTGATGAGCGAGTCGCTGAGGGCCTCGATGGAGCCGTCAACGTCGCCCTTGACGATGACGTTGAGCTCGCGGAAGGAGTCGGTGCGGTTGGCGATATCCTCGAGGGTGAGGCGCTTGGTGGTGCGCAGACCGAGTTCACGCTGGAGCTGCTGGCGCTTGGTGGCGATTTCGCGGGCTTCCTGCTCTGTGTCGAGCACATTGAATGTATCGCCGGCGGTGGGGGCGCCGTTCAGGCCGAGCACCAGAGCCGGTTCGGCCGGGCCGGCCTCCTTGATGCGCTGGTTGCGCTCGTTGAACATGGCTTTGATTTTACCGAAGTGGGTACCGGCCAGGATGGTGTCGCCGACATGGAGCGTACCGTTCTGAACGAGCACTGTGGCCACATATCCGCGTCCCTTGTCGAGTGAGGATTCGATGATCGAACCGGTGGCGTTGCGGTTGGGGTTGGCCTTGAGGTCGAGCATTTCGGCTTCGAGAAGCACCTTTTCAAGGAGCTCTTCCACTCCGATGCCTTTCTTGGCCGAGATGTCCTGGCTCTGATATTTACCGCCCCATTCTTCCACCAGATAGTTCATGCCGGCCAGTTCCTCCTTGATTTTGTCGGGATTGGCGGCTGGCTTGTCGATTTTGTTGATGGCGAACACGATGGGCACACCGGCTGCCGAAGCGTGGTTGATGGCTTCGACGGTCTGCGGCATGACGTCGTCGTCGGCAGCCACGATGATGATACAGAGGTCGGTGACCTTGGCTCCGCGGGCACGCATGGCGGTAAAGGCTTCGTGGCCCGGGGTATCGAGGAAGGTGATATGGCGACCGTCGGAGAGCGTGACATTGTATGCGCCGATATGCTGGGTGATACCGCCGGCTTCGCCGGCAATCACGTTGGCTTTGCGGATATAGTCGAGCAGCGAGGTCTTACCGTGGTCGACATGGCCCATGACGGTGACGATTGGCGGACGGGCGATGAGGTCGGCTTCGTTGTCTTCCTCCTGCGAGATGGCTTCCACCACTTCGGCCGAAACGAATTCGGTCTTGAAGCCGAACTCGTCGGCAACGAGGTTGATGGTGTCGGCGTCGAGGCGCTGGTTGATGGAGACGAACAGGCCCAGACCCATGCAGGTGCCGATAACCTTGTTGATGGGGACATCCATCATGGTGGCAAGGTCGTTGGCGGTCACGAACTCGGTGAGCTTGAGGACGCGGCTTTCGGCTGCTGCCATTTCGGCTGCTTCGCGTTCGCGTTCAGCTACGGCTTCGCGCTTCTCCTTGCGCCATTTTACACCTTTCTTCTGGCCTTTATCTTTGGCAGTGAGTCGGGCGAGCACCTCTTTTACCTGCTTCTGTACGTCTTCTTCGTGGACTTCGGCATGGTTCTGGCCTCCGCGTCGGTTGCGGTCGCCCTTACCACCGCGGTCGGAGCGCTGTGAGCCCTGGCCCTGGTGGCTTGACTGCTTTTCGATGTCGATTTTCTCTTTGCCGCCGATGCGTTTGCGCTTCTTGCGGTCGCCGGTGGCTTCGCCGCCTTGGGCACCGGCGGCTTTGGCGATGCGCTCGTTGCGGCGCTCCTCTTTCGATTTCTTTTTCGGGCGGGTCGACTGGTTGATGGTCGAGAGGTCGATTTTACCTACCACATTGATAGTGGTGCCCAGACGCGGGGTACCGGTGGTGAACACTTCGGGTTCGGCCGGCTTTACCGGCTGTGCTTCCGGAGCCTTTTCTGCAGCGGGTATTGCCTCGGCCTTGGGGGCTTCGGCTTTTGGAGCTGCCGGTGCGGCGGCTTCAGCCTTAGGAGCCTCAGCTTTCTCGGCTTTGGGGGCTTCGGGAGTCTTTTCAGCCTTAGGAGCTTCAGCCTTTACGGGTTCTGCCTTGGAGACTTCAGCTTTGGGAGTCTCGGCCTTAGAAGCCTCAGTCTGCACTGCGGCGGGCGTTTCAGCCTTGGGAGCCGCAGGTTTGGATTCTTCGGCTTTGGGCTGCGGTGCTTTATCTTCTGCCGGCTTGGGCTGGGGAGCGGTGCGGATGGGGTTGCCGTGGCGGTCGAGCTCAATCTTGCCCAGGATTTTGGGCTTGTTGAGTTCGGAGGGGAGCTTGATCTCCTCTACCTCGCGCGGAGCGGGCTTCATCTTCTCGCGGTCGCGTGCCCTGTCGGTTGAAAGCTGCTGCGATTTGTTTTTCTGGTCTTTATCGCTTTTGAACGAGCTTTCGAGTAAGGCAACGGCGTCTTCCTCGATTCTGGCGTTGGGATTGTCGTCGACTTCGATGTTTTTGCTGCGCAGAAATTCCACAACGGTGGGGAGAGCCACGTTGAGGTCTTTCGCTACTTTACTTATTTTGATTCTCGCCATTGAGTGAGTTTAATGTTTTTAATATGTAAGGGTGGAGATTGAGGTTGGCTGCCAGGGGGCGCCGACAGGCGCCGGGAGCGCGGCCCGACGGAGAGGAAGCCGGCTTAAGCCTGGGCGTCGCCGTCGGTGGTGTCGGAGTCGTCGTCGAATTCGGCTTTGAGGATGGCGAGCACATTGTCAACGGTCTCTTCTTCGAGGTCGGCCTTGTTGATGAGGTCGGCGCGCGAAGTGTTGAGCACGCTCTTGGCGGTGACGCATCCCATATCCTTGAGGGCTTCGATTACCCATTCTTCGATCTCATCCTTGAATTCGTCGAGGTAGATATCTTCTTCGAATGCTTCGTCGGTGTCGCGGTAAACGTCGATTACGTAGCCGGTAAGCATCGAGGCGAGCTTGATGTTGAGGCCGCCCTTACCGATAGCGAGCGACACCTGGTCGGGCTTGAGGAATACTTCGGCCTTCTTTTCTTCTTCGTCGAGACGGATCGATGAGATTTTGGCGGGCGACAGGGCGCGCTGGATGAAGAGCGAGGGGTTGGAAGTATAGTTGATTACGTCGATGTTTTCGTTGCGGAGCTCGCGGACGATGCCGTGGATACGCGAACCTTTTACTCCGACGCAAGCGCCTACGGGGTCGATGCGGTCGTCGTAGCTTTCCACGGCGATCTTGGCGCGTTCGCCCGGGATGCGGGCCACGGCGCGGATGTTGATCAGACCATCGTGGATTTCAGGCACTTCCAGCTCGAACAGGCGGCGCAGGAAGTTCTCGTTCGTACGCGATACGGTGATTTTGGGGTTGTTGTTGGTGTTGTCAACGTTGGCGATGACGGCTCTGACGGTCTCGCCCTTGCGGAAGAAATCGCCGGGGATAGCCTGATTCTTGGGGAGGAGGAGCTCGTTCTTATCGTCGTCGAGAAGGAGGATTTCGCGGCTCCAGGTCTGATATACTTCGCCGGTGACGAGTTCGCCTTCGAGATCTTTGAATTTGGCGTAGATGGCCTCTTTCTGCAGCTCGAGGATTTTGCTCTGGAGAGTCTGACGGAGGTTCAGGATGGCGCGCCGGCCGAAGTTGGCGAATATGATTTCTTTGGTGTGCTCTTCGCCGATTTCCACTTCGGGGTCGTTGTCGGCGCGGGCGTCGGAGAGTGTAATCTGCAGGTTGGGGTTCTCAACCTCGCCGTCGGGCACAACTTCGAGATTCTGGAAGATCTGCACATCGCCCTTATCGGGGTTCAGGATTACGTCGAGGTTTTCGTCGGTGCCGAACATATTGGCGAGCACTTTGCGGAAAGATTCCTCAAGGACGCTGATCATCGTGGTTTTGTCGATGTTTTTCAGTTCGTTGAATTCGGCAAATTGCTCCACCATGTTGGGAGTTTCCTCTTTTTTCTTAGCCATTTTTGTTTGGTTACTATGTTTTATTGTTATTAAATGCTTGTTGGTGAGTCCCGTGAGGGATTATTTGAACGACAGGAGGTATTTCACTGATTTGGCTCCGGAGAAGGGGAGAGTCTCCTGCTGAGTCTTCACTACGGGGCGCTTGGCTCCGGGCTCTTTTACTTTGATGTCGTATTCGAAGGTGAATCCGTTGTCGTCGACGCCGGTGAGCACGGCTTTGAGCTTGCGGCCGTCGGCGGTGAGGATTTCGATGTCGTTTCCGATATTTTTCTCATACTGACGGCGCACGCGGAAGGGTGACGTGAGCCCTGCCGACCCGACCTCAAGGTTGTAGTCGTCGGTGTCGCGGTCGAAATCTTTTTCGATGGCGCGGGTCACGGCGGCGCATGTGTCGATGTCGAGCGAGCTCATCGAGTCGAGCTCCACGACGATGTCGTTTTGCGGGCTTACGGTGAGGTCAACGATGAAGATGTCGGTGCCTTCAATGGCCTTTTCTATGGTGGCTGTCAGTTGATTTTTATCGATCATAAGATTCTGACTGTGAAAAATTTTGTTTCAGAATGATGTGCGTAAAACGAAATGGAGGAAGCCTGTGAGCCTCCTCCGATAACTATCTGCAAAGATACGAAATTTCGCTCTGCTTTGCAACCTAAAGCGCTCAGAAAGCGATAAGCCAAAGGGATACGTTGAAAATATTAAGATTATTTAACATCTTGACGCAACTCTGGAGCTTACGAAGCCGGGAAAGTGCGCGTGAAAGCGATGCCCGGGCGGTTGGTTAGGGTAGTGGCCAGAAAGAGCGAGCAGGGCGCGGAATTGTAAGAGATGTGGTAGCGCTCATGTCCCAGCGGCCCGATGAAGAAAGTGGCTGCGTTGGCCTCGGGGTCGAGATAGCTTCCCTCCGTGATGCGCTCCTCGATGGCTATGTCGAAGCCGATGCGCGTAATGGCCAAGGCCACGGTGGCCGAATCGGTCAGTCCCGGCAGTCCGCAGCGGCGAATCGCCACTTCGCCCGACTCCATGCAGGAAAATTCCACACGTGGCGTCGTGTCCGGGTCGTAGCTCATCAGCCCTCGGGCGAAGGATGTTTCGGCCTGCCCCCGGTGCGATGGCTTGACAATCATCCCTACCAGCAGGGCTGTCAGGGTGAAGATTATGACGAGAAATTCGGTGGAATGCAGGAAGTTATACATCGTTTGCTCAGGTCGGTGTGGAATCGTCGGCGGGATAATGGCCGCTTATGTCTGAGGGAGGGTAGATTAGCCGAGGATGGTCATAAGCCATGATGAGATGATCATGTAGATGAACATGCCGATGATGTCGTTGGTGATGGAGATGAAGGGGCCGGTGGCGAGGGCCGGGTCGATTTTGAAGCGCTCGAGCGTCAGGGGGACGAATGTGCCGAACACTGATGCGAACAGCACCACCGCCATCAGCGACAGCGATACGGCTACGGTGGTCGGGTTGAGCGGGTTGAGCTGGAAGGCGTTGTAGATGAATACTAACAGCGAGATTATCAGACCGTTGATGCAGCCTACGCCTACTTCTTTGAGAATCTGGCGGCCGGATTCGCGCAGCTCAAGCGAGCCGTTGGCGAGGCCCTGAACCACGATGGCGCTCGACTGGATACCGACGTTACCGCCGGTGCCTCCGATCATGGGGATGAACAGCGCCATAGCCGGGTTCGTGACGAATCCCTGCTCGAAATTGCCGAGAATCAGCGAGTTGCCGATACCGCCCACGATGCCCATGAGCAGCCAGGGGAGGCGCGCCTTGGTCTGAGTCCAGAGCGTGTCGTCGGATTCCACATCCTGCGACAGACCGGATGCCAGCTGGTAGTCGCGTTCCGAAGATTCGCGCACCTGATCCATGACGTCGTCGACGGTGATATGGCCCACGAGGCGCCCGATGGAGTCGACTACGGGCATGGCCACGAGATTGTATTTCTCGAAATCGAGCGCCACATCGTCGAGTGTCGTGTCGGTCTTGACGGCCGGCGGGTCGGTCTCCATTACGTTTTTGATTTTCGATACCGAGGGGTGGGTGATGAGTTCCTTCAGCGGGAGAGTGCCGCGCAGTCGGTCGTCGTTGTCTACCACATATACATAGTAGATTTCATCCATATCCTCGGCCTGCATCCTCAGCTGCTTGATACATTCGGGCATGCTCCAGTTTTCGTTGACCACAAGCATTTCTGTACCCATCAGACCGCCGGCCGTGTCTTCGTCGTATTTCAGAAGGTCGATGATGTCGCCCGCCTGCTCTACGTCGTCGATATGGCTGATGACCTCTTCGCGGTCGTCTTCGTCGAGCTCCTGGATGAGGTCGACGGCTTCGTCGGTGTCGAGGTGGTCCACGAATTTGCGGGCGATATCCTCAGGAGGCATATCGCTGAGGAGCTTATGACGGTCGTCTTCGTCAAGCTCCATTAGCACATCGGCGGCTTTGTCGCCGTCGAGCAGGCGGTAGAGGAATTCGGCCTCCTCCAGATCGAGATCGGCGTATAGTTCGGCGATATCGGCCGGATGCAGGTCGTCGAGAATGGCAGCGGCCTTTTGCCGGTCGCCTTCGGCTATGATTTTCCGCAGGTTGTCGAGATACTCTTCGTTGAATTCTTTCATGACCGGAAGCGGGGACTATAGGTTAAAGAATGAGGATAGCGGACAGGGGAGGAGGAGATTATGACTGAGGGTAAAGCAGATTGGTGAGTTCTACGAATTGCTCTACCGAGAGCTGCTCGGGGCGCAACGCAAGCAGCGGCGAACTACCGGCCGGGGAGTCGGGCTTCAGAAGCGGTTTGAGGGAGTTGCGGATGGTCTTGCGGCGCTGGCCGAAGGCCGTCTTCACTACGGTCTTGAATCTGGTGGCGTCGCAGCCCAGATCGGTGACGCCGTTGCGCACCAGACGCACCACCCCCGACTTTACTTTTGGCGGCGGGTTGAACACATGCTCGTCGACGGTGAAGAGGTATTCTACAGAATACCAGGCTTGAAGCAGAACGCTCAGTATGCCGCGGGCTTTGGTGCCCGGAGCGGCGGCAAGGCGTTCGGCCACTTCTTTCTGGAGCATGCCGGAGCATACCTTCACGCGGTCTTTATATTCGAGAATGTGGAAGAAGATTTGCGAGGAGATATTGTAAGGATAGTTGCCTATCACAGCCATGTCGCGGCCGGGGAATACCTCAGCGAGGTCGAGCCTGAGGAAGTCTTCCTCCAGGATCCGGCCTTGCAGTTCGGGCATATTATCGTTGAGCCAGCTGACACTTTCGCCGTCGATTTCCACTACCTTCAGGTCAGGATGGACGGGGAGCAGGAAGCGGGTGAGTACGCCCATGCCCGGCCCAACTTCAATCACGGGGAGCTCGGGATACGGCGCGAGGGTATCAGCTATGCGCTTGGCCACGTTGAGGTCGGTCAGGAAGTGCTGCCCAAGGGCTTTCTTAGGTCTTACGGATTGCATGGCGGCTTGGCATTCAGTTAGATCGCAAAACTTGGTTAATTGGTTTGGGCCTTAAGATTAGGCGAGCAACGGCGGTTTATCTTGCAAATTTAGCGAAAATCCCGTTATTATGCTCTCTTGGGAGACTGAAATCCGACGAAAAATTTTTGCGAGGGGAAGCGAGAGGTGGCGGGGGGAAGCGAGAGGTGGCGGGGAGAAGCGAGAGGTGGCGAGGAGAAACGAGGAGAAGCGAGGAGCAGCGAAGGCGAGCGAGGACGGGGAACGGGAGATGGGGCTTGATGGTGGAGAAATGAGAAATGGGGGCGTCGGGGATAATAATTAATGGTGAATTTCGTTAGATTATCATAAACACTCTGCTCCGGATGTGTCCCGACGGGTAATCTGTGTGGCGGCTGTGAAGCAGGGCTTCGGGCATAATTTTACCAAGGTGAAATTGTTCCGCTGGTCTGACTATCAGCGTCTTGTAGGTGACTAATTTGGGCATGTCTATCTGAAGGTGAGCCAAAATGAGCTTTTTGACGCGCCTTCTCGTAATCGGATGCTCGCTCTTTGGGCAGTACATCCCACCTTGAATCTGATAACCAAAACATTTAATTTCTATCTACCTCAGAATGAAAAAAACAATTTTGGCGCTGGGTATGGCTCTCGCCCTTATGGCTATGAGTTCATGTTCTTCATCTAAAGAAGCCGGTAATTTGCGATATTTTCAGGACCTGACCGAGGAGTCAGGATCATTCGATACGGGAAATTACCAATCGACCATTCAGCCCGACAACGAGTTGATGATTACGGTAACTTCTACCCAACCAGAAGCTACTGCCGCCTACAATCTGCCTTTGAGCAATCCGACAACCACCTCAAGCCTCGGCGCGGGAGCCTCAACACCCCGACAGCCTACATTTCTGGTTGATCCTCAGGGAGATATTGACTTCCCGATTCTCGGGCGCATTCATGTGGCTGGTATGACGACTACCGAGCTTGCACAGAAACTCACGGAGATGATATCAAAGGATGTGATTGATCCGGTGGTTCTTGTCCGCCAGATGTCGTTCTCAGTCAACGTAATGGGCGAGGTGAACGCACCCGGCAAGAAATATGCCTCCAACGAGCGCATGTCGATTCTTGACGCTCTGGCAGCTGCCGGCGATCTGACCCCCTACGGCGAGCGTACCTCGCTGCTTCTGATTCGAGAGGAAGACGGCAAGCGAACCTATAATAAAATCGACCTGACTGACAGCTCACTGCTTTCTTCGCCGCTGTTTTATCTCAGACCTAACGATGTTATTATTGTGATGCCCAATAAGATACGTCAGGATAATGCCAAATACAATCAGTTCAGCAGCTATAAGCTATCGGTGATTTCCACCGTGGTGAGTGCCTGCTCTATCATTGCATCATTGATTATTGCATTGACTGTCAAATAAATAAATCAAGAAGAAACAAATGGGAAACAGTCATAAGACAAATGGGGATTTCGCTATCGATTTCGTTCAGCTTTATCATGCGTGCATACGCCGCTGGTGGTGGTTTGCCATTTCGGCGGTGGTCTGCGTAGCGTTGGCGTTCGTGTATTCAAAGACGCAAAATCCCGTATTCAGCATCAAGTCAAGCATCCTGCTGGCCGACGATGCGTCATCGAAAAAGGGGATGTCGCTTTCGCTTGCCAAGAGTTTCGATATCGGCGGTATGCTCGGCGGAACCTCGTCGGTTTACAACGAGCTTGCCGTATTGAGCTCGTATAATGTGTTTTACAAAACAGCCGAAAGGCTCCATCTCAACGAACAGTATGTCGAGAAGCGCAATCTTCTGAAGAAAATTCCGATGAATGCGGAGAATACGCCCATACGCGTGACATGTGCGCCCGAAATTCCGGATACACTCCATGGGGTAATCTCAATCCGTGTCGACATGAATAAGGATGGCCTGGCCAGCGTCAGGATGAAAGCCGGCAAAAAGACACTTTATAAAGAGAAGGGTGTGCGCCTGCCGTTGACTATCAACAGCGTATGGGGCGACTACACCCTGAGCACCACCGAGCATTACAAGCCGGGAAAACCGCTGGATATGCGTATTCAGTATATGGGCTACGGCATGGCTGCAGAGCTGGCTCAGAAGCAGATCATTGCAGCCATTCCCAATAAGAAGTCCGACCTGCTTACGCTTTCGTATGCCACTCCGGATCCCGACTATGGCATCAAGATTCTCAACGAGCTCATCGCAAACTACAATACGGTAGGTATTCTTCAGGAGAAGGAGAAGAGCAACCGCACTCTGAAGTTCCTTACCGAGTCGCTTGACTCACTTTCGTCTGACCTGACCACCATGGAAATCGATATTCAGAACTATAAGAAGGATCTGAATGTGGCCGACGTTGGTGCTGCAGCCTCAATCGCTATTCAACGTCAGGAGGGCTTCCGCAACGCACTTGATGCAGCTGAAACGGAGATGGAAGTGATGCGTCTTATCAAGACATTCATTTCCAATCCCGAGAATAACAACTCGCTTATCCCGCCGATCAGCGACCCGAAGTCGGCTATGGGAGCCACTATTACAGCATACAACGAGCAGGTGCTGGAGCGCATGCGCATCGAATCAAACGCCAAGCCTGACAATAAGATGCTGAAGCTGATTGACAATCAGCTTACTACATTGCGCGAGAATCTGGCTTCATCAGTCGATAAAACGATGGAAATGGCTGAGGTCCGCCTGAAAGAAATTCGCAAGCAGGCCGGATCAGCTAATGCAGTCATCGGCCAGATACCGACTAACGAGCGCGAATTCGTTTCCATCAAGCGTCGTCAGCAAGTGGAAGAGCAGTTGTATCTTTATCTGCTCAAACAGCGTGAGGAGACGGCCATGAGCCTGTCGAACGTGCAGCCCCGCGGTATGGTGATTGATCCGCCTTATGCCGGATTTAAGCCTCTGGGTCTTCCGAAAACCGTAGTCCTTGGCCTTGCCTTTATCTTCGGGCTGATGATCCCCTTCGGCTATATCTTCTTCCGGATGCGTCTGGCCTCCACTGCGGCTGAGGCCAAATCGGTGGAGTAACTGCTATGAGCATTACACGTAATTTCCTGTTCAGTAGCGCCTTGACGGCTTCGGGATATATCTTCCCGATAATCGTGTATCCTCACGTGGCCCGTGCTTTAGGCGTGGAGAACATGGGTATGTGTAATTTCGTTGACTCCCTGATCGACTATTTCTCACTTTTCAGTATGCTTGGCATCGGCGCCATAGGTGTGCGCGAGATAGCCGAAAGCCGCAACGACCGCGCAGAAATGAGCCGCAGATTTATCTCTGTGATGCTCATCGGGACGGTGACTACGCTCATTGCTCTGACGGTACTGATCGGATGCACACTGACAATCCCGAAACTGGCCGACTATCGCCCGTTGCTGCTGATAGGCATCATCAAATTGCTGGGCAACTTTCTTTTGCTCGACTGGCTCTATCAGGGGTTGGAAGATTTCCGGTATATAACCGCACGCACTGTGGCCATCAAGATAGCGTATGTGATATCGGTGTATATATGGATCTGGGTACCGGCGGATTATCTGACATATTATCTGCTGTTTTGTCTCAGCTACGGGCTGAACGCCCTGTTCAGCTGTCTGCGGGCGTCGAAACTTGTCGACTTTTCGTTCAAGGGGCTTGAAGTCAAACGTATACTCAGGCCGATACTTATCATCGGCCTCTATATGCTTCTGACCTCGATGTACAGCACATTCAATACGGTCTATCTCGGTTTCCGCTGCGGCGATGTTGAAGTGGGGTTTTACACCACTGCTATCAAATTTTTCTTCGTGCTTATCGGCCTGTACACGGCTTTCACCAAAGTGATGATTCCTCGAATGAGCTCATTGGTGGCCGAAGGCGACCGTGAAGGTTTCCTGCTTCTTGCCGACAAGGCTATCAGCACTCTGCTGGCCGTAGCGATCCCCATGGTTGTGTTTGCCGTTGTGTTTGCCGAGGAGATTATTTATCTTTTCTCCGGCGAGCAGTTTTTGCCGGCAGCGTTTACGGCCCGTATCGTGTTCCCTCTGATTGTTGTCATCGGCTATGAGCAGATTATCATTTTGCAGATGCTTCTGCCGCTTAAAAAAGACCGTGCGCTTCTGATCGGCTCGTTATTAGGCGCTATCACTTGCGTCACGGCCAATCTGTTGCTCGTCGGGAGATTTATGGCCGTCGGGTCAGCCATCACATGGTTTATCTCCGAACTGGCAGTGCTAACATCTGCCCAGATATATATCAACCGGTATCTGCACACGGGTTTCCCATGGCGAAAGCTTTTCGTCAATGTCGTATCATACGTTCCGCTGGCAGCGGTGCTGTGGGTTATCTGGGTATGGCTGCCTTACGGCTGTTTTGTACGCTTGCTGTGTGGCGGACTGGTCACTTTAGGCTATGCCACAATGGCGCAGGTAGTCTGGCTACGAGATGAGTTTGCCGTAAGAATGATTAAGAAATTTGTACCTTTTTTGCGCTGATGTATTATCTGGTCTTCATATTGATGTTTTTCGCCTCGGTGGCGTTTTTTAACCCCCACCAGATGTTTAGCGAGTCGCTGGCAAAAGCTATATTCTTGCTGATTACGGTTGCTGCCTTCGTGCTTGCCATCACTGACCGGAGATACCCCATGTGCCATAAGAATTATCCGCAGGGTGCTTACTGGCTGATGCTGACCTTTATAGGCATCTCGCCGGTGATGGCCGGTGTGTTCCACGGTCAGGAACTAAGCTATTCAATCATAACCGTACTGCCGATTTTTTGCGGATATCTGTGGTTTTTCATCCTATGGCGTTATGGCCTGAGCGAGAAGCAGGTGATGAGGGTGATCTTAGTCGGGTGCGCTATTGCCGTGCCTCTTTTCATCCTCAACCTCAGAGCGTTCCCAAACACGGCTTTCGGATTCGAAAATATATATGGCGACAGCGAGGAGCGCGGTATGCTCCGCATACAGGTGTTTTTCATCGAACTTTTCCCTCTGGTGCTCTGCTATGCCATCTCGCGCTGGCAGATGACGAGGAAATGGTACTGGATAGTGGTGGCGTTGGTTGCCGTGACAATGATTACAGTGTCGCTCATACGCCAGATTATTTTGGTGTCGTTCGCTTTGGCTTTTATCATGCTGCTCAGGCCGATGACCTGGAGCAAGCGTATTATCGCCATTGTGATTATAGGAGCAGCCGCTGTAGTGGTGGTGCCGCGGATTTCGATTTTCAAGTCGCTGAGTGAAGTCAGTGAGGTGCAGAAGGACCTCAACGACAGGAGCGACGAGGGGGAGGATATTCGCGTGCAGGCCTGGCGCTATTATATTTACCAGTATCAGCCGAGCGTAGCCACGATGATATTGGGCAATGGCGTTCCCTCATTGGGTAAAACCCACTACGGAGTGACGTATCTCAACGATATGAATGCCTCGAAATGTGTCGAATCTGATGTGGGCTGGGCCGGATTTTTCTTCTTTTTCGGCGGAATTTCCACTGTGGCATTGTTCATCTGGATGTTGCGCACTGTGATGATGCCAAAGCCTAAAGAGCGAAGTTATGTCAGCTATGGTATCCTGTTTGTGATGATTACGGCTGTGGCCTCAGGCCCTATTCTATACTATAATCAGATTTTTGCTGTGTGTGTGATGATGTATCTGGCTTATGCGCCTTCGCGTCGTCACGCTGAGGATATGCCCGAGTTGGCTCCGGCAGAGGCCGATGCAGGGAATTTGAACGAAAAACTCGCTGACGAAGATGCCAAGTAAGAATGAAACCGGGCGAACGGCACTGCTTATTCTCAACTACAATAACGTTGAGGATACGATGGAGTGTGTGCGCTCCGTGCGCAGGTGGAACACGGCTCCGGTTGCATTTGTCTTGGTTGACAACGGGTCGACGCGTCCCGATGCTGTAGAGAAGCTTGACGCCTTCCTCGCCGGGGAGTTCGGCCCGGGATACCGCAGGGTCAGCGACACTGACCGTCCGGCGGCTTCCGCGGAGGATGCCGGCACCTTCCGGCTCCCCGATGCTCTGCTGATTGCATCACCCACAAACGATGGCTACGCCCGAGGCAACAATAAGGCGCTGCCATGGATTGAGGCTGACGCGAGCATCAGCAGGGTAATGGTGCTTAACAATGACATCCTCTTCACAGAAGATATCCTCCCGAGGCTCATCGCGCAGGCAGACTGCCGGCGTGATTGCGCCGTAATCTGTCCGGCGCTGAAGAAGCCCGACAGCGATGAATTTGACCATAACTGCGCGCGTCGCAGAGTGAAAGTCGGTCAGCTCATAGCCAACAATTTTTTTCATTACCTATACCGGCTGACAGGCCGTACCGACGAGGATGCCATGCGCAGCCGCTATATCCTGCTGGACCATAAGGATGAGGTAGCTCGTGGCGAGGTGATTGAAATAGAACTGCCTTCGGGCTCATGCATGCTAATGGATAAAGCGCTTTTCTGCGGCATGGGTGGCTTCGACCCGCACACGTTCCTTTACTACGAAGAGGATATACTTCACAAGCGGTTTGAGGAGCGTGGTCTGCGCTGCTATGTCGACACTTCGCTAAGCTGTATCCATCTCGGCGCCGCTACCACCGACAAATCGCCCGGAGAATTTCTTATACGCTGCAACGGGGAGGCACAGCGCTATTGGGTATGTCACTATTCAGGAGCATCAGCCCCGATTCGCTGGCTACATGGCGTATCGCTACGTTTTCATGCCTTCACCGCATCGCTGCAGAAGCGCTTAGGGGTGAAGATGAGGCGATGATGCGCATTACATTTTCGTCTTTATTTCCTTAAAACTTGGGTATTTGCGCAGCATTGCTTATCTTTGGGTATGATTCCGAAGATAATACATTATTGCTGGCTCAGCAACGACCCGTTCCCCCCGAAGATTCAGCGTTGCATCGACTCATGGAGCCGGGTGCTTCCCGACTATGAATTGCGTCTATGGAACTTCGAACGCCTTGGCGATGCCTGCCCCGCCTGGGTGCGAGAGGCTTATGAGACTAAGAAATACGCCTTCGCCGCCGATTGGGTCAGGGCATATGCACTTGCCACCTTCGGCGGAATCTATCTCGATTCTGATGTGGAGATGCTAAAGCCGTTCGATGCTTTGCTCGATATGCCTTATTTCGTATGTCGCGAGTCGTCGCCGGGATGGAATCTTGAGGCAGCCTGCATGGGGGCAGAGAAGGGCCAGCCGCTTTTTGTCGAGGCGCTACGATACTATGACGGCAGGCATTTCGTGCGTCCTGACGGCACATACGATGATAAGCCGATGCCTCATATTTTTGCTGACATTATCAGGGACAAGTTCACGCTCCGGCCTATCGACAACCCCTCGGAGTTTGTGGCGGATGAAGCTACTGTGTGCATGCTCCCGTCGGAGTATTTCTCACCGCTGCAGGTGATTACTATGGAGATGATTCAGACGCCGCGCACTATGGCCATACATCATTTTGCAGGCAGCTGGAAATCAGAATCATATATGCGAAAAAAGAGGATACAGCAACTGATCGGCCCCAGAGCCACGCGCTTGATACAGCGAATAAAGGGAATGATAACCCATTGAGGGTGTATCATAACGGCTCAGATAGTAGGAGCCATTCTGCCAGCGCCCTCACCATCCGGAAAGGCAAATAAAGACTTGTGAAACTAAATTGTGACGCCACTATAACGGCTCATCTGCAGCGTCGCGCGAAACTCTCGCGAGGCATCATAATGTTTAATGGCTGGCGGAGGCTTTGCGGGCGGCTTTTACTTTTTTACGTTCCTGGATGATTAGCCCGGGGAGAATCTTGATGAAGCCCCAGTAGCGCGGTATGTTTTTCTTCGGCTGCTCCAGAGCGCGATGGAGCCACTCCAGACGCAATCGGAGCATCCATTTGGGTGCGCGGCGCACATTGCCGGCGCCGCCGGCATTGAAATTGAAGATGGCTCCGTAGCCGAACATCACCCCACGTTTGAGATATGGCTTCAGACGCGCCATAAACATCTCCTGCTTCGGCGCTCCGAGGCTCACCCAGATGATGTCGGGATTGTCTGCGTTGATCATCTCGGCGATGGCGGGATAGTCGAATTCGTCCACTGCGCGGAAGGGGAGGGTCTCAAACCGCATATCACGGATTTTAGGATCCACTTTCGAAAGGTTTTCACGCAGGCCGGCGAGCACCTCTTCGGTATTGCCCAGGAAGAACTGGCGGAAGCGCTTCATACCCACATATTTAGTGAAGATATCGGCTCCGATGTAGCTGTCGATATTTTCGCCATGAATCCAGGCGAGGATTTTGGCCAGGATGCTGCCGTCGCAGTTGTTGACCAGCGCGCCGTTGAGCACCTTCAGGAATTCAGGGTTGCGGTTGGCGACTGTCAGATTGTTGGATTCTACCGAGCAACTGTAGCCAGGGATGCCCTTTTCGATGGCTTCGAAAATGGTACGGTCGAGTTTGTCGCGGTCAAATTCCAGCCGGACGTTGAAATATGTCTTGTCGTCAGTAGATGTCATCGAATCAGAGGTGTGTTAAGTAGATGGGTTAAGGCCGCTGTCGGCACGGGTAGGAGCCAACGGGCCGGCAGTCAGGCGTCGCGGTTGACTATACCGATAGTGATAAATTCGGAGGGTTCGAGAGCCGTCATGCTGTGGCACATCCCGGCGGGGATGAGAAGGTAAGTGTCAGGCCCAAGGTCGAAAGTCTCATTGCCGAGGGTCATCCTGAGCGAGCCGGAAAGGATGATGAAGTGCTCATCCATACTGGGGTGCAGATGGGATTCTACAGATTCATCCGGGCCGAAGGTGGTCAGGGCAATCTGAGTCGCCGGCCCGATTTTGTCGGCCATGGTAGCCAGGCACTTCTTGATGCCTGCCCCGTGGGAAGTAGCAATTCCGGCGATATCTTTAAAGCGCCTGATGATGGGCTGCCGGTTGCTGAGTTCGATATTCATCCTTGTGGGGTCGGTTGCTCTTTACTTTCCGGCTTCTTTTTCGCGGGCGATATGCTCCTGTATCCAGCGATACTGGCTGCGCAGTCCGTCCTCGAGAGATACGCGAGGCGACCAGCCGAGAATCTCGCGGGCCTTGGTGAAATCGGCGCTGCGGGCTTTGTCGCCTTCGGGTTTGGAGATGTCGTAGAAGGGGGTGATGTCTTTGCCGGAGATCTTCACTACGGTCTCGGCGATCTCACGAATGGAGGTGCACTCCGACGGGCCGATCTGAATCCAGCCGTGGCCCCATCCTTTTTCAAGGGCGAGAACCAGGGCATCGACCACGTCGTCGACATGGATGAAGGCGCGGCCCTGTTTGCCCGAACCCCAAACGTTGAATTCCTCTTCGGGATAATTGATGGCTTTGCGGATTAGCGCCGGGATCACCTGGCTGCGTTCGCCATAGTCGCAGGGGGAGCCGTAGACGTTGTGGAACTGCAGAGTGCAGCAGGGGATGCCGGTCTCCTTTTCGAGATAGCCGATTTCCAGCTGCCCCATGAGTTTGCTCCATCCGTAGGCGCTCTCCGGCAGGGCGGGGAAGAGCTCGTCTTCGCGCAGGGGGATTACATCGAGCGAATTCTGGCGCGTCAGGGGGTAGCTGCAGGCTGTGCCTACGTAGATGAGTCCCTTGATACGTTCTTTGCCGGCTTTGCGCACCGATTTGAATACGTTGGTATTAATCAGGGCATTCTGGCGGAAGAGGCCGCCTTGATTGCCGAATACATAGTCTATACCGGCCACGATGTCGGCCAGATGGACCACATATTCATGCTCGGCTATGAGGGCATCAGTTTCGGGGGAGTCGACCGAGAGGTCGATATTGTGGAAATGCGTATCGAGGTCGATTACGGGCTTGCTGTCTTCGCCGTTGAGATACTCCAGCTTGCCGCGCCAGAGATTGTCGATTACGCTTACTTCGTGTCCATTGCTGACCAGACGCTTCACAAGGTTGCTGCCAATCATGCCGCAGCCACCGGTTACGAGAATTTTGCTCATACGTTTAATTCGTTGACGTTGATGGCGTTGCGCGATGGCCGACGCGGGCATTCGCTTGAAATCAGCCGCGTGGCCGAGCGCTTGGGGCTGCTTATTTCAGGCTGTTGTAAAGCTCTCCCAGACGCCGTCCGATTGTTAATATATTAAACGTATTTTTAGCAAATTTATTAGATTTTTGGGCTATTTTTTTGCGCAGGTCAGTGTCGGATATCAGCTTTTCAAGGGCAAGAGCCATTGCTTCTGTGTCGCCGGGGTTGAAAAGCATTATGTCTTCGCCATCGCTGACGATGTCGGGGAGGCCGCCAACAGGCGTTGCCGCCACGGGGAGGGCGTAGGCCCATGCATCGAGCACAGCCATGGGGAAACCTTCGGCATAGCTGGGCAGGCAGAATATCGAGGCCTGGCGGAATGCCCGGTCTTTATTCGCTCCGGCCACCCATCCGAGGAAGTCGACCCGGTCGGCCACGCCAAGGTCATCGGCCAGCTGCTTTGCTTTGTCAATCTCGCCGCTTCCGGCGAAGGTAAGACGCCAGTGCGGATGGCTCTGAGCTACCCGGGCGAAGGCCGCGATAAGGTCGCGGTAGCCCTTGCGGTCGGTGATGACGCCGGCGGTCAGGATGCTCCCCTCTTCGGAGCTGTACTGACGGGCATCGGGCTGCGGGGCATCAGCGATTTCGGGACACGGATTATAGAGCACCGAAGTCTTTGCGGCCACTTCGGGGAAAGCCTCAGCTACGGCCTTTTGCCAGCTGGGAGAGAGCACCACTACACGGTCGGCCATGGTAAAGAGGCGTCGGTAGACGTCGGCGTGAGGACCGCAGATAGTAGTGGACGTGTCGAAGGCGTGAAAATGCACGATGGTTTTCTTCCCGGCCAGCTTTGCCAGACGCATGAACATGGTCTTGCGCATGGCCGAGGGGGGTTCGCTGGTGTGGATATGTACAATGTCGCATCCGGGCAGAGCCACAAGATACTGCGCCATCCCTGAGACGAGGTAGGCGAGCTTCGTAAGGGCGCTTCCGCTATGATGGGTAGCTATCCAGCGGCAGCCGTGCTCTTTCCATTGCGGAGTGTGTTCATGAGCGGCCACCACTGAGGAGATGCCTCCGTGGCTATGACGTGAAGTGGCTAATACTAAGACTTTTGCCATCGGCGTGAGAGAGAAATGTCGTGGAGTTAGGGTGCTTATTCGGATTTGGAGTCGATAGCCTTGGCGATGTCTGTGAAGATATCGTCGACGGAGCCGTGGCCGTTGATGGGGCGGTAAAGCCCTTCGTTGATGTAGTAGTCGCGCAGGGGTGTGGTCGACTCGTGGTAGACTTTCAGGCGATTTTTGATAGTCTCGGGGTTGTCGTCAGCGCGGCCGGTCTGCTTGCCTCGGTTGATCATGCGGTCAACCAGTTCGTCCTCAGGTACTTCCAGTCCGATTACGTGGTGTACCTTCTGGCCTCGGCGCTCCAGCAGGCGCTTGAGGGCATCGGCCTGAGGCACTGTGCGAGGGAATCCGTCGAAGATTACTCCGTCTTTGGCCTTGGGTTCGTTGTCGAGGATCTCTTCCAGAATCTTGATCATCAGCGAGTCGGGGATGAGCTGGCCCTGCTTGATGTAGGTGTTGGCAATCTGCCCGATGGGCGTTTTGCGGGCTATATGGTCGCGGAGCACTTCACCTGTGGAGATGTGGTGAAGGCCGTATTTGTCAATGAGCTTTTCGCTTTGGGTGCCTTTGCCGGAACCGGGCGCACCGAAAATGACTACATTCATCTCTCTGTATAACAGTTGATTATAGCGGTTAAAACGTGCCTTGTCTATGGCTGCGCGCTCGGCAGCCGTGCCTATTGGAAACCTTAGAAGGCACAATCGGAGCGGGGCCGACCGGAGAGAGTTTGCGTCTGCCCCGCGAGTGAGCGGATGGAAACCTTGAGAGCACGCAGATCAGTCGGCTGACTCCTTCAGCACATAGATGTCGCGCAGGTTGCGGGCCAGACCGTCGAGGTCGAGGCCGTAGCCGATGATGAATTTCGGGGGGATGGCGAAGCCGACATAGTCGGGCTTGACGTCACACTGCAGGCTTTCGGGCTTGAACAGAAGCGTGGCAATCTTGATTGAGGCGGGCTTTTTAGCCTCGAGGGTGTCAACCAGACGCTTGATGGTTTGGCCGGTGTCGATGATGTCTTCAACCAGAATCACGGGGCGGCCTTCGACATTCTCAGTCAGACCCATCACCTCTTTCACAGTGCCGGTCGAAGATGTGCCCTCGTAGCTTTTGAGGCGGATGAAGGCGATTTCGGCGTCGGTGTCGAGGTTCATGAACAGCTCGGAGGCGAAGGGAAATGCTCCGTTGAGCACACAAACCAGCAGCGGACGCTTGCCGGCGAATTCTGCAGTGAGTTCCTTTCCCAGTTCTTCGATGCGTGCCTGGATTTTCTCTCGTTTGATGTACGGCTCAAATGTGAGCCCGTTGTATGTAACTTGTTTCATCAGGGGAAAAATAGTTGTGCAAAATTAAGAAATGTTTTGAACCTAATGGTAATTCGGAACGCTATTTTTTTCGTAATTTTGCGAAATAGTTGTATAAAGAGCCGGTTCGGAGGCAAAGATGCACCGCGCAGCGCGCATTGGGAGGGTGACTTTAACGTCTGTGCCCGCCCATCCGGACGCTGCAGGACCGGCGTTAAACGACCCCAAAAGCTGAAGATTTCGCTTATGAAGCTATTTACGACAGAAGAAATACAGGCCATAGTGCGCGAGACCCTCGATCCGGCTAATTATTCCGGCTCCGATGCGACGGCCCGCGTGACGGAGCTTGACCTTATAGAGCGTGTGGCCGAAGGAGTGGCCACCGAAATCGCTTCGCGCTGGCGTCCGAACAAGCCCACCATCGTATTTGCCGGTCCGGGCAACAATGGCGCCTATGCCTTAGGGGCGGCGCGCCTGCTGATCGAACGCGGCTTTCAGGCCGATGTCTACCTGTTTAATATCGGCGGCGACAAACTCAACGACGTCTGCCGCCGCGAGCGCGACCGCCTGCGCTCGGAATGTCCGCAGGCATCGCTGACCGAGGTGCAGCGCAGCTTCAACATGCCTGCCCTGTCGGCCAACTATCTTATCGTCGACGGCCTGTTCGGCAGCGAGCTCTACGAAGAGCTGCAGGGCGGCTTCCGCTCTCTGGTGGAGAATATCAACGAGGAGCATGCCACAGTGGTATCCATCGACCTCCCTTCGGGGATGTTCGGCGACTGGAATCCTCAGCTGGTCAGCCGCTACACCATTCACGCCACTCTGACGCTGGCTATCCAGTTTCCGCGCATCTGCTTCTTCATGGCTGATACAGCCGAACTGGTGGGCGAATGGAAGATCCTCGATATCGGCCTGAGCGAGAAGGCTATTATGGACACTCCGGCCAATTTCTGCCTTGTGGAGCGCCGCGACGTGCATCGCCGCCTGGCTCATCGGAAGCAGTTTGCCTCCAAGGCCGATTTCGGCAATGCCATACTTTATGCCGGCAGCTACGGCATGATGGGAGCGGCAGTGCTGGCGGCCAAAGGATGCCTCCGCGCAGGTGTTGGCAAACTGACCGTCAACTCGCCCAAATGGGGATTCCAGATATTGCAGACCGCAGTGCCCGAGGCGCTTTACCGCTACAACCGCGGCGAGCAGCAGATAGTCGAGATTCATCCCGAGCGCGAATTCAGCGCCATAGCCGTCGGTCCCGGTATCGGAACGAACGAACTGACAGTGCGCGCCCTTGATGACTTTCTTGCTTCGGCCAATTCGCCTGTGGTGCTCGATGCCGATGCGCTCAATTGCATAGCCCTGAAGCCGGCGATGCTCAACTCTGTGCCCGTGCTGAGCATCCTGACGCCCCACGCCGGCGAGTTCGACCGCCTGTTCGGCGCCCAGCCTTCGGCCGAGACGCGCCTGCGCAAGGCCATAGAGGTGGCGAAGTATTACAATATTATTATAATCCTCAAGGGGCATTACACAGCCATCGTGCGACCGGACGGAAAGGTATATTTCAACTCGTCGGGCACTCCGGCCATGGCCACCGCCGGCAGCGGCGATGTGCTGACGGGTGCGCTGCTCGGAATGTTGGCGCAGGGCTTCCCCGCCGAGCTGGCATCCCTGATCGCCGTGTATATCCATGGCGTAGCGGGCGAACTCGCTGCCGAAGAGCAGGGGGAATACGGCGTGCTGGCCTCCGACATCGCCGATCAGATAGGCCGCGCCATCCGCGACACCATGAAATAATTTCCGGGCGACTCATACGCCATTATTGATAAGAAATCCAACACCACTGCCGTGGGTGTGAACATAAAGACATAACAGCATGAAATTCATATCGCTTGCCGCGCTCACGTTTGCGCTGGCCACGGGCACAGCAGCCCTTCAGGCACAGACGGCCACACGTCTGGCTGCCACCAAGGCCAATAATTTTGCCATGGTGTATACGCTCCCCTCCACCGGGCTGAGCATCACGCTTGAGGCTGAAATCACTGTCAAGAAGCCCGGCGAATTCTATAATTACGCCAAGAAATATCTCAACATCTCCGACCCGATTACGCGCGAGACCTGCTCGGCAACGCTGCGTTCGGCCGTAGTGTCAACCTATGGCGTAGCCAACGACAAGGAGCGGTATGCCGTGACGTTCAAAAACGGCACTTCTCCCTATATGATGCTTTCAGCCGAGAATATCCCTCTGAGCATCAACACAGAGAAGGCTGCGGAGGCAGATCAGCCCGAACTGCCCGTGGCTCATGATGCCGACCCGACGCCGCTGGAGACTCCGGCTGCCACTCAGGTGGTAAGCGAAGAGATGCTCCAGAGTCAGTCGACGGCCAAACGTGCCGAACTGGCGGCTCAGGCGCTCTATGCTTTGCGTCAGACCCGCGCCGACCTCATTTCGGGGCAGGCTGAGCAGATGCCCCCCGACGGCAAGTCGCTCCAGCTGATGCTTGACAATCTTGAGGCGCAGGAGAAGGCTCTGATGGCCATGTTTGTCGGCACGACGGCCGTGCGCACCGATGTGGCTACCTTCCGCCTTATGCCCGACGATGATATAGATAATAAGGTCATAGCGCGAATTTCACCAGTCGACGGCATTGTCGGCGCCTCTGACCTCTCGGGAGCTCCGGTTTATCTGTCGCTCAAGGTGACTCAGCGCGGCGAGATGCCCGTCAATGAGAAGGGGCAGGAGTTGCCGTTCCCGCGCAACGGAGTGGCCTACTGCATCCCCGGCGAGGCAGAGGTGACTGTAAAATACGACGGACAGACCTATGCCGACGTTCAGGAACCGATGGCACAGTTCGGTGTAGTTTATGGGCTGGCTCCCAATTCGTTCACGGATAAGAAGGCGCCCATCTATGTGGTCTTCGATCCGGCTACAGGAGCAATCCTTGAGCAGGGCCCGGCGGAATAAAGGGCTGCAAATCAGCTGGTTCTTATGAGAATTATAAGAATTATAATAATTGTCTAAATCTTATAGCGGGAGCTTCAGCGTGGCTTTTCGGAGCATAGGAGATGTGACGCTGACTTCAAGAGTATGACTAACAGTATCGACGGGCTTGACCGAGGCATCGGCCGGCCCGTTTGCGTTGCTGTCGGTGCTACCTTTTGCTTTGCTGTCGGGGAGGATGTAGACCAGCAGACGGCCGTCGTGGGCGCGGCGGTGGGCTGCGGAGATCCCATTGGCTGACGCAAAGGCTGATTCGGGCTCGGCAAGGGCTGAGGGCGACATGTCGGCATTGTCGGACGATTCCAGAGCCAGAATACGGCCGCCGCGGGCTATTACCTGCAGGTCGTTGTCGGCCTGGGGCACGATATGGCCGTCGGCATCCACCACTTCCACTACCATCTGTATCAGCCCGTCGCGGGTGTCGGCTACTCTGGCGCGCAGAGCTGCGGGAAGCCCCACGGTGCGCAGGGTGTCGGTGGCCACAAGGGCGCCCCCGGAGTCGAACGCTTCGAGCGTCAGCACTCCCGGTCGATAGGGGAGCCGCCAGACTATTCCGCCGATTGAATCGTCAAAATCGCATCTGCCGATGGCATCTCCGTTGAGCTTTAGTTGCGCAGAGGCGGCGTTGGTGAAAGCCTGCACCGTGACAGAGTCGCCCGGAAGAAAATCCGACGGGTCATAGTTCCAGTGCCGCGGAGCATCCATCCATACCCCCTGCGGCGTCCATGAGCGCATGGGGGCGTAGGCCGTCAGGTAGGCTACAGGATGATCGGCCCATAAGGCTTCGCGGAAAAGTCCGCGGCTCTTGGGACGGTTGTCGAAGCCTAACAGGCCGGTGCCCAGGCCGCGCGAAGGCCAGTGGCCCGATTCGCCGAGATAGTCGGCGCCTGTCCAGATAAACTGTCCGGCGATGAAATCATGGTCAGTGACAGCGCGCCATGCCTCATAGCTCTGATGGGTCTCCGAGCCGTAGATTACGCGGCCGGGGTATGCTGCATGGTCCTGCTCGTAGCGGCCTTCGGTGTAATTGTAACCCACTACGTCGACTGCCTGAGGGTAAGAAGTCTGATTCGACATCACCACCCCGGCCAAGGCTCCGGTGACGGGTCGCGAGCTGTCGTGGCTGCGCACTACCTTGGCCAGACGCCCGGCAATCGTCCCGATGCGTTCGGCCCGTGGTGCCTGAGGGTTGTAGCCGCCGTACATCGGCTGGGCGATGGCCGAATCATCCCCGTCAAGCACCGGATGGGAGTAGGGATCGTTGGGGTAATCCACTTCATTGCCGATGCTCCAGAGTATTACCGACGGATGACAGCGGTCGCGGCGCACCATATCGGCTACATCGCGGTCGATCCACTCCTCGAAGAAGTCGCATGAGCCCTCATAGCCAGGGGTGCCTACATTCCATCCCTTCAGCCATTTACGCTTCGGAAACTCCCACTCGTCGCTCGCCTCGTCCATTACCATCAGGCCGAGAGAGTCGCAGAGGTCGTAGACCATAGGCGCCTGGGGGTTGTGACTCATGCGTACGGCGTTGGCTCCCAGATGTTTGAGCGCTTCCAGACGCGTGCGCCAGACGGCCCGCGGCACCTCCGCGCCCAGTGCTCCGGCATCGTGATGGAGGCATACGCCTTTGATTTTCAGATTCTTGCCATTGAGGAAGAAACCCTTGTCGGCATCAAACCGCAGGGAGCGGAAACCTACCGGCGACGATGCGTGGTCCACACTGAGGCCATCGCTTATGAGATCGGCTTCGAGGCGATAGAGCGCAGGGGAGTCGGGACTCCACAGCTGCGGCTGTTTCACCTTCATTTTCAGCGCTGACTTTTCGCCGGGAATGGCTTTGCCGGCGGCGCGGCCTACCACGCGGCCTTTGTCGTCGATAAGCCGGGCCTTGACAGTCAGCGGTTTGCCCTCGGGCGACTCCGTCTCGGCGAAGACGGTAAGCGTGGCGTCGCGTCCGGGGGTCACGTCGGCCTGCCAGCTTAGGCCCCACAGACCGAAACGCGTGGGGTTAGCCTCGACCAGATAAACGTCGCGGTAGATACCCGAACCGGTATAGTAGCGCGAGTCGGCCTGGCGCGAATGGTCGACGCGCACGGTCAGCTCGTTGACCTCCCCCTCGGGGCGAAGCATGGGGGTGAGCTCGTAAAGAGTTGATACATAGCCATTGGGTCGGCCTCCGATGCGGTGGCCGTTGAGATATACGTCGCTGCGGTTGTAAATCCCTTCGAAATAGACGAAAAGGCGCCGCAACGAGGCGCCGGCTTCTGCGGCGTCAGCTTCTTCGGCGTCGGCCGTCGATACCCCGGCAGGTGTGACGAAATGCTTGCGGTACCAGCCTATGCCTCCGGGCAGATAGCCCGTACAGGAATTAAGCGTCGGCGACGGGATGGCGCGGATGCTCCAGTCGTGGGGAAGTTTCACCTTAGTCCATGCCGCCTCCGCTGCCGGCATCGAGTCCTGCAGGGCAAACTCCCATCCGTCGTTCCAAAGACGAGCCTGGCCGAAGCCTGCGGCCTGAGCGGCTACCGAAGGGAGTGCGGCGGTTATTAAGATGATGAAAAGGATAAGAAGGCGGCTGTATGGTAGTTTCATGGCAGGATTTATAGGGTAATATATTGCAAAATTAACGATTCGGCGCGGATTTGGCAAATTCGGGCTAAAAAACTAACTTTGCCGGAGTAAATGAAGATGCAAGGCCATGAGCCATGCATCTGTGACGTCGAAAATATCTTAACACCTTATATATCATGAAATTCCAATCTGCAATTTTGGCGGCCGCATTGGCCGTGGGCATGACAGCCGCTGCCGGGAGCAAAGCCGGTACGGGCGCAACTCCCAGCCACGGTGACGATTACGTGGCATATCTGTTCACATACTTTACCGGCAATCATGGCGATCAGGAAGCTGTGCGCTACGCCATCAGTGAAGACGGCTACAACTTCAAGGCCCTCAACGGTAACCGTCCCGTGATCTCGTCGGAGGCGATAAGCGTCACCGGCGGAGTGCGTGACCCGCATATCCTCCGCGGCGAGGACGGCAACTTCTATATGGTGCTCACCGACATGGTCTCCGACCGCGGCTGGGACTCGAACCGTGGACTGGTGATGCTTAAATCGAAAGATCTGCTTCATTGGGATCATTCCGTGGTCTACTTCCCCGAACGCTATGCCGATCAGCGGAATCTGCGCCGCGTATGGGCTCCCCAGACCATCTACGACCCCGAGGCAGGCAAATATATGGTATATTTCTCTACCCAGTATGTGGGTGCGCCTGACGTCATCTGCTATGCCTACGCCAACAAGGACTTCACCGGATTTGAGGGCGAACCCAAAATCCTGTTTATGCCCAAGGACGGCAAATCGTGTATCGACGCCGACATAGTCTATAAGGATGGGAAATTCCACATGTTCTACAAGACCGAAGGCCATGGCAACGGTATCAAGGTGGCAACCACCGACTCGCTGACATCGGGCAAATGGGATGAATGCGATGAATACAAGCAGCTGACCACCGACCCCGTGGAGGGCTCGGGAACGTTCAAGCTCATCGGCCAGGACAAATATATCCTGATGTACGATGTATACATGAACAAGCGCTACGAATTCACCGAGACCACCGACCTGGAGCATTTCACCAAAGCCTCTACTCCGGTCACTATGGATTTCCATCCCCGTCACGGCACGGTAATCCCCATAACGGCCAATGAGCTGGCCCGCCTTCGCGAAGCCTATAAATAAGCGCAAGCGCCATAATACAATTAAATCGTATAATCCTTATGAACGTTCATAAGGATTATACGATTTAATTTTTGCGCTCGGGCGCCGGAATGGCTTTCACCAGAGATTTATGCGCCGGCGAGGAGCTCTTTGACTTTGGCCGAGATGGCTTTGCCTTCGGCTTTGCCGGCAAGCTGCTTGGAGGCTACGCCCATAACCTTACCCATCTCTTTGGGCGAGGTGGCGCCTACGGAAGCGATGATTTCGCGCAAGGCGGCGGTAAGTTCCTCGTCGCTGAGCTGCTTGGGCAGATATTCCTCAATCACAGCGGCCTGAGCCAGCTCGGTGTCGGCCAGTTCGGGGCGGTTCTGCTGAGTGTAGATTTCGGCGCTCTCTTTGCGCTGCTTTACCATCTTGGTGAGAATCTGGATGGCCTTCTCGTCGGGGAGAGTGCCGTCGGAACCCTTGGCTGTCTTAGCTTCGAGGAATTCTTTTTTGATGCCGCGGAGCGACTCAAGGCGTACATGGTCGCGGGCCAGCATCGCCTTCTTGATATCTTCTGAAATTTTGTCGAATAAATCCATAGTTTATCGGTTTTAGTGTTTCCAGACTTCAAAATTAACAAAAATCTGACGAATAGCCCAATATTGTCCTAAACGTTTCAGGCAAAAAATAAAAATAGGAAGTAGTTACTAAG
>CAMEGQ010000023.1 GCA_945916235.1 uncultured Porphyromonadaceae bacterium | reverse complement strand
GGTGCCATCCAGAGTGTGCTGCAGCAGTTCGTTCCGAAGTGGACGCCTAAGGGTAAGTCGGAGTTCAAACCACTTACGATTAAGAACTACAAGTGCAAGATCAATGTGCCCATTACGCCCAGTGACATCATGGAGGATATCCTGGGATACCTCTATGACGAGAACCTGAAGCCTGAGGAGATGCCGATTGTCAAGTACATCCTGTTTGAACTGATCTTCCCCAAGCTCGATGAGGAACGTGAGCAGGCACTTGCTGTTGGTGTGTACAAGGAGAGCCAGGCTACGAAGGATGGCGATGCTGCTTCTGCTGCGCTGGACACCATGAACGGTTATGTGACGCAGTTGATCAACCTGAAGAAGGCCCACAACGAAGACATCACTTGGTTGCTCGACGGGGAAGAGCTCAGCGATGCAACGCTGGTTGATCAGATTGAGAAAGCGGTCGGTCAGGTTTCTACGCTCTATAAGAAGAAGAAGATGACCATCCACGCGGATCCGGATATCGTTACGCGCTACGGTAAGGCCTATCGGGCCAAGTACCCCTGGCTGAAAAACGAGGATGGAGAAAAGATGAAGGTGGATTTCTCCAATTTCACCTTCGCACCCTTGGAAGGTATGCGCGGTTCGGGTGTCTTCTTCATCACTCCGAAAGAGAACTTCAAGCATCTGCTGTCTAAGAACCCACAGCAGACCCGCGTCTATATGCAGACCGAGAACTACGACGTGAAGATCTTCGCAGAGTGGTGGGAAGGTACTGGCTTCTGGCTGGCTGAAGCCATCTTCGCCTACATCCCTTCTACGGCGGTCGCTTCGAGTGAACTGGATAATCGGGGTCTTTAAGTCAAATCATAAATATAGATAAGTATGGCTAATGAATATGCGTTTGTCAGCGTGCCGAAGCAGTCTTCTAACGCTGGTCGCCCTAAGGGCAAGAAAAAATTCGTTATCATCTTCCGATGGGCCGATGTGAAGGAGTACACCCGCGATGAAAAGGGCGTTCGTGTCACAGCGTTCTCCATGCAGGAGGGCAAGAAACCGGTCGGTGTCTATATGACCCAATCGACCTGCAACATCTACCACACCTCTGAGGGAGATGATGATGCGCGTGGTTTCATCCATCACGTGGATTACGAACACCCCGGTTCGTCAGTGGAGCATGACGAGTTCGTCAACAACAACATCAACGAAGAGCTTGGTGCCATCGTGATGGGCTGTGCCGACGAGGATGCGAAGATTGCGGGAACTCCTTGCACACCGCTCTACCTGACCAAGGCGGACAGCCAGGACAGCAAGGACGGTGACAAGAACACCATCAACCTGGCCTCTACGCTTCGTGGTGGTACGATCGGACGCATTGCCAAGACATTGATCCCGGCAACGGACAATGATGCCATCAATGCGGAGCTGGGTCTTCCTGTCGCTGGAGTGTGATTTGATAGGGTTGTAATAACCGGATAGAGGCGAGTGCTAACTGCTTGCCTCTATCCTAATTTATTATTCAAAATATGAAACCATGTGTTATATTGTTGTCGATGGCCATGATGAGCCACGACATTGTTCAAGCATCAATCAATGCTTGGGGTGCACAGTACGAAGAGGTGAAACTGCTCAACGTGACGAATGAGAATGTCATAAACTTACTGAAGGAACAGCTGAGCATGTTGGGTGATCAACAAGTAATCATTGCCGATTCTTCAGTGATGCCGCTGAGAAAGATTCCTGTGAGCTTGATGTCTGTGCCATTCCTTTACCCAAACCAGGAAGACCGCTACATTCTTCCTTTCTGCTGTTTGGCATCGGATGCACTGGATGTATTGAACAAACAAGATGCGACAGATTTATCTGAGCTGCGCATGATAGTGGCTGAATTAGATGGCCATGAGTTTCCCTTTGAGACGGAGTGGCAGAGGGACAACCTGCTTCTTCCTGTCTCCACGAAGAATCCGAACGAACGATTGCTATTAGAATTCGTGAAGAGAAAATATTTCATAAGATTCAAACAGAGCTGTGTGGGTGATAAGACCATCCAGTTTATGCGCAGACTGTTCCCGCCACAGGTCAAGCGTGAAAGTTCTGAGGCAACGGCAGAGGAGCAATCCGCTGACGAAGGGGGAAAAAAAGAGGACGACAACAACGACGATAAGGTTTAGGGATGAGTTCCCTTTCCTCGATGATATAGATTGCCCGATAGAGCTGCAAACGCTTGCCACACGCAAGATTACAGCCTATCGGGCCTATGTGCATCTACACGAGAGATTACTCGATTGCCAGACGCGCGAAGAGTGTGCGGATGTCGCTGGTGATCTGATTAAGTCATTCATCGATAACCGCATGATGTGGCTTGAACTTGACTACTACAAGCAGCATCACGCCATTCTAGGGAAACACCCTATTTTTGATGAATTCAACCGGAAAAAGAGGTTATTGTCGATGTCACTGATTGACCTGTTAGGGCGGAAGAAGCAGCTGGAGATGAACATCTGGCGCACGAAGTCTCTCATCAAAAAGGGTGGTTCGCCGGATATCCAGGTTAAGCGAAAAGAGCGTCTGAATGGCTACGAATCAGAATTGGCTAATGTGGTTCGATTAATTGGTTAGGTGATATGAGTGGTGGTTATTATTTTGATGTGCTTAAATTGCGCGATGAGCAGGAGGGTAGGAAGTTCTTCAGTGAATTCTACGAGAATCAACTGACTGCAAGGGTTAACACGCTCAAAGAGCTGTGTGGCCGATTGCCAGAGGAGAATGAGGCCTTTTTCATCGAGACGAAAAAGAGCTTTTCTGCCTTCGCCTTCTGCGCTTACGTCATCAGAGAGGTAGGCCGTATCGATAGACTCTACATTGCCACCTACTCCACCAACGAACGAATCATCAATGCCATCATTCGATGGATGCACAAAGGTTGTATAGGCTCACTCCATTTCCATGTCAGTGAGACATTACAATTTAGAATGCCTGCCGTCTGGCAGAGACTTAAGCAGATGGAGAAGGATGGCCTGATTGTATTAACCACGGCATGGAGTCACAAGAAGGTAGCTTGTATGATTACTCCGAGTGGTTATTTTGTCGTCGAGGGTTCAGGTAACTATGGCGAGAATTCATTGAATGAACAATATGTTTTTCTTAATTCAAAGAAGGTATGTCAATTCAGAATGAGCGACAGCAAATGAAGGAGGATGCTATAGTCCGGTTCCATCAGGAGCGGAACGCTCCGGATTGGATGAAAAAAATCACGGATAAGGAGTTGGAACAACTGGGTGCGATTGGTTACAAGGTGGAACAGCTGGCCATGTACTTCAACGTGCCTAAGGCTGAGTTCATGTACTATTACAGCCTTGCAGATTCACCCATTCGTTACTACTACGAGCGAGGCAAGTTGGTACAACAGGCTAAGGAAGGATTCAACATGGCCGATGCTGCTGCTTCGGGTGATAACGCTACACAGGCGCAGCGCTTCGACAAGCTGCGTCGTGCGGTCAAGTTTCAGAACGAGGTGAACGAGATTTTTTTCGGGGATGTCCAGGTATGATTAAAAGACAACTTTAATTTATTAACCATGAACTTTAAAAGAAGCCATTTCGCCACGCTACAAGACTATATTGCCAGCGGTTCCTCCATGGAGCTGACCGACGAGGAGATGGAGTACTTCAATGCGCTCTATGCATTGGTGGGAATCTTCCGGAAAGAAGGCAAAGATAATGCGGTCGCATTCTTGACGCATCCACCATTTTCGTGCTCTCAGGTGGTCGCGAGACGGATGGTGACGGAGTGCATCAATCTCTTCTACCTGCAAGACCAGGTAGAGAATGATGCCTATCGCAACATGCTGTTCGATAACCTTCAGAAGGCTGCCCTGGTGGTTCTGAAGAATGGCACGACGGCCAAGGATATGGAAATATATGGCAACCTGCTCTCTCAAGCTGCCAAGATCAAGCAGCTGGATAAGCCGGATCCTGTCAAGACGGAGCTTCCAGAAGAGAAGCCCATCAAGATCTACGGAATGAACCCTGAGGCTATTGGATTAACCTCTGTCAACCGCCAAGAACTGGCTCGCATCATCGATGGTTTGGATAGCGTGACAGAACGCGAGAAGGTAAGACTACGCCGTGATGCCGGTGTAGAAGATGTCGATATAGAAGAGATGCTCAATGACCAAGAAGAGAAAACTAAAGATCTCTGACGAGAATATAGAACAGCGATTCGCCAACTGGGTCGCTCAGTTGGTTGGAATCATGCAGCCATGGTCGCTCTACCTCGTGGCTGGCCGTGCTTCGGCTAAAACGGTACAGGTTCTAGCGGAAAGGCTTCAGGAGGCTGTGTTCGATTGCCCTGGTGCGCCGTTTGCTTGGGTTGCTTCTACCTACTCAGACCTCCACAAGAATGTGATTCCATCCTTAGTAGATGGTCTGCGAATTCTGGGTTGGGAGCAAGGTGTTCACTACGTCATCAACAAGGAGCCACCTGAGGATTGGCAACGCAAAATGTATAACGTCTGTACAGATTGGAAGCAGACCATGACCTTCTTCAATGGCTTTAATCTCACTTTCATCTCGCTGGACCGCTCCTCCATCGGTGCGGGTCGCTCGTTTGTTGGGTTGTTCGGTGATGAGGTGAAGTACTTCAAGGAGGAAGCCTTCACCAACCTCCTGAAGGCAGTGCGTGGATTCCGTGTGCGTTATGGTCATTCGGTGTGGTACCGCAGCCGAACACTGACAACAGACATGCCGAACCCCAATCACCTGGGCGAGTACGATTGGATTCTGAAGCTGGCGAAACAAAACGATAACCAACGGATCCTTATCGCTCTGAGGGCTGGCTTCGTCTATAACGAGGTTAAGAGGGAACTGGCTTGTGCCATGCAACGAGAGGAACACCTTCGGTCCATTGTCCGTCGTGATCCTTCGAAGAGGGCAGAACTCCAACAGGTACAGCGAGAACTGGATATCTGCAAGCGTAACGCAGAGCGTTGGCGCCTGCGATGGGAGGTGACTCGACGTAACCTCTCGTTCTTTTTCATCTGCTCGAGCCTGGTCAATGCGGACATCTTAGGGGTGGATTGGTTTTCAGATGAATTCTCTGAAGGGTTGGAAGGTCTGGAGTGCAACATCCTATCCATTATCCCTAAGATGGAGAGCAGTCGGATGTTCTACTGCAACCTATCAATCAAGAACTTCTATGGTGATGGCTTCAATAACGAGGTAATCGAGCAGCACCCCTTTGGATGGCAACAGGATTGCACGGTACTTAAGTACCTGGATAAGACTGCTCCACTGGAGGGTGGTATGGACGCGGGCAACATGCTCTCTATGGTTTTCGCACAGCGCAAGGAGAAGACCCTGCGCGTGATGAAGGAGCTCTATACGCTTCCTCCTAACACCGTCAGAGAACTGGCTGACCAGTTCATTGCCTACTTCGCCCCTCACCGGCGCAAGGTGTTGCGCCTGTACTATGACCGGGCCATGAACAATTATAAGCGGGTCAACTCCGACATGGCTACACAGATTAAGCATTGCATCGAGGTGGATAGTGAGGGCAAGCGCACGGGATGGGTGGTACAACTCATGTCATTGGGCCAGGGTAACATTGGCTCTAACCTGGAGTACCGTTTCTTTATGGAACTGCTGGCTGGACACCTCGATGCACGTATCTTCCGTATTCTCATCGACCAATACAACTGCCCCATGCTCAAGAGTGAGATGGAGGTGACGGGTACGGTGGTCAAGACTTCACCTGATGGCACTTCACAGGTGGTAAAGCAGAAGACGGGTGACAAACTGCCTACGCATCGACTGCCACGTGAGAGCACCAACTTGACCGACGCTCTCAAGTACCTCGTACTGCGCAGAGAGGTGGTACGATTGTGGCAGAATGGTGGAAAATCGGCGGCGGCGAGCGTGTTGTAATCATATTTCCGATAAAAAATTACGACAGCAATCGCAGCCTAGGGGAGGCGCGGCTCGGGCATCACTCCGTGAGGGCGGCGGTAAACCGCCTTTCTTTTACTCTTTTCCTTTTGATTTTCTGTTACTTATAGTTTTCTGTGCGCTCTTAAATGGTTAAGAAACGCCAAAAACGGAGGTCGTACCGCCCGCTCCGCTTGGTCGGCGCGAGGGTACGCCATCCACTCCATGAATGGGGAGTCTGACTCATACCCTCTGATGCGCCGGCCAAACGGAGCGGGCGGATTAAACCCCAAGCTGCTTAGGCTGTGCCCCTGCTTCGGACGTAGAGTCAGCTGTTCGCGTGCTCTGAAGGCACATGCTTAATGAGGCCGCTGTTGTGCCAATAGCTTCCTCATACGCATAAGCCTTCCAAGCGATACACGCGGCTGACACTTCCTCACTACGCAGTAGCTGCCTGTCATCTTGGGAGAGCGGTACGGCAAAGCGTTGCCGTGGGATGGCTCATTCCATTGCTCTTCCTCCAATCCTCTTTTTATTCCCCTACTGACCCTGTTCGCTTTTTCGGCTGCAAAGGTATCACGTGACAGGATGATTGCAAGGTCAGGCGCTGTTTTACACAGAATCTCCACCTGATAGGTCGTATTCGGTGTATAAACCTTGCTGTTCATTCTTGGCGCCACGTGTGATTTATGGCAGCGAAAAAAGGCGAAACATACGGGATCCGATAGGTGACGGAATAAAAAAAAAGTCATGGAGGGCAATGGAAAAAGGAAAAAGGCTCTCACCAGAAACCTCCTGGCTCAAGAATAAATCAACAATCGACATTATGATAGCAAAATTTATCCCTCAGTCATGGAAAGAGCAGTGGTGCAAGCGCATGGATTTTTTATACAATTATAAGCCGATGCGTATCAAGGAGGTTACCCCAGAGGATTGGAACGTACGGAAGCTGGTGTGGGCGTTCAAGGACGGCAAGGCCAGTGATTGGTGTGCAGAGGTTGTTGCCAAGCGGCTGATGAAGGTCTATGGGGAGCGAGTGAAGCAACTGGTGTTCGCTTGCATTCCGGCATCGAGCGCTATCAAGAATGAGCAACGATACATGCAATTTTCGCAGAAGGTGTGCGAACTGACTGGATGTATCAACGCCTACGAAGCCATCACGGTGAGCGGTCAGCGATTGGCCATCCACGAATCAAGAGAGGGGAAGAATCTCAGAAACACTCAGGTTATCAATTTTGACAACTCATTTTTTGCAGGCAAGGAAGTGGTGGTGTTTGATGATGTCATCACCAAGGGGAGAAGCTACGCAAAATTTGCATGCGCCATCGAGGCGCTTGGAGCCAGTGTGGTTGGTGGTATATTCTTGGGGAGGACAATCTAATTTGTAATCGCTCGTTAATTCGCTCGTAATCGTTCGCAATTTTTATGATTTTACGAGCGACCATAGAGAATTGTTACCCTTTGATGTAACTGGTTGGAGTGCGGATAGGGCACCCCAATTTTTTTCCCGTAAACGGCTAAAAAATTGGGGCCCCGGTTTGCGGATTTCCCTCATTTTCACTACCTTTGCAAGGTAGAAGTTTGGTTTTGATGTTTGAATCAAGACCTATTCTCTGTGGGATATTTGTTTTATAATCTGGCTCAGCCTGCGAAGGTTGGGCCATTTTGCTGGGCTTATGCAGAGCGTTTGCAGAGCGAAGATAAAGCGAAGGCAGAGCGAAGTCACGGCAAAGTTATGCGCATTTTCGGTTGTTTCGACGTTGATTCTACGGGATAACCGTGGCGCTGGAACGGAACTACGACGGAATTACGACGGAACTACGACGGATGACGGCTATCTGTTGGTGGCTGACGATTAGCTTCAACTCCTTTCTTTTATTTTGTGGCAGAAAAAAGTAAAGTTTTCTAATTTCTTTCTTTTGGAGATAATTCTTATCTTTGCCCCGCCGAATAATAACATCTAACATGAATCCCTTGCCTCAGTGTGATCCGTAGTCAGTCGGATCCGGGTGATGATGTCACCTGTCGGCGCACTGAAGCGAGGGGTTCGCCATTTATATTATGAAAAAATACGATTTCGTAGCTGTTGACTTCGAAACAGCTACTAACAGCAGGATGATCTGCCAGATAGGCATAGCCGCAGTTGTTAATGATGAGATTGTTGATGAGGTAGATATGCTTGTTCAGCCTCCGTGTAATCATTATGATAACAATGTGAAGATAAGGCACCACGTCAGGGAGGCTGATACGTTTGACAAGCCTACATTTGACCAAATTTGGCCTGATATAAACAAATATTTCTATGGTCAAACGATCATTTCGCACACACCTTTCGATAGTGATGCTCTTTTCAAGACTTTGACGTTCTATGGTCTCTGCACTGAAGATATATGCTTTGATATTGATACATGCCAATTGAATGGCGGTAAGAAGCTTGAAGTTTGTTGTGCTAAATACGGCATCCCGTGCGAAAACCACCATGATGCGCTCAATGACGCAATCTGTTGCGCAAAGCTATACATCGCTAACAGAAAAGAAGGATTCGACAGGAGCGCCATTTTCTCAGCAAAAACAAATTTTTCAGAACCCAATAAGAAAAGGGAGCGCATCGATGGGAAGTACTACATTAAGAATCTGGATGACGCGCCTAAGGATAGCCCGTTCTATGACAAGAAGGTTGTTGTCACCGGTGTGTTTGAGCATTGGACTCGCAAAGAAATTGTCTGTAAGCTTTGGCATCTTGGTGCTGATGTGGACACCAGCATATCCAAGAAAACAAATGCGGTGATTGTTGGTAAGGATTACGGCGAGACTAAGCGGGAGAAGTGGGAGAAGCTTCAGCACGACGGTTTCAACATTGCCATCCTGAAAGAGAAAGACCTGTTACGCATCTTTAGTGGCGAATACGAAGCTTACAGAGACCTTGGTAACATTAAGAAGAGCCTCAATTTTACCATGAATCATTATACAAGGAATAGAATTGTATTCGATGGTATGAAGAATGTCATCAGTTTAAAGAATATATATGTAGGCGGCGGTTTGGCTGGTTCCTCCTCTTTGATGATGCAGATGGCTGGCAACCTTGGAGCCAGCAGCGACACGGATATATGGGACGGTACGAACATTTGCCTGCTTTCTGATTCTACGCTTAATAAGCTAAAGGCTGGAGAGAAGGATGATACCATTAATTATATTGAGAAGACCTATAACGAATCAAAGGCCATCGTATTCGACTTCAAATTTCTGTGTGAGTCTGATTTACTTGACTATATTAAGAGTCGTTGTGATTCCTATAACGATGAAATATTAAGGCAACTGTTGGACAAATACAAACTCGTGCGATAAGTTTATGGGGGGTCTATGGTAGGTCTAATGCAGCTCTATGGTAACTCATAAGTCACTGTAAGGTCACTCTGATGTTGCTCTAATCGGGGATTAATGAATTATTAGAGATGGATTAGAGGTTGATTAGAGGTTTATTAGAACTTCGTGAGATGTGGTTGTTTTGGGTTGATGGGCTGGTTTGCGGCCTCCATATAAATTTAATGATAAAAATTATCCTGAAATGTTTGGTGGTTTAAAATTAATGCGTACCTTTGCAGTGCGATACATTTGATACAGGCGACGAAGTTCGCCAACTGACCGTTGGCTATTTTTATGCCAATTGGTTGATAATATAGTTCCGACCCCCGTGTGGAGTGCTTAATGGCCTCCCTGCCTGTATCAGGTGTATCGCAACGGGAAAGCGGAACTTTTTTTGTTCCAACCCCATGCGTAGCGTAGGACGTTCTAGACTGGAACAGGCGTGTTCCGCTTCCCGTTCATCTTTGACATATTGGTTAGTAATCGAGGGGTGGCGGGTAGCTTTGCCATACATTCCCATGCTTTTTGAGGTCTTCGAACCCGTCACCCTCTCTATTACGACTATTTAGTTATTATTGTTTCATTTAAAAGCGATACAAAAATGAAGAATGTAAACTACCAAGTGATTGACGCCAATAAGATGGTGGTCGGTCGAGTGAATGAAGTGGCTGGCGTGAATGAGCATTTTGCTGACGCCAGCAAAATGATGTTGTGGCTTAATCGCCGCAACGGGTTCTTCTCCGGCGTGGTCGGAGAGGCTGTGACGAACCGCAAGGCGTTGCTGTTCGTGCAGTGCGTGGTGTCTATGCTGGCGATGATTGGCATGGCTGAGGTTAATCTGTTTGGGTTTGTTCTGTGCTTCGGTTGGCTGGTTTGCGCTGCCGTGCTTTTTTCTAAGGAAGGAGGTAAGGCATAATGTTGCTATTGTTGAACGTGTCTTCTTATCACGAGAGATGGGCGAAGGCTTTAGAGGCTGCAAAAAAGTACGATTACGTCGTTATCGATTCTAAGAACCTCATTTTTGTGGTGGTGGATAAACTCGCCAAGCTCATTGAAGAGGAGTGTACGGAGGATGAACATGTGGAGGTGATCATTGGAGAGATATCCTTCACGATTGGTGTAGGTGAGACCTGCATTATCAAGTATGAGATGCTGAAAGTGAAGGGTGAATTATCGCCTGCGGAGCTGTATGGCTCATTAGAGCTCTGTGAGGGTGACGATGTGATTGACCCGGAACTGCGCGTTGAGGAGATTGACAAAATCATCGAAGGCAAGGGAAAGAAGATGATCACCGAGTTGCTTGAGGTTGAGAAGTGGGTTGATTCCGTCAGTGAACGAATGGAAGAGGATCCCGAATTGGTTGCTCGCGTGAAGAGCGGTTTGTCGATGATTAAGGTTAGCCTCTGTAACCTCATTGGTAAAACAGATTTCTATTAGACAATTTTTCAGTTCCACATGCTGCATGTCCTTTGTCAGGCGTGTGGCATGGGCTATCTTTGCACTGTGTCTAATTCTGTTATATTGAGGTTCAATAGGATTTCTTTTTCTTTATGTTTTAAAGGTTAGTTTTCGGCATCCGCTCTTAGCCATTGGGTTAGGGGTGGATGTCCTTTGTTACAAGTGTTATGTGAACTACCTTTGTCTCCATGGAACAGTTGGATGACGAGATTATTGACCTGCATTTCCAGGAGACGCTTGACCTGCACGGCGAAATGCTTACCGACCTGCTCAGAGAGCAGATCGAGAGGAAGAAATTGATTCAGAGTGGCGACCTGGAAGAGAGCATCGGCTACAAGGTGGTGAAGCAAGAAGGTGGACAGTTGCTGAAGGTGGACTTCTTGACCTACGGCCGTCATGTGGACCGACTGGGATACAAGAAGAGAAAGCACGAGGTGGATCTGAACAGCGAAATCTGGGGCATGAAGGAAAACAGGAAGAAGAAGAACAGCAACAAGCGATGGTATGCAGCTTACATGTATGAGGACTTCTACAAGCTGGTGGCCCGCTTGATGTACGGACTGGGCGAGGATGAGTTGAAGAGGCTGAGACATATCATTAGTAATCGAAAATTGTGATAGTATATGGCTAAAGAAATTAAACGCATAGGGCGCTGCTCGTTCGTGGAAACCAGCGCCGGACAATTCGCCATTCACATGGGATGGGATAACCAGTTTTCGGCAGTGTTTGACACGACTGGCGAGAGCTGGGATAAGTACCCAATGCACGTGGGTGGCGTTCGATTGGTGCCTTGGGGAGCGATGAACGACTTCCCCGAGCGGCTCCGCAACCTGTTGGAGCGGAATAACGTGGGCCCCGGAATCCTGGATAGGAAAACGGGGTTACTCTATGGTGACGGGCCAATGTTGTGTCGATACGTGGTGCGCAACGGTGAGCCGGTGCAGGAGTGGACCGATGATAAAGAGGTGATGACGTGGCTTAACTCGTGGGATTGGCGCAAGTACGTGCGCGACGTGCTGGTAGAGTACACGCGCACCAATGGCCACTTCACCAAGTACGTCATGGGCAAGGGTGTGCGCATTGGGCGCCCATGGGTGAGCCGCTTGGAGTGCCTGCCATCGGGCGATGTACGCATGGTGTGGCCGGAGAGCGACCGCCTGCAGATAGACCAGGTGAAGCAGTTCCTTGTGGGAGACTTCACGCGGAACAGCGGATTTGCCCTCTTCCCTCTCTTCGACAAGTGGAACCCAACCCGCCATGAGGCGGCTATCGGTTACCACTCGATGCGCAGCTTCGGGCGAAACCTCTACGCCCTGAGCTCTTTCTATGGCAGCATCCCCTGGCTGCAGAACGCCAACGACCTGCCTGAGATCATCCGCCACCTCAATGAAAACCTCATTGCGGCGGCCTACGTGGTGCACATGCCACAGGAGTACATTCGCCAAAAGGAGGAGCTGGTGCGCCTGATGCACCCCGAGTGGACCGACGAGCAAGTGGTGAAGGAGCTGGAGAAGGTACGTGAAAAGGTGACGCAGACCATTGCCGACGTGATGGCCGGCAAGCAGAACGCGGGGAAGTTCTTCCAGTGTGTGGATTTCATCGACATGGATGGTCATGCGCAGAGCTGGAAGATTGAGCCGATTGAGATGAACATCGACAAGTACATCGACGCTCAGGTTAAGATCAGCCGAATTGCTGACTCCTCGACGACCAGCGGATTCGGCCTCTCCCCTGCCCTGTCGAACATCATCATCGACGGCAAGAGCGACAGCGGTAGTCAGATGCTCTATGCGCTTAAGATTTTCTACGGTGCGGATACTCACATCCCCGAGGAGATTGCCCTGGAGGCGCTGAATGACGCACTGCACATCAACTTCCCCACGAAACGCGACCTCTTCGTGGGTCTGTACCGAAAGATCATCAATAAAGAAGAAAACGTCACGACGGGCAACCGCGTGGCTCAAAACGTTTAACCATGAAAAAGAAAAGACTAAAGAGCCCCTTTATCATCATCCCCAACTGCTGGGATGAAGTGACCAGCGACGAGTGGACCCGTCTGCTGGTGCTGTTCGATGCGATGGTGCACATCGACATGTTCACCTTTGAGGACCTTCGTCGCAAGATGGCCCAGTACATGCTGACCCAACGAGGATTAGGCGTGAATATCTTCATGCGTGACGACCGCTACTACCTTTTGGTGGACGAGATTGCCGAAGGGCTGGATTGGATGATTGCGCGTAACGACGAAGGCAAAGTGCTCATCAAGCTCGACACCACACGGCAGCTGTTGCCCTACGTGGGTAACCTGATAGGGCCAAAGAGCCACGCCGAAGACCTGACCTTTGGCGAGTTCCATGCGGCCATTGCCGCCGTAAACCGTTACAACGAGAGCCAGGATGACAATGACCTGAGGGCGCTGGCCGCCATCCTCTACCGTCGTGAGAGGTGGGATTACAAACGGGCGCCCTTCCATGCCGAGGACATGGGCTCCCTGATGGAGCAGGCAACGGAGATTCCTTGGTACCTTCGGTTCGGCATCTACGTCTGGTTCTCCTACCTCTGCTACTACATCCGCACCGGGTACTTCAACATCAAGGGTAGCACCGTATGCTTCGCGCCGCTCTTCCGCCAGGCGGAAGAGAACGATGAGCGGCCCGAAGAGGTGGATGAGTTAGGTCTGAACGGCATCCTGCTGAGCGTGGCGCAAAGCGGTGTGTTTGGCGACGTGGAAAAGGTGAACCAGACCCCTGTTCTGGAAGTGTTCATGAAACTGCTGAGCGACTACCGCGAGGCTGAACGGATTAAACGAATGAGTAAACAACTTGGTTATGAATGAATTACTGATACAGGATGGCGACCTGTTGCGCGAACTGACGAGCAACTACTACGCCAACAACGATTTCGAGAAGGTCAAGGGTGAGATTGAACTGGCCACTGAAGAGCTGGAGCTGATTGTGGGCAGCGAGGTGATTGAGCTGGCCAGACAGCAGCTCACCGCAGCCGAACAGGAGCGTGACAGCCTGTTGCTCCGCAAGGTGCAGCGGCCCATTGCCCTGCTGGCCACGCTGCACCTATACCAGAAGAACGACCTTAGCCATGAGGATGACGGACGCAAGTTCAAGGTGTCCACCGACGGGCAGGAGAAACTGCCCTGGGAGTGGCAGCTGGACCGGGATGACCAGATCCACATGAACGAGTACTACAAGAGTGTGGACACCCTGGTGCGCTACCTCAATGTGATGCGCCCGCAGGCTTGGGTGGAGGGCAATACCTACAAGATGAGCCAGCTGCTGCTTGTGCGAAACGGCTCACAGCTGGCCGGCTACTACCCCATAGAGCAGAGCGAGCGGACCTATCTGCTGCTGATGCCCTTCCTGCGCGAGGCGCAGCGTAAGACCATCCAGCCATGCTACGGCAGCGGCTTCGACCAACTGCTGGCTGAAGACCAGATCCCGGAGAGTGATGCCCATTTCGCCGCCTGCGAGGCGTGTATTACGCTGGCTCTGAGCTATGCCCTGCGCCGATTGCCCCTGCGCCTGCTGCCTGGGGGCATCGTGAAGTACTACATGGCGGAGAACGGCATGAAAGGTGGAGAGGCCTGCACCATCGAGGATGTGAAGCGCGTCAGCGAGTGGATGGAGAAGGATGCCAAACAGTGGATTGAGCAGATGAAACGGTACAGAGACGGCAGCAATCCCGATTACCAGCTCACTCCGAACAACTCAAAACGTAATAAATACATGGTATTATGAGCACGGTTATCAAGAGTCCAGAGCTATACGACTTCACGGGGCGCATGGAGGAGATTGTGCTCGACAGCGATGTGACCATCAGCGTGGCCTGCAAGGCCAATGGAAAGCTCATCCTGGAGGAGGAGTATTCGCCCGACGCGAACAACCTCATCCGGATGCGGGGGCTGCGCAACTTGTGCGGCCTCTGCCTCTGGGGTGAATCACTCAGCTACCGGGGTGAACAGGTTCACCACGGGGCGCAGTTCAGCTTCACCTTCGGAGGCGAGCATACTATCAATCGATGGCTCTACCTATCCAACCGATGGACCAAGAAAACTCCATCGGTCTGTGGGCCGCTGACCGACTGCAGGAGGCGCATCACCTATCCAGGTACGACCGATATTGTGAGCGGTTTCCCATGGCTGAAGGAGAGCGTGGATGAGAACGGTGATAACACTTATCACTCTTTCGTGACCTACCATGTCACCACAGCGGACGGGCGCAACCTGAGCAGAGAGATGCAGCTGATGGTGGACGGCAGCATGGAGTACGCCTACACCATCGAAACCGGAGTCGAGGAGATGGAACAACTGTTTGGCGTGAGCGGTATCACCCAATTTGCCATCGAGTTCAACGGCGGTAAGGCGGAGTTTCTGGTATGTCGCGACGTGGTGCCCCGCCTGATTAACCTGCGGTTCCGCAACCTGTACGACCTGCCGGAGATGCTGCACTGCACCGGCGATATCCAGTTTGAGGCGGCCAATGAGAGCGAGACCAACGTGGTGGACGGCATCAGACGGAAGTACGGTATCAAGCAGAAGGACAGTTACAAGCTGCTGAGCGGGGCGATGCGTCTTGGCGAGGAGTTCAGGCTGTGGCGTGACCTGGTTAACAGCAATGAAGTTGAGCTCTATGTGGAGGAGTATGGCTGGGTGCCCATTCTCATCACGAAGCAGAAGCTGCAGAGCGACATGCACCGACAGGAGCTCAAGGAGGCAGAGGTGACCTTTGAGATTGCCGATGCGCACCTTGCTGGATTGGATCATTTCTTTTAGAGCATTGATGATATGGATATAAGATATTACAGGGAATTGTTGGTGGAATGGTGCAAACACATTAACGAGGTTAATGAGGAGAGGCATATCAGCAGCCTTCACCTCGGTGTACTGGAGAGCCACCTGATTCGCAAGATTAACAACGAGAAAGGGGTGCTGCTCTGCGCGAACTACCCCGATTATAAGCGGTTGGGGAGTGAGGATAACTACACCAGCGAGTACAGCTGCGTGGTTTACATCGTGGAGAAGGTACCCTCTGGCAGCATGAAGGACGAGCAGGAGCTGATGCACTACGCCGAGATAGAGAAGATGATGCGCATCTTGGTGCTTTTTCTTGAAAAAAATACCTGGTGCTGCCCACCTTGTACCCTAAGGGCTAAACAACTCAAAGTGGAGTGGGAGTATGACGTATTCGGCGGGTTCAACGGTCAGAGCCTGTCATTTAAATTGGAGGAATTTAGCGATGACTAGATTGTGGATTGATGGAATCGAGGCGGTGCTTCCTGAGACCTTCAGCATCAGCGTGAAGCGTGAGAACCCCTTCTTTACGAAGAATGGGGAATATACCTACGACATCACGCTAAGCCTGTTGAACAACATCAACGCAGACCTCTACGCGCATCTCAACAGGCTGAACAGCGTGACCGAGGTGAAGAGCAAGCGACGTGCGCTGCTGATGGCGGATAACCGCGTCTATTGCGACGGCACCGAAGTCATCACAGGGTGGACCGAGAAACAGGTGACCATACAGGTGGCCAGCGGTAACTCGGAGATGAACTACCTGATTGGCGGTGACCTTCAGATTGAGTGGCTGACGCTGCTGGATGACGAAACCAAGCGGCAGATTGCAGACAGCGCCAACAACAAAGAGCGGTTTATCGAGTCGCTATACCCGGATGTAGCCTTCAACTTCTGCCCATGCGCCATCGAGAGCCGTGAGCGCATTCAGAATCTTTGGCAGCTTGATATGGAGACCGGTTCTATCTCCTCGTTATTCGCCACCTACTGGGTTCAGCAGCCTTACCTCTGCGCGGTGATTCGCTTGCTCTGTCAGGCACTGGGTTACACCATGGTGGAGAATCAGATTGAGGCAACACCCTACAAGAACCTTTACATGGTGAGCGGTCGGCAGGACAACCCCGACTGGGGGCAGCTGCTGAAGGGATGGAGCGCCTTAGAGTTCTTCGAACAGGTGGAGTCTATGTTCAACGCCCAATTCGTGGTGAACAACCGCCGACGCGAGATTAGCCTGGTGCTTAAGACGCAGTACTATGCCGGCGGTAAGGTGTGCCACGTGCGCCACGTGGCAGACAGCTATGAGACCGATTGCCCCGACTCGCCCGACGTGGATGACGTGACCACCATGAACGTGGGCTATAACGGCACCAGCGACTGGTGGAAGTGGATGAAATTAGACGAGGAGTTGGTTAAGAGTGCGAAACAGGTAACCATCCCTGCCGACTATCCGGACGGCAACTACGTGCGCCCGTACAACTACTTCCTTGACGAAGCGCATCAGAAGAAAGACACCATCTACACCGATGAGACCAACGGACGACAATACATCTGGGTGGGTGAGCCCTTGGGTAATCATGACGTGAATTGGGGTTGGAGTAACCAACCCATTATCCGCTACCGACGGGTCAACGCCTTGGCCACCTATGAGCGTGAAGGAGCGAAGGATACCCTGTCGCTGGATATGATTCCAGCGGAGTTCGTGTGGAAGCCGACAACCGACATGCATTTAAAGCTCTCCTACCTGCTTTCAGTACCTAAGGCGGAGAATGCCTTCGACTACCTTGTGTCGTCTTCTGAGGCGGAATCGATGGACATCAACGGGCGTATTACAGGTGAACAATCGGTGAATAGCGACAACAACAAGGCCCCGATTCATCTGGCATTTTACGACGGATTAAAGCAGATTGACACCATTGACGGGAAGGTGATTCGCTTCCCCATACCCTACATAATAGACACCATCGAACTGCCTGCCTACATCACCTTAGCCTATCGCGACAGCAATACGGTGGGCGCCTCGTTGGCTCCTGAGGTGATGAACGCGCAGTTTTATGGGAACGCCTATGACATCGATTTCAACCACGAGGTCAAGATTAAGAGCTATGACCCCAACGTGTTCGACCCGTCTTCCGTTTGGGAAGTAAAGAACAAGCGCTATGTATGCAAGGAGGTGGAGTACACCCTTAATGCCAAAGGGCGCGTGGGCGCATGGACCGCTACTCTCTACCCTATTCGCATCAGCGACACGGAGGCAGAGAGCCGGTGGATACTTAGCGATGGTAAATGGCGTGACGGTGGTGTGTGGATTGATAACGGCCGTTGGCTCGACGAGTAATTTTTTAACCAATAAAAATTCATTTATGTCACTAAAAATCGATAGGGTACAGCTGGAAATCCTGGTGAAACAGGATGAAGCGCGGAACAAGATGCTTGAACTGGAACAGAGCATGAAGCGGGCTCAGACGGAGCTGAAAAATATAAAGAAGCAGTTCGGTGAGAACTCAGAGGAGTACAAAGCACAGGAGGCAGTGGTCAAACAGTTGCGAAAGCAGTATGATGACCTCTTTGAAGGGATAGGCATCGGTAAGCTGACGCTCAAAGAGCTTGGCAACCGCCAACGCGAGCTGAATGCTATACTGCGCAACCTCGACCCCTCACTGCCTGAATGGAAGCAGTACAACGAACAGCTGAAGCAGGTCAACGCTCGGATTGCGGAGCTCAAAGGCAAGGCGCGGGAGACTGGACTCTCACTCTCTAAGCTGAGCGACGGGTTCAACCGCTATGCTGGGATGGCGGCAGCAGCCGTCGCATCGCTGACCGGTGTCACGCTGACCGCTAAGAAGTGCGTGGATGAATTCGCCGAGATGGAGGAGGCGATGAGCCAGGTGCGCAAGTACACCGGCATGACCACCGAAGAGGTGGAGGATCTGAATGAGGAGTTCAAACGGATGGATACCCGTACCGCCCGCGAGAAGCTAAACGCCTTAGCTGGCGACGCCGGCCGATTGGGCATCACCGGCAAGGATGGCATCATGGAGTTCGTCGATGCGGCCAACATCATCAATGTGGCGCTGGGTGAAGACCTGGGTGATGATGCGGTAAAAAACATCGGTAAGCTGGCGCAGATGTTTGGCGAGGACGAGTACATGGGTCTTCGTGGCGCCATGCTCGCCAGCGCTTCGGCGGTCAATGAGGTGGCGCAGAGCTCTTCTGCGGCAGAATCGTTCCTGGTCGATTTTACGGCACGAGTGGCCGGCGTAAGCCATCAAGCAGGTATATCGCAAGCCAACATTATCGGCTTTGCTGCGGCCATGGACGAGAACATGCTGCGCAACGAGACATCGGCCACGGCCTATCAGAAGATCATCATGAAGATGTTCACCGACACGGACAAGTTCGCCAAAGCAGCAGGGCTAGACGTGCAGGAGTTTGCCAACCTGGTGCGCACGGATGCCAATGAGGCCGTGCTGCGTTTCGCCCAGGCGCTGAGCCAGAAGGGCGGTCTGGCTGACCTGGCACCCATCTTCGGTGACCTGCAGACCGAGGGAGCCGGTGTAGCCAGCGTGCTCAGCGTGATGGCAGGCAAGGCGGACGAGATACGCAGCCGGCAGAAGTTGGCCAACGACGCCTACCGGGAGGGTACGAGCGTGATCAAAGAGTACGGGGTACAGAACAGCACCGTACAGGCCGGGCTTGACAAGAGGAAGAAACAGTTCCAGGATATGCGCATCGAACTTGGAGAGAAACTGCTCCCCTCGATGAAGTACATGATTTCCACGGGACGAGTTACGGTGGATATGCTGGCTACGATGGCCTCCTTCGCCATGCGATTCAGCGGAGAGATTGCTTCGCTGGCCGTGGGCATCGCTGTCTATACGGCTACCATGAAGGCCGCTACCCTCGCCATGAAGGCGTATGAGGCCGCCACAGCAGCAGCTAAGATGGGCATGCTGGCCCTCGACAAGGTGACGAAGAAAAATATCTTCGGTCTGATTGCCGCCGGTATCGCATCGGTCATCTCCTACTTCGTCTGGTTCCGCAACGAGGTGGATGAGACCAACACCTCGATGGATAGTCTCGCTCAGAAGGCGGAAGAGACCAAGGCGAAACTGGACCGCGTCGCTGAGGTTCAAGACAAGCTAAACAACCAAGACCTGCTTGGTGATGGTCAGAAAAAGCGGCTGCGCAGTGATGTAGAGGCGGCCATCGCCGACCTGGATGATGTGATTACCGCCTCGATGCTGGCTACCAGACAGTGGTACCAGCAGCAGCGTGAACAGCTGATGAAAGAGGCTGGCGACAATGAAGTGCTTCAGAAATCGTATCTGAATGGCTTGGAGCATGACCTTCAGGAACGAACCAAAAAGATAGAGGAGTACATCGAACAGAAGAAGAAACTGGAGGCCGAACTGGCCAAGATGCCAAAGACAGACCCCGAATTCAGTACGAACGTCGGAGGAGACGATGACGCAAAGAAGCAAGAGCAACTGCGTAAGCAGCAGCTTCAGGACCGACAAATGCAGATGGCGATTGCATACGAGCAGGAGAAGAACACCATCAAGCAAGCCTACATCGACCAGCAGCTGACGGAGGCTCAGTATCAACAGCAACTCTACGATGCAGAGAGCGCCTACCTCTTAGCCCGCAAGGCGCTGCTTGAGAGCTTCGGCGAAGATACGTCGCAGCTGCAGGGGCAGCTACTCGACCGCATGATTGATCGGAGCAACAAGCTCTACCAGGAGGCTGAGAAGGCGAAGGCTGATGCTGAGAAGGCCACATCGGAGAGCAACAATCATCGACTGAATGAACAGAGCAGCCAAGGCGATGAGCGCATTAACGCAATCAAGAGGGCCTATGTCAACGGAGACATCGATAGCCATCAGGCCATGCTCGACGCCATCACAGAGGCGGAACGTGAGAACCTAAAGGAGCGTATTGCCTTGATGGAAGAGATGGGGATGGACAGCAGCGAGCTACAGCAGGAACTGCTGGACATGGATGTAGAGGCCCAACGCAATGCCGAAGAAGAGAAAAACCGCATCATAGAGGAGAAGGCCAAGGCTCGTCAAGCCCTCGCGCAGTATGGTTTTGAACATATAGCCTCGATCGCTGGGGCCATGACGCAGCTATACACAGCCATGCAGGATGCGGAGCTGAGCAAGGTGGAGCGTAAGTATGACAAAGAGATTGCTGCAGCGAAGAAAGCGGGAAAGGACACCACCAAGCTGGAGGAACAGAAAGAGAAGGAGCAGGCCGAGATCAAAAAGAAGTACGCGGATAAGATGTTTGCCATGCAGGTTCTTCAGGTTACCGCATCCACAGCAGTAGCCGCCATGGAGGCATACAAGGCCATGGCTAGTATCCCTTTTGTAGGTCCTGCACTGGGTGCTGCTGCCGCCGCAGCGGTCATCATTGCGGGTGCTGCACAGATAGCCACAGCCAAAAAGCAGCGCGATGAAGCGAAAGGTCTCTACACCGGCGGTTACTCTGAAGGATACACCGCTTCGGGTAACCCAAGAGAGGAGGCAGGCGTCATCCCTGTGCACAAGAATGAATTTGTGGCCAACCACGAGGCGGTGGCCAATCCCGATGTAAGGCAGTTCCTGGACGTCATCGATGTGGCTCAGCGCAACGGGAGCATCCGAATGCTCAACACGCCGATGATCCTGGAACAGGTGCGGCTTAAAGGGCGCTACGATGGTGGGTATAGCGCTTCATCAGGCACCGTAGCAACCGGTGCATCTGGTGCATGGAGCAGCATACCTGAGGAACTTCGTATCCAATTAGTGACGCTGATGAGCGAGAACAACGAACTGCTCAGAGCCATCCGGGATAAGGAGTTAGTGGTGGATCCGCGCAAGGTTCGTGACGGCATTGACCGCATCAACTCACTGGAGAAGAATGTAAGCAGAGGTTAGCGTCGTGTCCTTGGTTTGGCGTCGAGAGAGACCTATCTTTGTAATAAAAAACAAAGAAATGACACTCTACGACGCCATAGATCAGATGAAGATGCTGAGTCAAGAAGGCAAGAGCTTCAGCTTTACCTTCATGACTTACAGCATCGAAAAGCATACCAGCCACGGCCTTCGCCATGTGACGAAGGCAAGGCTGGTTAAACGGACTAGGAAGGAGAAGAACCAGTACGGCGAGTATATGCTACAATACATCGACATGGAGAGTATGCAGCGCAGCCAGTTCTGGATGCCGCTGCTTGTAGAGATGAATGGAGAACCTGTTAAGCTGAATTAAAATGGCAGATTACGATTTCGAAAATATCACACCATGGGATGGGGAGAAGGATACCGGCTACCATGTTCGCATGAAGTGGAAGCGCAATTTCGAAAGAATTAAGGCTTTCATTGCGGAGATTCGTGGCGAGTTGGCTGAGATAGGCCATAACCTATCGACTATGTTCCTTCGCAAGGACCAGGATGACCGAACTGAGCACTCGCTGGGTGTGGGTGGCGATCTGATCATTGATGGTGCTGCGCATATCGGGCAGGCCATGCTGGTCTATGACGAGGTCAATCACGCCATTCGCGTCACGGCGGCAGACGGTAGCGGCTTGACCATCGGGCTATGGGCTGATGGGTTCATTAGCGCCATGGGGCTCAACAGCTCCGGCGCTTCGGGCGGTAGCGGCGGAGGTGCTTCGGCACTCTACCAGCTGGTGGACGTGGTGGCCAACGCCACAGGCGACGGGGTGAGCGGTGCTGCAGTCGGCAAGGTGCTCATGTACAACGGCACCAAGTGGGAGGCCGCTACGGTCGTTATTCCCACCAAGCTATCACAGTTCATCGACGACATCGGGCTGCTCAACGAGGCTGACAGGCAGACCATCCTTGATTCACTCTCCAGCCACACCGGCGACAAGAGCAATCCGCACGCGGTCAGCTTCAGTCAGCTCACCTCGCATCCTACGACGGTGGAGGGATACGGCATCACCAACGCTCTGACCGATGACGACGGCATCGCCCTCTCAGAGGCCATCGGAGACGCCTCGCAGCAGGCCAGGAATGCCATGAGTGTGGCTATGCGTGCGGAGTTCCTCGCTGAGCATGCTATTGATGACCTCTTCGAGCTGGTCAACATAGGCACAGACGAACAGCCTTCGTACGCCATTCGGGCGAAGTTCGGATTCTATTCGGACAGCTTCATCAGCGCCATGGGTCTCAACAGCTCCGGCGCTTCGGGCGGTAGCGGCGGAGGTGCTTCGGCACTCTACCAGCTGGTGGACGTGGTGGCCAACGCCACAGGCGACGGGGTGAACGGTGCGGCTGTAGGCAAGGTGCTGATGTATAACGGAACCAAGTGGGAAGCTGCCACGGTGGTTATCCCCACCAAGCTATCACAGTTCATTGATGACATCGGACTGCTCAACGAGGCTGACAGGCAGACCATCCTTGATTCACTCTCCAGTCACACCGGCAACAAGAGCAACCCCCACGCCGTGACCAAGGCACAGATAGGGCTTGGCAGTGTGGATAACCTGGCTGCATCGGACTACTTCACAGCGTTATCCTCCACGTCGGACACCAACCTCAGCGCCACCATCGGAGGCACTACGCGCACCATTGCCGCACTCTACGCCACCTACCTTGGCGGACAACCATCCAGCTACTACGCCACAGCGGCAGCACTCACCAGCCACACCGGCAACAAGAGCAACCCCCACGCGGTCAGCTTCATCCAGCTCACCTCGCATCCTACGACGGTGGAGGGATACGGCATCACCAACGCTCTGACCGATGACGACGGCATCGCCCTCTCAGAGGCCATCGGAGACGCCTCGCAGCAGGCCAGGAATGCCATGAGTGTGGCTATGCGTGCGGAGTTCCTCGCTGAGCATGCTATTGATGACCTCTTCGAGCTGGTCAACATAGGCACAGACGAACAGCCTTCGTACGCCATTCGGGCGAAGTTCGGATTCTATTCGGACAGCTTCATCAGCGCCATGGGACTCAACACTTCGGGTGCATCAGGCAGCGGTGGAGGTGCTTCGGCCCTCTACCAGCTGGTGGACGTGGTAGTCAACGCCACAGGCGACGGGGTGAACGGTGCTGCGGTCGGCAAGGTGCTGATGTACAACGGCACCAAGTGGGAGGCTGCCACGGTGGTCATCCCCACCAAGCTATCACAGTTCATTGATGACATCGGGCTGCTCTACGACAGCGACGGACAAGCCCTTGCTGTGGCTATTCACGAAGCCATGCAGCGGGCCGCCACAGCACAGGGCGCAGCCGACAAGGCGCAGTTCACGGCTGAGATGGCACAAGATGCAGCCGACAAGGCCGCTGCAGACGCCGCCAGCGCACTGAGCGAACACACCGGCAACAAGAGCAATCCGCACGCCGTTACCAAGGCACAGGTTGGGCTTGGCAGCGTGGATAACCTGGCTGCGTCAGCCTACTTCACAGCGCTATCCTCCACGTCGGACACCAACCTCAGCGCCACCATCGGAGGCACTACGCGCACCATTGCCGCACTCTACGCCACCTACCTTGGCGGACAACCATCCAGCTACTACGCCACAGCGGCAGCACTCACCAGCCACACCGGCAACAAGAGCAACCCGCACGCGGTCAACTTCAGCCAGCTCACCTCACACCCTACGACGGTGGAGGGTTACGGCATCACCAACGCACTGACCGATGACGACGGCATCGCCCTCTCAGAGGCCATCGAAGACGCCTCGCAGCAGGCCAGGGAGGCCATGAGCGTATCCAGCAAGCTGCAGCAGGAGGTAGATAGACAACTCGACAACGACGACGCCCAGGCGGTGATAAGCTACCTGATGCAGCAGATACGACAGCTAAGCGACCAGGTAAGCCGATTGAATACCGAGGTGAACCAGCTGCGCAGCTACTGGCAACTCGATGCCAACGGCGACCTCTACACCAAACATAACCTCTACAGTCAGAAGGCCATCACGGCCATGAAGACCGTATAGACCATCTCGAATCAGTAATCACTAAACACTAATCACTAAAGAAAATGAGCAAGTACATCAAGAACTTCACCAGCGAGGCCTCACTGGCCAGCGCGCTCGAATCGGGGCTGCAACGGCCCAACATTAGCCTCGTGACCGACACAGGAAAATCCTACTGCTTCCCAGCGAACGCTTGGGGTATCGTCATCCCCGTGGACGGCTCGACCAACGCCACCTTTCTCGGTAGTGAGGCTGCGTGGCAAGCCTACCGCGCCAAGTTAGGGCGCTACCTACTGAAGTGGAACGGCGAAGCCTGGAAGCTGAGCAGCAGCAACAGCACACAGCTTGCCAATGGTACCACCTTCGGCGTGGACGATGGCAACGTAATGGTGCGACTGCCACGATTGAGCTACAGTGTGGTACGCGACAGCAGCGGGCGTGACGTTATTATAATGAGCGAGGAGCCCTGCCTGCGAAACGTCATCGAGGAGCAGTGGGTAGGTGCCTACTTGGCCAGTCACGACGGCACACGCCTGCGATCTAAGCGAGGCATGGCCGTGGCAGCCAGCCGCACCATCGACACCTTCTGGACACAGGCGCAGGCTTGCGGGTCGGCATGGGGTTTGAGCAACTACGAGCAGCGCATCCTGATGATGCTGATCTATCTCAGCCAGTACCGGTCGCTAAACTCGCAGGCATCGCTTGGATACGGCATGAACGGCAACACCAATAACTGGAGCGAAGCACAAGGCAAGTTGACCGGAGAGAGCTACTCACTGGGCGATGCCTGCGGAGCCGTTTCAGGAGGCACAAGCAACGCCAACGCCAAACATGTGTCACTCTTCGGAATCGAAGATCCCTACGGATGGTACTGGGAGATGCTGCAGGGCATATATTTCATTAACAACGTGGGATATGTATATAGTGGCAACCGCATGCCAGACGCCACCGAGCTGGCCAGTCACCCCAAGGGAAGCTACCGTACATTCACGCGAAACAGCGTATCGGGACAGTACATCACCAGGCTGGTAGGAGGCGAATATTACGACATCCTGCCATCAGCCACAGGCGGCGGCAGCGAAAGCTACTGGTGTGACTATACATGGGCATCATCCAGTGGGCAGCTGCTGCTGTGGGGCGGTAATGCGAACAACGGTTCGTCCTGCGGTCTCGCCTACTCGGACTCGGACCTCGCTTGGTCGTTCTCGAACTCGGGCTGCAGCGCGCGCCTTGCTTTTTACGGAAAAGTAAATATTTATTAATAAATTAAATTACAGAGAATCAATTAAAAGAATTAATTAACCAGACAATGCTTATTGCGAGCGCGACAGGCGCGAAGCAATCGGTTTAAAAAATCATCCGATGATGAATGGAAGGCATAAGAGGTATAAGCTGCTGCTGTGGGGCGGTAATGCGAACAACGGTTCGAACTGCGGTCTCGCCTACTCGAACTCGAACAACGCTTGGTCGATCTCGAACTCGAACTACAGCGCGCGCCAAACTATTGAACAACGTCAGGAGAACGCCGTCGTCTATACGGCCTATCCGATACCTCCGAGCCGTGCCCAACGATTCTGCCGCACAGCGGTTGCCGTCATCTCGACAAGACGGTACAAGGTGTCGCGAGGCAAAACAACTTGCACTCCAGCCGGTCAGCCGGACACGGAGCACAAAATGCCGTTAGTAGGTCACAAACAAGTGGATTCGAACGCTGCAAGGATAAGAATAGCAAGATAAATGAGAGGAGAACCAGATCATGCCCAAACGAACAGGATATATCTACGAGCGAATGACCTCCTGGGAGGCCGTGCGCGAAGCGGAGCAGGTGTCGCTGCGCAACAAGGCGCACAACACAGGCTATCGCAAACACGAGGCCCACTGGCTAAGTGACCTGATAGAGGTGCATGAAATGGTGCTTCAACATCGGATGAAGACGGGTCGCTACCGACATGACATCGTGCGTAGCCCCAACGGCAAGGTGCGTGACATCGCCAAGCTCGACTTCCACCCGTCACACGTGGAGCATCAGCTGCTCGTGCTGGCAGGCAATAGCGAGGTGGAGCGCAGCTTTATCCGTCACACCTACGCCTGCCGCATCGGCTACGGACAGCACCGCGCTGCCCGTCAGCTCAACCGGTGGGTTCAGCATTACGGTGAGACCTATCCATGGTTCGTTCACCTCGACGTGGTGAAGTACTACGACAACATCCCGCATGCGCTGATTCGCCAAGAGCTGGAGCGCACGTTCAAGGATCGTGCCTACATCGACAGCCTCATGGAGACCGTCGAGCAGTTCAGCACGACAGGGCGAGGCATTCCGCTGGGCATACGCCCGGCGCAACTCTTCGGCAACCTGGCCCTGCGCAGCGTTGACCGCTACGCCAAGGAGGTGCTCCACATCCACTGCTACCTGCGCTACCTCGACGACTCGGTGGCTCTCTTCCGCACCAAGGCAGAGGCCCGCCGAAAGACGCGCCAACTGGTAGCCTTCTACCGTCAGCTGGGATTCGAGCTGCACACCCCGCGCATCAGCCCGCTACGCTGCGGCATCGACATGCTGGGCTATGTATGCTATCCTCGCAGAGGGCTCTTCATCCGTCGCAGGCTGAAAGCCGATTGGCTTCGCAGGCGGTCGCACGTCACCAATCCGAAGCGCCTGCGAGAAATTGACTCCGCAGCGTGGTCCGTCATCGCTCACGGCAATAAGCATTGTCAAATACTATACAAGAAGATGGGAGGCATACCATTCAGCAAGCTGGGCATAGACCCCGGCTGTCACGCCGATAAGAACGGCGTGCGCATCATAGACGCTCAGAACTTATCCATGCAGATGATCATCGGCAAGGCCGTCACCATTCTCGACGTGGTGGACGGAGTAACCACCAAGCACGGCGAAGGGCGCACCGCGCTGCTCATCGACTGCATGGGTACCACGGGCAAGCTCATCCTCAACGCGCCATGCAAGCAGACCATACTCAACGCCTGGAAGGCCGGTGTAACCAAGATGCAGACCGTGTTCATTGACCATGGAGGCAGGCACTACGACATCGACCTGCAGCGTACCTACGCTCTGGAGATAGAAAACCAGCCCGTAGAAGACGAGGAGTTCTAACCATCGCCAGCTAATCAATCATTCACTTACTCTTAATCATTTTTGCTTATGAAAAAAGAACATTTCAACCGACCCAAAGGATGGACAATCCCTACCGCAGAGATCCGCATCGAAGACGAATGTCTCTTTGCACACTACGACATCGAGCGTGACGAATCACGCCAGTATGAAACCTTGTCAGACGATGGTGAGCAAGAAGCCGGTGAACTCGGCATGCGCCAGCTTCAGCCCATCGATCAGGAGCCCTACATCGCATGCTACATCCGGGTCCCCCACAAGGCCACACTTGAAACCATCCGCCAAGCCATCGAAGAAAACGGCTGCCAGGATGCCGAGACCTCCGCTAAAGCCATCTACGAACTATATACTGAAGCCTATGAGTGTTACTAATAATGTCATATCAGCGCCTGTGAGCATCCATGATGTGAATAGTGTATTAGGTCATGGTAGTACTGACCTTGGTACACTGTGTAAGAGTAGTAAGATTAATAAGTGGGCAAGATGGAAGCCTGTTCAATTTTCAAAGATATCGGCGTTAACAGAGAAAGAATTAATGAGTACGAAGTATGGCCTTGTACCTAAACAAAATACAAAATTATTAGAGGTATTAACCAATAAAAAAACATTAGGTTCTACAGGTTATTCTTATAATGACTTAGTTAATGCCAATACTGAATGGGATTACAATAGACCAACATCATATTATAGACTTACTGATTTTTTATCTTCGCTGTCTTATGGAGGATATAACCATAACACATCAGCACCTATTGATGGTTTTGGTAATCATACAATATACCTTAAAAACATACCTGACCCGACAGATTTATCATCTACTACAGGAACAGCAGATACAAATTCACAGGGTGTAATTATTAGAGGTGATAGTTTACTATATTCTCAATTTAAAATGAGATTTTCTAACTCAGAAGGAGAGTCTCAATCTTGGCAAGCTATAGGTGGGGCAGATCCATGGATAATTCCTATTAATAGTTTATTAGGCAGTATTACTACCGGAAATTTTAGATTAGCTTTAGCAATAGCATATAAAGGGTTTATGAAATTAATAGTAGGCAGTGCTACTCTTAAAGAATTACTTAATAATTCGTCATTACAAGATTCAGCAGTAAGATGGATAGCGCCTAACTTTTTCACTAATGCTGATTTGTATTATCAACTCAAAAGTGATGCTTCTTCTAATAAGATTACTGTCTCAGCGATACCTTGCATTGTAGAAGATGCTCAGATTTCTGTTCCAAGCAGTTCAAGTTCATATGTATCTACTTCTTCATTAGGCTCTGTGTACTCTATGCCTAAAGGTCGTATAAGCATTAGTATTACAATAGAAGGAGGAGAAATAAAAGATGAAAAAGACTATTTTAAGGTAATTACAAGATTTACTGGAGAGTATATTAATATGGGTAATAATTCTTCTACAATATTTCCATTATATGAAATTGGAGTTATATATGAAGGAGAATCGAATTTGAGAAGCAGTTATAAAATTAATGCAACATGGACTTATACTTACCAAAGCGGCCCTACGTCAAGAAGTGAAGGCAGTGGTTATCTTACTAATCAAGTGTTTAATTCTGGGGCGGCACCTGGCTCTTTTATTGTCGGTACTTCAGGAGTAGCAGCAGCCTCATTAAATAATGACTGGACTTTAGATGTTACACAAGTATAAATTTTAATAAGTGGTTATTTAATTGATAATTGATTTAATTGGCAAAGATGGTTCATATAACTACGAAAGCGCTACTGGCCTCATATCAATAGAAGTCGCTGTTAGGATAGGTTCAACTGTTAAGTATTGGGATTTCAGGATCAATAGCGATAAGGAGTAGGATGAATTTGGCATGATTAGGGATGGCGCGTGTACGTCGATGGCGTCCTGTAATTTAATTTGGGGCGATACCTGCGGCCCGGGCTTTCCGCTCAGACATATCTACGATACTCGCTGCTATCCCTATCGCGTTTACCGCTGTTAATTGTGTCCTTTTCTCTGGTTTCTATTCATTATAAATTTGCATCGTTAATTAAGATAAGCGATGAAAAAAGAGACTCGGGAAGATATTAAAATTTGGAGTGCCATCATGATGCTGGCTGCATCAGTTGGCTTTGGGGTCGCAGGGTTCTGTGTATCTCCAGTCGGGGAGCTGAGTGAATCGGTGCTGTGGCTGATTGCTCAGTTCCTGATGTATGCAGCTATGGCGCTCGGTGTGGATGCTTATGTTTCGCTTGCGGTTCGCAAGTACCTATCGAAAGGAGGTGACCATGAGTGAGGTTTTGCCGCGCGGGTTGAGGAATTGCAACCCGGGGAACATCCGGCTTGGGATGATAATCTGGGTTGGGGAGATTCGCCCTTCGCAGGATAAGGAGTTCTGTCAGTTTACTTCGATGGCGTATGGCTATCGTGCGCTGCTACGCCTACTTCAGAATTACAGGCGGATCTATGGGCTTAATACCGTGAAAGAGATGATAGAGCGGTGGGCTCCTTCATCTGAGAATAACACGAACGCCTATATCATCAGTGTGTGCCAAGAACTTCAGGTTCCATCCTCCTACATTATCGACGTTTATGACCGAGATAGCTTGTGCGCCTTAGCTGCTGCCATCTCGAAGCATGAGAATGGCGTGGATGCTGTTATGGCGGATATATATAAGGGGTGGTCATTATTATAAGGTATAGGCTATGGATAATAATAGTGTGGATAGGGTTGTTAATGTGTTGTGCTTGTTGTTGCTGTTACTCGCCTTGGCCTCGCTGTTCTCTGCGTGTGGACAGGTGAGGTACGTTGCCACGACCAGCCATCACATGGATAAAGAGGTGGTGGTTCGGCATGACACCATCGAGGTAACGAAGGTTTTTCGTGAGCGTGTAGTGGAGAAGGTGAAGGACTCTGTTTCCGTAGTGCTGGATGACAGCGGTCAGGTGAAGAACCGTGACAGGTTAATAGAACGCTATCTCTTCATCGAGAACAAGGATAGTGTGAATTACTATCGCTCGTTGGCGGATAGCTTGCTCTCTATGGTGGTTGATTCTATCCAGGAGCCCGTCATAGTTGAGAAG
>CAMEGQ010000022.1 GCA_945916235.1 uncultured Porphyromonadaceae bacterium | reverse complement strand
TGCGCCCAGAGCTGACAGCACCCCGATCATGCGCACGCGCTGGAGAATCAGAATGAGCAGGCATGTGATAAGCATAAACCCGCTGACGCACCCCATCAGCACAATAAGCACTACGATGTTGGTGTCGAGCATATCGAGCCAATTGAAGTAGGCGGCTCCGGTCTGCTTCAGGGTGCTGACACTCTGCGGCGCATCAAATTCTCCCTCGGCCAGAAGTCGGTTGGCAAGCGACTGCAGAGTCAGGGCAGCTTCATCCAGCTCGTTGTCGCGCAGGCCTCTTACGCCGATATATCCCACAAGGCCGTTGCAGGCTACCAGCCGGGAGGCGCATGCATCCGACGTGTAGCCTATGGTGCGGTCAAATTCCGAAAAGGCACTGCTGAAAATCCCCGACACTTTGAACCGTCGCGGCTTCATCCTTTCTCCCTCGAAGATGATGGCATCAACGCGATCGCCGGTTCTCAGACCTAACTGATTTGCAGTAAGCCCGGATAAAGCGATTTCGCGGGAGCTGTCAGCTGCCGGCAGACGGCCCGAGATGAGATTCTTCTGTTCGAACCCGTAATTATGGTTGCCCTCGAAGGCTGTCAGGGCGATTCCGGTGAAAGCGAAGTCGGTCTTAAGCAGCACGGGTACGCTGACAACTCCTGTCACCTCCACACCTGTTTTACTGTCGGCTGCAAACCGGATCATCTCTTGCCGTATTGCCGATTCTATCCGTGGACTGAATTCCGTCATAGATGCGGTGGCTTCAGGATCATAATAGAGCGGGGCGACTTTCAGCTGAGGTTCGAAACCTTCGATTTTCCCCTCGATTTCGCTCTTGAAGCCTCGGGTGACAGCTATCGCGATAAGCATCACGGCTATCGCAAGCGCAATCCCGCCTATAGCCACGATGATGCCCGGAGGCGTGCGGTGGTTCGCTTCCGTGCTTAAGCTCAGGCGGCTGCTTATGAATCTGCTGAACGTCATAATGCGTTTGCTCGCGATATTGATGCTGTCTTCCAAATGAATCTTACTGCAAAACTACAAACATTCGGCGGCATTCGCAAACATCCGGGCTCGTCACTTTCAGAAAAACTTCTGCTTTTTCCAGCAATCAAAACGCCCCGGGCGGTTGTTATATTTCCAAAGCCTGCGCGAGAATATGACTTTCAGGCTTGATTTGCCCCGCAGGGCTTAAACCTTTGCGTTATGCTGACACCGTTTCGGCTGTTATTAATTAAATAGGGATAATGAAAACACGAATTAAATCGAAAGATAATTGCTTTGCAAATTTCGGCAGGCTGCTTCTGAGTCTTGCCGGGTTGCTTCTGCTCTCCGTTCAGTCGGCCCCGGCTGAAGAGATACCGGTCGATTCCACGACCGTGACCACTCCGGCTATCGCTCCCGATGGTCTCGTGACCAAACCTTCCCAAGAGCAGACAAGCGAGAGAGTAAAAGATGTAATCCTTTCAGATGCCACCCCCTTGGGCGAGGAGCAGCGTCTTTCCCCCTCGACTCCGATGATGCACCGCGATACCCTTGCCGTCATCTCAGGCTATCCCCGGACCATCTACGCAAAGCCCGCCTCCTGGACCTATTCCGACCCGTGGTGGCACGGCATGTGGATTAATACAGCAGTGCTTACCGGAGCCTTTGTTTCGACACTGTTCGTGCTTGAAATCCTCCCGGAGAACGCCACGGCATGGAACCGCGCCGATATCACCAGCGTGCCGTTCTATCGCCGTTGGTTCCGCAACAATTTCAAGAGAGGCCCCGAGTGGGACCATGATAATCCGATATTCAATTTCGTTCTCCATCCGTATGCCGGTGCAGCCTATTTCATGTCGGCACGTACCTGCGGCTTCAACTTCTGGCAGTCGTTTTTATATTCCGCCATCATATCCACCGTCGGGTGGGAGTTTGGAATCGAGGCCTGTATGGAGCGGCCGTCGTATCAGGATCTTGTGATCACGCCCGTCATCGGCTCGCTGATGGGGGAGGGGTTCTACCGCGCCAAGCGACTGATTGTCTACAATAACTACGAACTGCTCGGTTCGCCGGTGCTTGGCCATATCGTAGCTTTCCTGCTCGACCCGGTCAACGAGGTTGTTGGAGCCCTTCGCGGCAACTGCCGAAATCTCGGTCCCGGCTGTCTGCGTTCCCAGCCGCTGATCATCCCCGCCCCCGCCGGAGGCATCTCCTCCTCATTCGGCATCTCCCTCTCCGCTACCTTCTGACCAATTCCTTTTGCAGCTCCCATTTGGGGGCCTATCCGATTCCTCTGGAAAAAATTTGAAAAATTGGAGGGAGAGTGTTGCGGATTCAAAAAAATAGTTGTAACTTTGCAGCGTCAAAAGCCCGAGGGCCGGAGGCGAACAATTTTTTATGGTGAGATTAGCTCAGTTGGTTAGAGCGTCGGATTGTGGTTCCGAAGGTCGTGGGTTCGAGACCCACATTTCACCCTGAAATCCCGAAGCGCAGCGTCAATACAGACGCTGCGCTTCTTTCGTATTGCAGATGTCGCCGATATTTTGCGAATATGGCGCGGGATTGCTAAATTTGCAACAACAAACACGAACAAATGCAGGAAGCAATGACTTCAAACATTGATAATGCTCCGGATTTCGAAAAGACCAATCAGGAATTCGACCGTGCAATCGCGCGCTGCCGTCAGGTGTATGCCGCTAAGCTTCAGGACTATGGCGCCGCATGGCGACTGATGCGCCCCTCGTCGGTCACCGACCAGATTCTTATAAAGGCTGACCGCATCCGTACGCTGGAGACTACCGGCGATGCTCTGGTTTCCGACGAAAGCATCCTCGACGGCTTCATCGCCATAGTAAATTATGGTATCATAGCCCTCATTCAGCTTGAGCATGGCTTTGCCTCAGGTAAAGATATGTCGCCTGCCGATGCACTTGCGGAATACGACCGCCTGATGGGCGATACGCGCAGCCTGATGCTTCGCAAGAACCACGACTACAACGAAGCCTGGCGCAAAATGCGCGTCAGCTCCTATACCGACTTGATTCTCATGAAATTGATGCGTACCAAAGAGATTGAAGACAATCATGGGGCTACGTCTGTGTCGGAAGGCGTCGATGCCAACTATCAGGACATGATCAACTATGCAATCTTCGGAATCATCAAGCTCACCGAATAAGCCTGCTGTGCAGAAGCCACGGCAGCCACTGTCGGCTCGGAAGCTCCCACAGTGTCAGAAGCCTGCGGCTTCGGAAGCCGGGCTCTCCGCCCTGTGGGTCACCCTTATATGGATGCTTCGCCTGCTTGTGGGCGGAGTGTTCATCCTCTCAGGGTTTGCCAAAATGGCCGACTTGTGGGGATTCGTGTTCAAGATAGAAGAATATCTGGCGGTGTGGGATTTCGTCCAGCCGCGCAGCGTGGTCTTCATTGTAGCCATGCTCATCTCAGGCTACGAATTCGTTCTCGGCACCCTTCTTGCCATGGGGTGCTACAAGCGAGTGGCCCCGGCCGGATTGCTTCTGTCGATGGTGGTAATGTTGCCTCTGTCGCTCTATCTTTGGGTGGCCGATCCGGTAAGCGATTGCGGCTGTTTCGGCGATATGTGGAAGATTTCCAATGGAGCCACCTTCTTCAAAAATCTCCTTATCACCGCAGCGCTCATCCTGCTTCTTATATATAACGGGCGCCTGCGTCAGTCGGTTTTCAATCCTGAAATACAATGGATTGTGGGGGCCATCATCTCGGGGTATATCCTCATTGTCGGCCTTTACGGCTACAATGCCCAGCCTATGGTCGATTTCCGCCAGTATCCGGTCGGTACTGCCGTTTCCACAGGTGCTGAGGATGACGAATCCGAAGATGATTTTCTCTTTGTCTACGAAAGGCAAGGCGCCCGCAGGGAGTTTGCCATCGATGAGATTCCTGAAGATACCGCCTGGCATTTCGTCGAGCGTCTCCCGATGCCCAGGCAAGTTTCTGGCTCTGACATTGTCCGCGTCCCCTTCCCGGCCGTATTCGACGATGAAGGGGAGGAGGTTACATCCGAGGTGATTCATACCGAAGGAGAGCAGTGGGTGATAGTCATTCCTGAACCCAAACGAGCCGACGTGTCGTTCACATATACGCTGAATGAGATTGCGGAACAGGCTGACTCTCTGGGTATCCCTTGTGTGGCCCTTCTGGGCTCGGATACACGCGGCCTCAGGCTTTGGCAGGATCTCTCGATGCCGTCATATCCATGCTATGTGGCCGATGATACCCAGCTCAAGGAGTTGTCGCGCGGCACAATATCGCTCGTTATCCTTCGCGACGGGGTTGTGGCGTCGAAAACTACCATCAGTTCTATGGACGCCTCGCAACTCGAAAATCCCGAATCTTCGGCTGCATTCCGCGACGAACTTCAGGGCCATGGAGCCCAATGGTTCAAATGGCTTACGATAGCTACCGGCGCCCTCCTGCTGCTTATCTACCTGTTTCAGGGAATAATTCTCGTGCTGAGAGCGAAAATTAGGCGCGCTTATCGTAATAAAACAAGCAAAAAATCGTAAATTTGCACTTTGAAAACCGCGGCACCTCTCCCCACCGGTCAACATAAAGATAATTTATTCAACAACCCAACCATTATACGACAATGAGAAAGAATATCGTAGCCGGCAACTGGAAAATGAACACCACCCTCGCTGAGGGCGTTGGCCTGGCCAAAGACGTGAACGAGGCTCTCAAGGGCTTCACTCCCAAGTGTGATGTAATCATCTGCACCCCCTTCACCCATCTGGCATCTGTTGCCGCCGTTATCGATCAGAACAAGCTCGGCCTCGGCGCCGAAAACTGCGCTGACCACACCAAAGGCGCTTATACCGGCGAAGTTTCCGCACCCATGGTAGCCTCCACCGGCGCTACTTACGTAATCCTCGGCCACTCAGAGCGCCGTCAGTATTACGGTGAAACTTCAGAAATCCTCAAGACCAAAGTCAATCTGGCTCTGGCTGAGAATCTGACTCCTATCTTCTGCATCGGTGAAGTGCTCGAACAGCGCGAAAACGGCACTTACAATGAAGTTGTCACCAAGCAGATCGAGGAAGCTCTCTTCGACCTTTCTGCAGAAGACTTCGGCAAGATCATCCTCGCTTACGAACCCGTATGGGCTATCGGTACAGGCAAGACCGCTACCGCTGACCAGGCTGAGGACATGCACGCTCACATCCGCAGCGTCATCGCTGCCAAATATGGCAAGGAAGTGGCCGACAACACCTCGATCCTTTATGGCGGCAGCTGCAAACCTACCAACGCTGCTGAGCTTTTCGCAAAACCCGACGTTGACGGCGGTCTGATCGGTGGCGCAGCCCTCGATGCAGCTTCCTTCATGGGCATCGTCAAAGCATTCTAAATCCTACAATAGGTCGCTATGAGGCTGAGCTGCCCTCCGGCCGCTCGCTCCATGGCGACCTTATTTATTCTCTCCTTTCTCACATCTTTATTCCTCCACGCCTATGCGTAGCCTCAATCTGATTCTGCTCCTGACTCTTTGTTTCCCGTCGCTGGCCCTCGCGGCCGACAACGACTCCGTGCCTAACATCGTGGAGCGCCTGCAGACTCCGGGATCGTCTGTGACAGTCTCCGGTCCGGCCGGTCTGTTCGAGCGTGCGATATCCGGTACAGACGCCGAAACCGCTGAAGAGGCCGGCGAAGAATCCGGCGAGGACGAAGCAGAAGAGCGCACCGTCACATCGCGCCGCGGCCAGAAAGTGGCAGGCTATCGCGTGCAGGTGTATGCCGACAATAACGTCCGCAATGCCAAGATCGAAGCGCGTCAGCGCGGACGCCGCGTCGGGTCGATGTTCCCTTATGCCACTTACGTCACCTACGCTTCTCCCTATTGGCGCCTGCGCGTAGGCGATTTCCGTTCGCAGGCTGAGGCCAATAAGGCCGCAGCCGAAATCAAGAAAGCCTTCCCTGGCTATTCTAAAGAGGTGAGAGTGGTACGCGACTATATCCAGTCGCGCTAACCCAGCGGCCCCCGGCTGCTTCACCCCTTTGGCTCTCCTCCGATTCCAATCACGCTTACAATGAGTTGCGATAATTCCGATTTTGAAATAGAACTCCGCGATGACTCCGAAGCCTCACGCATAGAAGCCATCGCTGCCCATTATAAAGAAATCATCCGCCTCATAGGCGAAGATCCCGAGCGCGAAGGGCTGGTAAAGACCCCTATGCGCGCGGCCAAGGCTCTGTGGTTCTCTACTCAGGGCTATCGTCAGCGCCCCGCGGATATCCTGCGTCAGGCCATCTTCAGCTATAGCGGGTCGCAGATGATTGTGGTAAAAGACATCGAATTCTACTCTATCTGCGAGCATCATATACTCCCGTTTTTCGGTACTGTTTCCATCGGCTATATCCCCAATGGCAATATGATAGGTCTGAGCAAGCTGCCGAGGCTTGTCAACGCCATAGCCCGCAAGCTTCAGGTGCAGGAGCGCCTGACAGCCGCCATCTGCCGCGAGGTCTACGGGACGCTCTCGGCCAAGGGGGTTATCGTGGTCTGCAATGCCCGCCACCTCTGTATGCAGATGCGTGGCGTAGAGAAGCAGGAGGCCTCCACCGATACCATCGATTACCTCGGCGATTTCGCCGCCGACCCCAGTCTGCGGGCTGAATTCTTTTCCCTCATCAAATAATTTCGGAAAGTCATCTAATTTCGGAATCAGTTCCGCCCACTTTTATTCAAACGTCTCTCCATCATGCCGAGTTCTGCCGCCTTTGACGAATTGCGCACCGTCGCCGTTGGCCGACTGCTCTGGAAGTATTCGTTTCCGGCCGTTGTCGGTATGCTGGTGATGACCCTTTACAATGTTTTCGACCGAATCTTCATCGGACAGGTGGTCGGACCTGATGCTATCGCCGGACTGGCTATCACCTTCCCGGTGATGAACATCGCCACGGCTCTGGGCACTCTCATTGGCGTTGGTGCCACAGCCTGTACAAGCCTATTCCTGGGCGAAGGTCGCATAGATATGGCGCGTAACACCCTCGGCAACGCCCTGACCATGACTCTGGCCATCGGTGTGGTTTATATCTCGCTGTTTGCCGTCTTTATGGACCAGGTTCTGATTGTATTCGGCGCCAACGAGGTGACGCTCCCTTATGCCCGCGACTTTATGATGTATATCCTTCCGGGCCTAATGCTGACAAATATCACATTTTCTCTGAACAACATTATGCGTGCGGCCGGATACCCCGTCCGCGCCATGGTCACTATGTTTCTTGGCGCCGGGCTCAACATTCTGCTCGCTCCGATATTCATCTATGTGCTCCAGCTCGGTATCAAGGGTGCGGCAATCGCCACCGATATCGCCATGGCCATATCGGCTGCGTTCGTGATTGCACATTTTATGAAGGCTAAAAACGGCCCGATCGTATTCTCCCGAGGCGTATACCGCCCCAACTGGCCATTGATCTGGAATATCATAGGCATCGGCTCCGCACCCTTTGTGGTCAACACAGGCTCATGCCTGATCAATATTTTCCTCAACCGCACTCTGCTGGAGTTTGGCGGAGTGGCCGGGATCGCTGCCGCAGGCATTTTCGTCACCTTTTCATCAATGCTGGTGAGCATAATTCTGGGCATTTGCCAGGGGATGCAGCCTATCGTCGGCTTCAACTACGGCAACCGTCAGGCTGCCCGGGTGGAAAAGGTCTATTGGCTGGCTGTTGGTGTTGCCACTATCGTTAGTTTCGCCGGCTTCGCCATGGCGCGTACCATACCCCACTGGATAGCCCGCGCCTTTGTTTCCGACGCCCATCTTGTCGACTTCACAGCCAAAGCGCTGAGGCTGGCCATGACATGCTTCTGGATGGTCGGGCTTCAGGTGATTTCCACCACATACTTCCAGGCTATCGGTAAAGTCGGGCTGTCGATTTTCCTAAGTCTCACGCGTCAGATCATCTTTTTCCTCCCGCTGCTCTTCCTTCTCCCGGGATATTTCGGTCTGGAAGGCGTATGGTACACCTTCTTCACCTCCGACATTCTCGCTACGCTCGTCACCGTCGTACTCATGATTCGCGCACTGAAGTCGCTGCGCTCAATGGAAATAACCGCTTGTTGCGGCTCTTCTCAGGAGATTGCGTTACCGTAACTATGCGGAAGCTGCAAGCTCTTATTTGTTGTTTCTGTACTGCGGGAGCAGGGGGACGGGGAACTTTGAGAAAAGCGTCTGCACAGCATCCGTAATACCTTTCAGATCCTGATATCCGTCGCCACCGCCGTCGATTATGGTCGATACTGAGGCGGAGAACAGCGGCGTCTTAGTGTCGATGTTGACCATATCCATCGTCAGCACGCCCTCCTTGTAGATGCCGGTGATTACCTGTGCATTCGAATAGTATGCGGGGTTCCAGTAGGGCCCGTAGTTGAATCGAGGCCACATATAATATGGGTAATAAGGCCCGTTGTAGGGGAAATAGCCGGCAGGCATCAGCGGCTCGGTCTCAATCTGGCGCTGAGTGGTCACGGCAATATTGACAAGCAGGGGAGAGGTGGGCGACTCGGTGAAACCGCGTTCAGCCATCTGCTCGCGGATGGCAGCCGCAATATTGTAGTAAGTCACCATCTCCATGCCGGGAGGAAGTTGACCCATGTCGGGCGTCACGATGCGGAAAGTAGAATACTCTGCTAGATTGGCATCATTGTAAGTCTCGCTGTTCACCAGCGAATAGGGCGAGCAGGCTGTGAGCATCATCACCAGTCCTACCAGGCTCAATAATTTCTTCATATCCTTTTTGAGTTAAAACGTTGTTGAATCCGGAGATACCGACGTCTGTTTCTGATTTCAGGTATCATACATATATTTAACACTCAACTCTCTCCAAAGGTTTTAGGAAATTATCAGGTCAGATTTTGTAACTTTGCAAACCCGCGACCGCTTTTAAAGGTCCTGATTTACCGTCATAAACCATCCGCTTATGCGCAATCTTGCTATGTCGATAGCCAAGGGGATAGCCATCATTCTGATGGTGGCCGGACATGCCGAGGCTCCCGAACTGATCACAAATTTTATATACACCTTCCATATGCCGCTCTTTTTCATCGCGGCAGGCTACTTTTTCTCCAGAAAGAATGTCGACAATCCCTGGGATTTCTGTGCCCGGCGATTCCGCGGGCTGTACCTGCCGATGGTGAAATGGAGCGTCGTGTTCCTTCTGCTCCATAACCTCTGGCATCATTTCGGAATTCTGAATGAGACCTACGGCAACTGGACGGGAGGCGTGACGCACCCCTACACATGGCATGTGGCCGCCGACCGGCTCGTGCGCATTTTCACCTCAATGAGCGGCTACGACGATTTCATGGCCGGGGCTTTCTGGTTTTTCCGCGGGCTGCTGGTGGCCAGCATCCTGTTTCTGGTGTTCTATAAGCTCCTTGACCGATCGGGGCGCCTGAGCCATACGGCCATCGCTGCCATTATCTGCCTCGGTGCACTGGCCTTTACAGCTTTTCGTATCGTAAACGGGCTGAAAATCACTACACTCCCCGCCGGCGGTATGCGCGAGGTGTGGGGCTTGTTCTTCTTCGGTATAGGCGTGCTATTCCGCCGGTATGAAGAGCAAATGCCGCGCCACTGGAGTTTCTGCCTGGTGGCTTTCCTGCTCCTTTGTGGCGCGGCATGGATGCATCTTTCGGGGATGAACAATACCGGGCGGCTGCGCGACCTGTGGTCGCTCCCGCTTACGGGTTCGCTTGGTTTCCTGATGGTCTATGGTGTCTCGAAGATAATAGCGCAACTCGACAATGCGTTCAGCCGGCTGCTTGTGTTTATCGGTGATAACACTCTATACATCTTTATCTTCCATATCATCAGTTTCAAAGTGGTGAGCCTGCTTAAGATCTGGTACTACGACCTCGAATTCGGTCAGATCGGCTGCCATATGGTGATCCATTACAACCATACAGACTTCTTTTGGGTGCTTTATACCATCGCAGGCACGGCTCTGCCGTTGCTGGTGCTTCAGCTTGTGCGCCGCAGGGCTATTTCAGCAGTTCCAGCGAACGGCTGATGAAGGCCGAGAGCTGGGCGCCGCGAAGCATGCCGTTGCCGAGCAGTGCCAGGTCGATAAGCTGACCTACCAGCGGCTGATTCTTGGCGTAGTCGGTGATTACAGCAGTCTGCTCTTCGCGTTTGCCATCGTTTGCTTTCTGCAGGTCGGCAATCTGCTTGTCATCCTCCGCCGTGGTCTTGCCGCCGTTGTCGGTGGCCGATTTGCGAAGCTCGGTAATCTTTTCATTGTTGGCGTTCACCTGCTCCATCATAGGCGCAACCTTGTCGGTCAGAGCTTTCGAAGCCTCGTCGGCTACACGTTTCACGATAGGATTCTCTGTGTTGACTATTACTGAGTAGCTGTCGGGCATCTCGCCGTAGAAGTTCATACCGGGCTGAAGGGCTGCCATCTCTTTCATTCGGCGCATATACTCGTTCTGCGTCAGGATGATAGGAGCCCCGTTTTCTCCCATTGCTTCGAAGTTGACGAAAAATTGGGTATTGTCGACCTTGGGAAGCTGCGAAGAGAAGAGCGTCGTGAGAATGTCGCGGTCTACAGCCGAGAGGTCCACAACCTTGCGGTCGGCCTTGGGGATCAGATTGTCGATCACATCTGAGTCAACGCGTACGAATCTCGATTTCTCCACTTTGTGTTCCAGCAAGCCTACGAAGTGGCTGTCAAGCTGACCGTCCATTACGAGCACGTTGTAGCCGTGGTTCTTGGCTGCCTCGATATAGGTGAACTGGGCAGTGGGGTCAGTGGTGTAAAGCGCCACGATATTCCCCTCTTTGTCGGTCTGCTCGGGAGCGATAAGATCTTTGTATTCTTCGATAGTATAGTATTTCCCTTCGGTGTCTTTGAGCAGGCAGAATTTCATGGCTGCTTCGCAGAATTTTTCATCCGTGAGCATGCCGTATTCGATGAAAATCTTGATGTCGTCCCATTTCTCTTCAAATTCCTTGCGGTCGGCCTTGAAGAGATCTTCCAGTCGCGATGCCACCTTCTTGGTGATGTAGCCCGAGATCTTTTTCACTGCCGTGTCGCTCTGCAGATAGCTGCGCGATACATTCAGCGGGATGTCGGGCGAATCGATTACTCCCTGAAGCAGCATCATGAATTCGGGTACTACACCTTCCACCGAGTCAGTGACAAACACCTGATTGCAGTAAAGCTGGATGCGGTTTTTCGTCACTTCAAAATTGTTTTTAATCTTCGGGAAGAAGAGGATACCTGTCAGATTGAAGGGGTAGTCCACGTTCAGATGGATCCAGAACAGCGGATCGTCCTGTCCGGGATACAGTTCGTGGTAGAAATTGCGATAGTCTTCGTCGGTAAGGTCGGCGGGCTTGCGAGTCCATGCCGGCTCGGTGTTGTTGATCACGTTGTCGCGGTCGGTATCCACCATCTTGCCGTCTTTCCACTCCTGCTGCTTGCCCGACACAATGGGCACAGGGAGGAATCGGCAATATTTCTTCAGCAGGGCGTCTATTCGGGCCTGTTCCAGGAATTCTTTGCTGTCTTCATCGATGTGGAGGATGATGTCGGTGCCTCGTGTGGCCTTGTCGGAGGCTTCGATGGCGTATTCGGGCGAGCCGTCGCAGATCCAACGCACGGCTTCGGAACCTTCTTTGTATGATAATGTGTTGATTTCTACTTTATTGGCTACCATGAAAGCCGAGTAGAATCCCAGACCGAAGTGGCCGATGATCGAATTGGCAGTGTCCTTATATTTTTCAAGAAACTCTTCTGCGCCGGAGAAGGCTATCTGGTTGATATATTTGTCAATATCTTCAGCGGTCATGCCGATACCATGGTCGCTGACCGTCAGAGTGCCTGCTTCCTTGTCTACTTTCACTTCCACGCGCATGTCGCCGAGCTCACCCTTGAAGTCGCCGAACGACGAGAGGGTCTTCAGCTTCTGTGTGGCGTCGATAGCGTTCGAAACCAGTTCGCGAAGGAAGATTTCATGGTCGCTGTAGAGGAATTTTTTGATTACCGGAAAAATGTTTTCGGTGGTTACACCGATTGTTCCTTTTGTTGCCATAGTCAATATGATTGTTTGTTTTAGTTGCAGATTTCAGAGTTGACTCAGAGTGGATTCAAGAGTCCGCAAAGCCGCTCTTCTTTTATAACAAACAGCAAAAAAAATGCCAGATGCGAAATCCGGCATTTTCAATTAAATTATGTTAAACTATTGCCATTTTGGCAGTCTGTCAGGCTTTGTCAGCAGGCGAATGAGTCTCTGAGCCTTCGGTGCCCTCTGCCTTGGCGGAACCCTCAGGTTGACCTTCGGTTTCCTCTGATTGAGCCTGGGGCTTCACTACCGTGGTGGTAATCTTGTCGGCATCTTTATCGAAATCCACCCTGATGGTGTCGCCTTCGGTAAGCTCGGAGTTGATAATCAGTTCGGCCAAGGGGTCTTCAAGGTATTTCTGGATGGCTCGCTTTAGCGGGCGGGCGCCGAACTGTCGGTCGTAGCCCTTTTCAGCGATGTAATCCTTGGCAGCTGGCGTAATCTCAAAGTTGTAACCCAGTTTGGTCATGCGGCCAAGGAATCCGCGCAGCTCAATCTCGATAATCTTGAAGATGGCATCCTTGTCGAGCTGGTCAAACATGATGATGTCGTCGATTCGGTTCAGGAACTCGGGCGCAAAAGCCTTGTTCAGAGCTTTCTGGAGCACTGAGTTGGAGTAATCCTTGTCCGTCTCCTCAGAGCGGATGCTGAAACCGACTCCGGCGCCGAAGTCCTTGAGCTGACGGGTGCCGATGTTGGACGTCATGATTATCAGCGTATTCTTGAAGTCGATGCGGCGGCCGAGGCTGTCGGTCAGTCGGCCTTCGTCGAGCACTTGCAGCAGCAGATTGAACACATCGGGGTGAGCCTTCTCGATCTCATCAAGCAGAACTACCGAGTAGGGTCTGCGGCGCACCTTTTCAGTGAGTTGGCCGCCCTCCTCGTAGCCTACGTATCCCGGAGGCGCTCCCACCAGTCGGCTGACTGTGAATTTTTCCATATATTCGCTCATGTCGATGCGGATGAGCGTATCGGCTGAGTCGAACATGTATTCAGCTAACTTTTTCGCAAGATGGGTCTTGCCGACGCCGGTCGGGCCAAGGAACATGAACGTGCCGATAGGCTTGTTCGGGTCTTTGAGTCCAACGCGGTTGCGCTGTATGGCCTTCACGACCTTGTCGATAGCCTTGTCCTGACCGATGATGTCGCTCTTCAGTTTCGGCGCCATCTCGCGCAGGCGGCTCCCTTCGGCCTGAGCTATGCGTTGCACGGGCACTCCCGTCATCATCGCCACCACTTCGGCCACCTTGTCCTGGTCGACAGTCACGCGGTTCTCGCTCAACTGTTTCTCCCACTGCTCGTTGGCTTTTGCCAGCCGAGCTTTGAGATCCTGCTCTTTGTCGCGCCAGGATGCGGCTTTTTCGAAGTCCTGACTCTGGGCTGCGGCAAGTTTGGCCGCTCCGGCATCGATAATCTCCTGCTCGAGGCGTTCGATCTCTTCCGGAACGATGATATTGGTGATGTGAGCTCGCGAACCGGCTTCGTCGAGGGCGTCGATGGCCTTGTCGGGAAAGTTGCGGTCGCTGAGATAGCGCTCCGTGAGGGTCACGCAGGCGCGCAGGGCGTCGTCGGTATAGTTCACATTGTGATGGGTCTGATATTTCTCCTTGATATTGTTGAGGATAGTCAGGGTCTCTTCAGCCGTGGTAGGCTCAACCATCACTTTCTGGAAGCGGCGCTCGAGCGCTCCGTCTTTCTCGATGTTCTTGCGGTATTCGTCTAGCGTAGTCGCACCGATGCACTGTATCTCGCCGCGTGCCAGCGCAGGCTTGAGCAGGTTGGCTGCATCCATGGTCCCGGCGGCGTTGCCGGCTCCTACTATGGTGTGAAGCTCGTCGATGAACAGGATTACGTCGGGGCTCTTCGACAGTTCGGTGAGGATGGCTTTGATACGCTCCTCAAACTGGCCGCGGTATTTCGTTCCGGCCACAATCGAGGCCATGTCGAGCGATACCACACGCTTGTCGAAGAGGATGCGGCTTACTTTGCGCTGCACTATGCGCAGAGCCAGCCCCTCCACGATAGCCGATTTGCCCACGCCGGGCTCCCCGATAAGCACGGGGTTATTTTTCTTGCGGCGGCTCAGAATCTGAGCCAGACGCTCAATCTCGGCTTCTCGGCCTACCACAGGGTCCAGGCGACCGTTTTCGGCCGCGCGGGTGATGTCGTTGCCGAATTTGTCGAGAGTGGGGGTGTCGTTGCCCGAACGGCCCTGACGGCGAGCGTTATCGCGACTGCTTGCTGACTCGCTTTCTCGTCCGGTCGATTCGGGTTCGTCATCCTCATCTTCTTCATCATCGGTAGCGCCCATCCCTGCCGTGGGGTTATCCTTTACATTCGAGATGGATTTCACCACGCTCTGATAGTCGATGCCCGACTGGCGGAAGGGGACTATGAATTCCATATGCTGGATTTCGGGGTTATGGAGCAGGGCCAGAAGCAGATGCTCGGTCTCCACCACTTCGGAGCGGAGCATGCGCGCTTCAAGCACAGAGAGCTTCACCAGACGGTTGCTCAGGTCGCTGGCGATGATTTCACCGGTGGCCGGAGCGCTGGCGTCATAAAGCGAATCGTCGAGCTTACGGCGCATGCTTTCGAGCGTATCGCCAGTGGCGAGCCGGTCAAGCAGCGCGTAGACGCGCGATTCGGGGTTGGAAATCAGCGCCAGAAATATATGCTCGGGGGTGAGCACGGGGTTGTTGTGGCGCTCAGCCTCTTTGCGGCTGTTTTCCAATACATTTCTTACTTCGTTTGAGAAATTAATCTCCATAAGGTATCGTTTCCTTTCGTTTGAATAATAGTGTACCTGATTGAAATCTTTCGCTCAGAGAGCACACGCGTGTGATCATCTTCCCCGGGATTGATCCGGTTGTATCATTAACGTTTAGAGCGGGGAAATGTTAAACCGATTGATTCTTATGCCGGATTTTCCTGTCCGGTCACTGCCATTTTGGGCTTATATCCGGCGTGTGTGCTCTTTGGCTAATACATAACGCAAAAACCGTGCCAAAAATTGTGTGCATCCGACTCATTCCGGTTCTTGGATTGTCGCGTCCCCGGAGGTATCTGCAAAATCGCCGCCGCTGTCGGTGAAATCTGTGCTGAAATCGGAATCTCTGAAAGCAGATTTTAGGCGATTCTGAGCGAAATTAGCAAAAATTTTTGTACCTTTGTAAGCATTTTTGGCCCTACGGCAGGTAGCTCCGGCTCTTTCTTGCCGCGTTAGCCATGTTTTTATGTAAAAACCAAACTTACCACAATGCTGGAAGAAGATCGAATAATTAAGATTAACATTGAAAATGAGATGAAATCGGCCTACATCGACTACTCGATGTCGGTGATTGTGTCGCGTGCGCTTCCCGATGTGCGCGACGGTCTCAAGCCTGTCCACCGCCGTGTGCTCTTCGGCATGAACGAGATGGGCAACACTTATGATAAACCTCATAAAAAGGCCGCTAAAGCCGTCGGAGAGGTGATGGGTAAATATCACCCCCACGGCGACTCGTCGATTTACGGCACTATCGTCCGCCTCGCCCAGCCCTGGGCCATGCGCGAATGTCTCGTAGACGGCCACGGCAACTTCGGCTCCATCGACGGCGACGGCCCTGCCGCCATGCGTTACACTGAGGTGCGCCTCCAGCGCATCGGTCAGGAGATGCTTTCGGATATAGACTCAGATACCGTCGACTTCCAGCCCAACTACGACAATACGGCCATGGAGCCTGTAGTGCTTCCTACTCGTATCCCTAACCTTCTGGTCAACGGATCGTCGGGTATCGCCGTGGGTATGGCCACAAACATGCCGACTCATAACCTTGCCGAGTCGATCAATGCCTGCGTAGCCCTGATTGACAACCCTGACATCACCATCCCCGAGCTGATGAAAATCATCCCGGCTCCGGATTTCCCCACCGGCGGTACCATTTATGGCTACTCGGGCGTGAAAGAAGCCTACGAGACGGGTCGCGGTCGTATCGTAATCCGCGGTCGCGCCACTATCGAGCAGGAGAAGGAGCACGAACTGATCATCATCAACGAAATCCCTTACGGCGTTGTCAAGGCCGAACTCATTAAATATATAGCCGACCTCGTTACCGATAAAAAGCTCGAAGGGATCGCCGATCTCAACGACGAGAGCGACTACAAGGGGATGCGTATCGTCATCAAGCTCCGCTCTGACGCCAACGCCAACGTGGTGCTCAACAAGCTCTACAAGATGACTCCTCTGCAGAGCTCCTTCTCGGTCAACAATGTGGCCCTCGTCAACGGACGTCCCAAACTGCTCAACCTCAAAGAGATTATTAAGGCGTTTACCGACCATCGCCATGAAGTGGTGGTGCGCCGCACTCGCTTTGAGCTTGGTAAAGCCCGCGACAAGGCCCATATCCTCGAAGGCCTCATCATCGCCTGCGACAATATCGACGAAGTGATCCGGATTATCCGCCATGCAGCAAACTCCGATGCTGCCAAGGCCGAACTTATGGAGCGCTTCGCTCTTTCCGACGTTCAGGCTCAGGCCATCGTCAACATGCGCCTGTATCAGCTCACCGGACTGGAGCAGGATAAGCTCCACGCCAACTATGAGGAGGTGATGAAGCTTATCGCCCACCTTGAGGAAATCCTCAATGACGACAACGTCTGCCGTGAGCTTATCAAGAGCGAGCTGATCGCCGTGCGCGACACCTACGGTAATCCCCGCCGCACCGACATAGAATACTTCGCAGGCGATTTCAATGCCGAAGACTTCTATGCCGATGACGATATGATCATCACCATCTCCCACATGGGCTACATCAAGCGTACGCCCCTGTCGGAATTTAAGGCTCAGAACCGCGGCGGCGTAGGCTCGCGAGGCTCCAACACCCGCGAGGAAGACTTTATCGAATATATCTACCCGGCCTCGATGCATGCCCACCTGCTCTTCTTCACTCAGCGCGGTATGGTCTACAAGATGAAGGTTTACGAGATTCCCGAAGGTGCAAAAAATTCCAAAGGCCGCGCCATACAGAATCTTCTCAACATCGAGCAGGGCGATTCGGTCAATGCCGTTATCCGCTGCAAGAATCTCGACGACGCCGAATTCACTTCGAGCCACAATCTCGTGTTCGCTACCCGTCAGGGTGTTATCAAGAAGACGTCACTCGCGGAATATGCCCGAGTCAATATCAAGGGTAAGAAGGCCATCGTAATCCGCGAAGGCGACCAGGTGGTAGGCGTAGAGCTTACCGACGGTTCGGCTGAAATACTGATGGCATGCCGCACCGGCCGCGCAATCCGCTTCAACGAGACTACCGTCCGCCAGATGGGCCGCGTCTCCACCGGTGTGCGCGGTATGCGTCTGGATGTTCCCGGCGACGAGGTTATCGGCATGATCTGCATGCACCCCGAGGATGAGAAAAATGTGCTTGTGCTCTCTGAAAACGGCTACGGCAAGCGCTCGGCTCTGGATTCCTACCGTATCACCAACCGTGGCGGTAAGGGCGTCAAGACAATGAACATCACGGAAAAGACCGGTGCACTGGTTGCAATCAAGAGCGTCGACGACGAGAATGATGTGGTAATCATCAACCGCTCGGGCATCACCCTGCGCATCCGCATGGCTGATCTGAGAGTGATGGGCCGCTACACTCAGGGTGTGCGCATCATCAATCTTGAGAAGCGCGGCGATGAGATAGCTTCGGTATGCGTCGTGGCTACTGATCCCGAGGAGGAGGCCGTAGAGACTTCGGTCGATGCTGAGGAACTCCCCGAGCTTGGCGATGAAGTTGACGACGTCAACGACGATGAGCCGGTTGACAATGACCAGGACGAAGCCGAAGGCTCAGAGGCAGATGACGAATAAGGCTCAGATCTTCGATCGGATCTTCCTGATTCGGACGAACAAACTCTGCCCCCTTTCGTAAGCCTTCAGTACAGGATTTTCCTCCAGTAAGGCTTCCGACCAGATTTAAAAAATCTTAAAAGGCAACGCTTTTAATCAATTTGTTGATTGGAGCGTTGCCTTTTTATCAAAAAAATGTAACTTTGTAGATTGTGGCGGCTGTGGTAGCCTGTTTGGGCCGGAATTTTAAACTTTCCCGGCCGGACAAAGTCAAACCGCTAAACACGCCGAAATCCTTAAACCGTTAATTCCTGACAACAATAACATCTAACATAAGTAATTTATGAAAAAAATCGCAATTTTAGCCATGAGCCTTCTGGCCGTAGGTTCTGTCTCGGCACAGAAGCAGCTCGTGAAAGAAGTAGAGCGTGCCCTCAAGGCTAACAATGAAACTTATCCCGCTGAGATTCAGAAGCTCAAACCGGCTTTCACCAACGAGGAAACAGCCAAGGATCCCAACACATACTTCGTGGCAGGTAAGGGCGCATTTGATTTCTACGATTATCAGAATGTGTATGTCCAGATGGGTAAAAATGTCGACAAAAAGCAGCTCGGCACCGCTGTGCTCGATGGCTACGGATACCTCATGCAGGCTCTTCCCCTCGACTCGATTCCCAATGAAAAAGGCAAGGTGAAACCGCGCTACTCCGGCAAGGCTATCGACATGATCAAGAATCATTACAACGAATTCAACAATGCGGCCCTCTATTTCTGGGAAGCACAGGACTATGGCGACGCCGTGAAAGCATGGCAGCTCGTAATCGACCTTCCCAACGATCCCCGCTTCATCAAGGCCGGCCTCAAGGCTTACGAAGATACTATCGTATCTGAAATTATTTTCAATATGGGTATCGGCAACTCGTTGAACAACAATAATGAAGCCGCTCTTAAATGCTTCAAGGATGCCATCGCAAGAGGTTATACCAAGAAGAACGCTTATGACTATGCCATCTCCGTGGCATCGCAGCTTCAGAATGTTGAAGAAATGGCAAAAATCGCCGAAATGGCATATCCCATCTACGGCAAGGAAGATTCGCGCTATATCGGCTACATGATCAATAATTTCATTGATAAGAAAGAATTTGTTAAAGCTGACGAGCTCCTCGACAAGTACATCGCGGCTGACCCCAACAACGGACAGCTCTATTTCGTTAAGGGTGTGCTTCTTGACAACGAAGGCAAAGGCGACGAAGCCCTTCAGGCTTTCCAGAAATCTATTCAGCTTGATGACAAAAATGCCCGCGCTATGTTTCAGCTCGGCTACAAATACTATCAGAAAGCTCTCGAAATCGACCAGAACGAAAGCGCAAACATGTCAAATGCTGAGTATAAAGACCTGCGCACCAACAAGATCGACCCGCTGCTTCGTCAGGCAAGTGAATACATCGAAAAGGCTTACGCTCTCGACAATGAACTCAGCGAAGCCCGCTCCGCTCTGCGCAATATCTACTATATCCTCAACGACGAAGAAAACCTCAAGCGCGTCGAGGCTATGTAATTTCGCAATCCTGTAAGGAATATTACAATACAATCGGCGAGCCGTCCCAGCTAAGGGGCGGCTCGCTGTCTTTATTTCCAATTCCCAAGCCTTTGTTCCCATCAGCTCCCAAGCCTTTGCCTCTATCCGCTTCCAGGCCTTTGTTTCCGTCCGCACCCCAAGCCTTTTTCTCTTTCAGCTCATTCTTTTGTCCCTTAACTCCGAAGATTTTTTTAATTATAATTCGTTGGTTGAAAAATATTATTTGTGTAATTGTTAAATATGTGTTATTTTTGTTGATTGAATCGGTAGGTAGAGTCTGTTGCTACCTGACTGACCACCTATTTGTTAACACCATATTTAATAACCAACAATGTTGCTCAAACGCTTTTTTGTCTCGATGCTCGGCTCTCTGGCCGCAATCTGGATTTCGCTGATGCTTGTCATACTTCTGTGCATGTGCTTTGCAATCAGCAGTTTAATTAGTTCGTTTACGGATCAGGATAAGGCATCCGTCGAGGAACATTCCATCCTGCAAGTCGACCTTTCAGGCGAAATCGTTGAGCAACTTTCGGTGCCTACCTTCTCCGATGTGGTCAATGGTGTTAAGGCTCCTACAGTATTGGGCAATATCATTGATGCTCTTGCTGCCGCAAAAACCGATGATAAAATCGACGGTGTTGTCATCAGTTGCAAAGGCTCTGCCGCAGGCATCGCTACCCGCGAAGCCATACGTGAAGCTATCGCAGACTTCAAGAGCTCTGGCAAATGGGTGATCGCCTACGGTGACTCTTACGCTCAGGCCGACTACTACATAGCTTCCGTGGCTGATGAAGTGTTCATCAACCCAGTGGGCGAACTTACCCTCAACGGCCTTGCTTCCGGCATCCCCTTCTTCAAGGGGCTGCTCGATAAACTTGGCGTTGAAGTTCAGGTGGTTAAGGTCGGAACCTTCAAAAGTGCCGTTGAACCATTCATTCTCAACAACATGAGCGAGGCCAACCGCCTTCAGACACAGGTATACCTCGACGGCATCTGGGGCGAAATGGTAAAAGCCATCGCCGAGTCGCGTAAACTCACCCCCGAGAAAGTCAACCTATACGCCGACAGCCTGATGACTTTCGTTGATACTCAGAAGCTCGTTGATCTCAAACTCGTAGACGGTCTGAAATACGAAAACGAATACACCGACTACCTCAAGGATAAAACCGAGAAGAAACATGACGATGATCTGAACATTGTTTCCGTCAGCCAGTATCTCAAGGGCGCTAAAGTCCCCAACACCAAGGAAAATGACAATAAGATTGCCATTTACTATGCTTGCGGCGACATCACTGAGGACGGTAAGGAGGGGATAGCCTCAAGCCGTGTAGTGCCTGATATCCTCGAACTCGCCGACGATGACGATATAGAAGCCATGGTGCTCCGCGTCAACTCAGGAGGCGGCTCAGCCTTCGCCTCCGAGCAGATCTGGCATTCGATTGAGGTGTTCAAATCGAAAGGTAAGAAGGTCTACGTGTCAATGGGCGATTACGCCGCTTCAGGTGGCTATTATATCTCATGCAATGCCGACAAAATCTATGCGCAGCCTACCACCCTCACAGGCTCAATCGGCATTTTCGGCATGATTCCTTGCTTCAACGGCCTTGTATCTGACAAACTTGGTGTCAACGTCGACTTTGTGACCACCAACACCTACGGAGCTCAGCCCAACTCGTTCTATCCCATGTCGGCTCCGGTACGCGCCAAGATGCAGGATATGGTTAATCGCGGATACGAGCTCTTCACCTCGCGTTGCGCCGATGGCCGTCACATGCCTCAGGATTCTATAAAAGCTATAGCCGAAGGCCGCGTCTGGGATGGTATCTCTGCCAAACGCATCGGTCTGGTCGATGAACTCGGTTCGCTCAATCAGGCAGTCAAGGCTCTCGCAGCTGAAATGGGCTACAAGAAATATGAAGTTGTAAATTATCCGGAATCGAAGACCAATTTCTGGGAGATTTTCTCCGAATTCTCAACCCAGATGAAGGCCTCGGCTTTGAAAGAGGAGCTGGGCGAATTCTATCCCGCTTATGAGCAGGTGAAACGTATAGCCCACGACGATCCCATTCAGGCCCGTATGGATTTCCAGGTGATCTACTAATTCTCTTACCTTCTGAATTTATCTGAATCGAAGTGCCGCGCAATAAGGTCATATCCAATCTGATTCTTCTGCCGCTCTCGAAGCTGTACGGCTTCGCGGTGGGGGTCAGGAATTTGATGTTCCGCTGGCACATCCTCAAGCAGCGCGAATTTCCCGTACCCATCGTGGTAGTGGGAAACATCAGCGCCGGAGGAACGGGCAAGACTCCCCACACCGAGTATATCATTAATCTTCTCCACCGAAAATACCACATCGGGATGCTTTCGCGAGGCTACAAGCGCAAGACAAAAGGTTTTGTGCTTGCCACGCGCCGCTCCACTCCGCTTGACATCGGCGACGAACCATATCAGATCTATCAGAAATTCGGCAACGATGTGACGGTGGCCGTGTGCGAAGACCGCTGTCGCGGCATCGACGAAATGCTCCGGCTTGATCCGCGCATCAATCTGATTGTGCTCGACGATGCATTCCAGCATCGGTATGTAAAGCCTAAGGTGTCGGTGGTCCTGACCGAGTTCAACAATCCGGTATTCTACGACCGACTGCTCCCTCTGGGGCGCTTGCGCGAGCCACAGAGCGCCATCTATCGCGCCGATATGGTGGTGGTCACCAAATGCCCGCAGCAGCTAAAGGCGATAGAATACCGTATTTTCAAGAAAAACCTCTGCCTTTTCCCCTATCAGAAGCTTTTCTTCTCGCGCTTTTACTATCCCGGCCTGCGTCCGCTTTTCCCGGATATGGCCACCGACGTGCCTCATCTCAGTTGGCTCCGACCGGAAGATACCATCCTCGTGCTGTCAGGAATAGCCAACCCCAAGCCGCTTGTACGATATCTGAAAGGCTTCGAGGCGGCAGTGAAGGTTAAAGTATTCCCTGACCATCACGATTTCTCGCGCAAAGATCTGGAATCGATAGTAAACCGTTTCAACGACATCGAAGGAAAACGCAAAATCATTGTCACCACCGAGAAAGACGCTGTGCGCCTGGTGAACAACCCTTATTTCCCACATGAACTGAAGAAATACATCTTCTTCCAGCCAGTGGAAGTGGAGTTTGACCCGATGAATGTCGACAATTTCGACATCGAAATTCAGAAAGCTCTGCTGAAAACGAATAATTAAGCGAACAAAACTGATTATAACGACGTTTCAATTATTGTTAAATACCATTGAACTATGCTTGAAAAGATCAAACAGACAGCTGATTTCCTTCGTGGGAAAATCGCTGACATGCCCCATGTAGCTATCATCCTCGGTACCGGCCTCGGCCCCCTCGCCGACATGATAGAGGATAAAATCGTGATTCCTTATAAAGACATCCCCAACTTCCCCGTATCGACTGTAGCAGGTCATAGCGGCAACTTCATTTTCGGTAACCTCGGAGGCAAGCGTGTAATGGCCATGCAGGGCCGTTTCCACTATTACGAAGGATACGATATGAAGACGGTTACTTTCCCCGTGCGCGTAATGCGTGCTCTGGGTGTGCAGACCCTTATAGTATCCAATGCTGCCGGCGGTATGAACAAAGAATTCCTCGTTGGCGACGTGATGGTAATCACCGACCATATCAACCTCTTCCCCGAGAACCCCCTGCGCGGCAAGAACTATGACGAACTCGGCGACCGTTTCCCCGCCATGACTGAGGCTTACAGCCATCGTCTGGTAGATCTGGCAGATGCCATCGGTAAAGAGAAGGGGATGCGCCTGATGCACGGCGTATACGTAGGCACCACCGGCCCTACATTTGAAACTCCTGCTGAATATGAATATTTCCGTGTGATCGGCGGCGATGCAGTCGGCATGTCGACTGTTCCCGAAGTGATTGTGGCCCGCCACGGCGGCATGGAGGTGTTCGGCCTGTCGGTAATCACCGACCTGGGCGGCAAGGACATCACCGAAGTTCCCTCTCACGAAGAGGTGCAGCAGGCTGCAATCAAGGCAGAGCCCGTCACCAAACTGCTGGTTAAGACACTCGTAGAGCGCCTGTAACCCATACTGACATCCCCACAAAAACGTTTTAGGTCCTAAGATGGAATCGAAACAGACTGAAATCTCCACCCTCGGCGAATTCGGCCTCATAGATCACCTGACCAAAGATATTCCTCTGGTCAACACCTCTACAAAGGTCGGTGTAGGCGACGATTGCGCCGTGATGGAATATCCCGATACTGAAGTGCTCGTCTCGACCGATCTTCTGGTCGAGGGGATTCATTTCGACCTGACCTATGTGCCTTTGAAGCATCTTGGCTACAAGGCTGCAGTGGTGAATTTCTCCGACATTTACGCCATGAACGGCCATCCGAGGCAGATCACTGTCTCGCTGGCTATCTCCAAGCGCTTCACCGTAGAACATATGGAGGAGCTGTACGCCGGCATCCGTCTGGCGTGTGAGATTTATGGTGTCGACCTGGTTGGAGGCGACACGACGTCATCACGCTCCGGGCTGGTAATCTCTATTACCGCCATCGGCGACGCACCGAAAGACCGTGTGGTCTACCGGTCGGGAGCCAAAGATACCGACCTGATTTGCGTAAGCGGTGACCTCGGGTCTGCCTATATGGGCCTCCAGCTGCTTGAACGCGAGAAGGTGGCCTCGGCCGGTCAGGCCGACTTTCAGCCCGAATTTCAGGGCAAGGAGTATCTCATCGAGCGTCAGCTTAAACCCGAGGCCCGTCGCGACATCATCGAATCGCTTGAAAAAGCCGGTATCGTACCGACTTCGATGATGGATATTTCCGACGGCCTGTCGAGCGAACTGCTCCATATCTGTAAGGCCTCAAGTGTCGGTTGCCGGGTGTATGAAGACCGTATTCCCATCGACTATCAGACAGCGCTTATGGCCGAGGAGCTGAATATGAATCTCGTCACGGCTGCCATGAACGGCGGCGAGGACTACGAGTTGCTCTTCACAGTGCCGCTCCATGCCCACGATGAGATTACCAAGATCCCCGGAGTGAAAGTAATAGGTCACATTACCAAACCGGAGCTCAGCTCATATATGGTCACGCGCGACAACAACGAAATCGAAATCCGCGCTCAGGGCTGGAACCCTCTGGCCAAGCAGTAAGAGCCGGTCTGATTATATTCCGTGAATCAACCGGGCAGAGCAGGGGAGAGGTAGCTCTTCGCAGTCTCTCCCTGCCAAATGAATTTTGTGTGGGCGCGAATTTGATTACAATCGATTCGCACCCACACAATTTTTTGCTAACTCCAAGGTAATTTCGTACCTTTGCGCCTGCAAACGAACCTGCAAATAAATAGGACATTTAGAGAAATATGGTCAACAGAATTCTGATACGTATCAAAGTGGTGCAGATGCTTTATTCCTATCTGCTCACCCGTAATGAATTTCATCTTAAGGCTCCTTCAGCCAATACACGCGACGGCAAATATGCCTACAGTGTTTATCTAAATCTCCTACTGCTCTTGCTGGAGCTTTCAGGCTACCGCGTGAGCCGCAAGAGTTCTTCGCCGCTTGATTCGATGGGAGCTTCCAATATGCTTTCCGGCGGCAAGCTCGCCAAGGCACTCGCCTCCGACAGCGATATCCGCGAGATTATTGCCAAGGACGAGACCGGCATTGAGGCTTTCGATCCGATCATCCGCGATCTCTATTCCAAAATTACTTCATCAGCTGTTTATACCGATTACCGCAAGAAACGTTCGCGCTCGCTCGACGACGATGTGCGCATGTGGACTGTGATCCTTTCTACCGTAATCGGTCGCGACAACACTCTGATAGATGCTGCCCGCAGTCAGGAAGGTTTCTCGCTGTCCGGCTTCAACAAGGGAGTAATCATGGCCATAGATACGCTGAAGGAGTACAACGATTCGCAGCAGTCGTATGCCGACGCCCAGGCCAGTCTTACCGCCTCGCTTGAAAAGGCATACGAGCTTTATCACGCTCTGCTGATGCTTCCGGTCTACATTACAGACATCGAAGCTGACCGTCTGGAAGCCGCAAAAGATAAATACTGCCCCTCGGACGACGAGCTTAACCCAAATCTGCGTTTTGTGGAGAACGGCTTTGTGAAAGCCATCCGAGAAAACGCTGATATGCAGGAATACCTCAAAAAACACCCCTTCTCATGGGAGGAAGATTACTTCATGCTCAAGAATCTTCTTGAGAAGGTGAAGGAATCGCAGACCTATCGCGACTATATGGATGGCGACACCACCTCGTTTGAGGCCGATTGCGACTTCTGGCGAAATATTCTCCGCACCGTGGTGTTCCCTTCGGACATTCTTGCCGAAGCGTTGGAAAACCGCTCGGTCTACTGGAACGACGATCTGGCGATTATGGGCACCTTCGTGCTTAAATCAATCAAACATTTCGCCACCGCCGGCAACGAAGAGGTGAAACTGCTCCCGATTTTCAAAGACGAGGAGGATTCACGCTTCGGCCCCGAACTGTTCCTCAACTCCATCAAGGAGCGCGACACTTACCGCGGCTATGTGGAGCGTTTCATCAACGACAGCAACTGGGATCCCGAGCGTCTGGCATTCATGGATATCGTGATTCTGATCACTGCCATCTCCGAACTGCTGATGTTCCCCTCGATACCTCTGGCTGTCACCATGAACGAGTATGTCGAGATCGCCAACTACTACAGCACTCCGCGCAGCGGTCAGTTTATCAACGGCGTACTCTTCTCCGTGTCCAACTATCTCCGCGAGCAGGGTTTACACAACAAATAATCGTTCTGCCGGACTTCCCTGCGACTTGTCCGATAAAATTCCGCGTAAATCGCCTTAAAATCCAAACAATTTGCCTAACTTAGTGGTAAATTTTTAACAATACTATTTTTTCGAACTATGACTACTCAATTTATCGCCCTTCAGGCTGCTGCCAATGGCGGAAGCGGTATGAGCGGCATTATTATGATTGTGGCTCTTATAGCTATCTTCTACTTCATGATGATCCGTCCCCAGCAGAAGAAACAGAAAGAGATCCGCAAATTCCGCGAAAGTCTTACCAAAGGTTCCAACGTGGTTACAGCCGGTGGCATCTACGGCAAAATCAAGGAAATCGACGACAACAATCCCTACGTGCTCCTTTCGATTGCCGATGGCGTGACTATCAAAATCGATAAAGGCTCGATCTATCCCTCTGCCGCCGATGCTGCCGCTACCGGCAACGATGCCAAGGAGAAAGCATAACAACCTACATTTTTTGCCGCTTTGGAATTTCAGCAGGCAACAAACCACATCCGTGAGGGCTTGCGCACCACTAAGGGGCGCAATGTCCTCACTTTTCTTGTTTTTCTTGTCATATCGGCCATTTTCTGGTGTCTGCTGACGCTTAATGACGATGTGCAGAAAGACTTCACGGTGCCGGTACAGTTTGTCGATTTCCCTGAGGATGTCACATTCCTGACCGGCATCAATCCTGCGCTCAATGTCAGCGTGAAAGACAAGGGTTCGGCGCTGATTCGCTTTACCTGGGGCGGAAATCCGACCCTGCGGCTTCGTCCCGAAGATGTCTCGGTTATCAACGATTCCACCATTCTGCTGTCGCAGGACCGCATAAATGCTGCTCTGCGTGGACTCTTCGGATCTTCCTCGACTATCGTCACCATGCGGCCGGACTCTCTGCGCGTCACTCTTACCCACAATAAGGGGATAAAGCTCCCCGTGGAAGTGAAATCGCAGATTCATACGCAGCCGCAATATGCTTACGCCGGACATCCCATCCTTGAGGTAGACTCTGTGGTCATTTTTTCCAATTCCTCCCGCCGCTATAAGATGCAGGGAGTTTCAACCCCTATGATTTCGCTGGAGAACCTTTCGGATACCGCCTCGGTTGATGTTCGCCTCGATGTGCCCGCAGGGATGCGCGCCGTGCCCGCTGTTGTGACGGTGAAATTTCCGGTCGAACCCCTTGTGACCCGTCAGCAATCGCTCCCCATCGAGGTAGTGAATGCGCCGGAGGGTACACGTGTGGTCACATTTCCCGCAATGGCCACTCTGAGCTACCTTATCCCCAAGAGCATGTTCAATGTGCCTTGTCCCGTTAAGAGCCTGCAGGTGGATTACAAGCGGATTGCCACTGGACAGAAGTCGGTCGCTATCGAAAGTCCACAGCTCCCTTCCTATTACCGCAGCGTCGGCATTACGCCCTCTCAGGTTGCTTATGTCATTGAAAGAGCCGACTGATTTCTTGCCGATATGAATTGCCGGAATCAACATCCTTCAGGATTACGACTTATAGCCGTGGCCGGTGGCATCGGCTCAGGCAAGTCGGTAGTCAGCCGTATACTGCGCATTTGTGGATATGAGGTGTACGACTGCGACAGCCGTGCCCGCAAGCTAATGGAGAATTCTGAAGATATTGCCCGCGGAATCGCCTCGGATATATGCCCTGAGGCCGTACTGTTCCATTCCTCAGGTTTATCTATCGACCGGAAGATTCTGGCCGAAGCCGTATTTTCAGATTCTCAGAAACTGAATCGGCTTAACGAGTTGGTTCATAAAGCGGTAAAGGATGATATAATGCTATGGGCAGGTGAGCTGGCACTCCGTGGCGCTACCGCCGCTTTTGTTGAGACTGCAATTCTTTATGCTTCGGGACTGGATAAGATGGTAGATGAGGTTTGGCATGTGGATGCTCCGGAGGAGGTGCGCATAAGCCGCGCAGTGGCCCGCGATTCAGCTTCCGCCGAACATATCCGCAGCCGCATCCAAGCCCAAATGGCCACAGAATCCACCCATCGCCACCCTTCGGTATCAATCATTTACAACGACGGAATCCGCCCGATCCTCCCTCAGATCGAATCCCTGCTCGCAACCCTCTGATTCCCCATGCTCTGATATGTCACATCCTTAGTGATGGTCGAAATCTTATTGTGTTGAATCAAGTCTTGTTATTGTGTTGAATCAAGTCTTGTAATTTTATCGTCGGATCGCTTTATCGTTTATGCCCAAATCGCAGGGACTTGCTGTTTCGAGAGGTGTTATAGATTGAAGTCGTCGGCGTCTTTACCTACTGGGAGATAGGAGCGGACTTTTGCTATCTCGGCCTGGGTATAGGTGGCGAAGATGAAGTCATCGGGCTTGAAACCCTTTTCGATGGGATTATCACTTTTGGCGCTGTCGGAATGTGTGGGCGAATAGGAGCGTACGGCCGGAACGGGAGCCATCTCGTAGCCTTTTGAATCAAAGATAAATGCTTGATAATCATAGCAGCCGTAGTCGTCGCTTCCTGAACGGTTGCAACCTACCACCATGGCCTGATTCTCTATGGCTCGGGCAATGAGCAGATGTCGCCAAGCATATCCGCGGGCCTGAGCCCAATTGGCCGGCACAAGCAGAATGTCATAACGTTCCCCTTTGTTGCGACACCACACAGGGAAACGCAGGTCGTAGCATATCACCATCGAGAAGTTGAATCCCCGAAACCGGATTACAGGCGGATAGGCATCCCCGGGGGAGTAGACTGCGGCTTCGGGCGAGAGACTGAACAGATGGCGCTTGTCGTAGAAAGTAGCCGTGCCATCAGGCGTTATGAAAAATCCACGGTTAAAATATTTACCGTCTCTCCCGGCCAGGCATGTGCCGGCTATGGCCATGTCCAGCTCTTTGCTCCATCGCTTGGCTGCAGCGATGGTTTTGGACTCAGACTCCCGGGCGATATCCTCTATCATGCTCATATCCTGAATGAAGCCGGTGGAGCACAGTTCGGGCAACACCACTACGTCGGCCTTCTGCGGCATGGTATGAAGGCGCATATCTACTTTGGCGAGATTTTCATCAATCTGCGCCCACTTAATGTCGAGCGGTAGAGCCGCAACTGTGATCGAATCAGCCTTCATAATGTATCGGGATAAAACGGGTTAGCTTTCGCTTCGGGCTTGGGCGTTATTCCGGTTGCGGATCTGTGGAGAAATTGTCGGGATGGACGCCGCGGAACTGGCGATAATATTCTTTAATCTTTTCGATATCGCCCATGATGTCGCCCGTTGGGTGGAACACTTTCGTCATTTCAATACGCTTGCGGGCGGCGTCGATGGCTCCGAGCACAATCGGTACATTGGCTGCGAAGGCGATGCGGAGGAACCCCGTGTGCCATTTCGCAGTTTTTTTACGTGTCCCCTCGGGGGTTATGGCCAAAGTGAGTTCCTTGCTGGTGTTGAAACGGTTGACAATGGTGTCAACAAGATTTTGCTTTTTGCCGCGCTCCACGGGAATCCCACCCATGGCGCGGAACAGGCACCCTAACGGAAAGAAAAACCATGACGACTTCATCATAAAGGCGGCCTTGCGTCCGAGCGAGTGGATGGTCAGTTCGCCGAGAATGAAATCCCAGTTGGATGTATGGGGTGCTACGCAAATAATACATTTCGGATAGTCGGGGACTGTTGCTGTCACCGACCATCCGAAAGTTTTCAGTAAAAAAGCAGAAAAATTCATCATTTAGCTTTGTTTGCGTCCTTTACCTTTTGAGGCACGGCGGCATTCATTGCTTTTACAATCGAGTTGATTTTATCGTTAAATTTCTCGCGCAGAGCCGTATAGGCTGCTTTGTAATATGCGCGGCGAGCCTTGTGGTATTCTGCGGCGGTGGCAAAATCCGAGGGCACCTTGTCGAAGCTGAATGTGGCATTGGCCAGTGCTCCGGTCTGCAGAGCGGCGATTTCGGCTACGCATTTGAACATGGCGTCGCGGTCAACGCCGGGCACATAGTCGGCTGCAATCATACATTCTGCCGCCAGATCGCCACAGATGTATTTGATTTGCTTCTTGAGGGTTCGTTTGTTAGGCATATAATTTGATTTTGGGTTGTTGGTTCAATTTGTGTTCTTGGTTCAATATTGTTAACTCCCTACGGAGCGATTTGTTTGCCTGGAGTAATTGTTATATTGCAAATTTAGCTCTGCAATGAGGCAAGCACGCGCCGCAGGGCCTCAATCGTGGGAGGAATTTTCACGGGCTTGGTGTGGATCTTGACGCGCTCAGCTTTCATGCCGGCGGGTGGCTGAGGGGAGATTCCGGTCACTTCGGCGATGGTCTCGCGGAATTTCCAGGGGTGGACCGTGGCCAGCGCCACTCCGGTCTCTCCATCTTCAAGATGTCGCTCCATAGCTCTGACAGCCAGAGCACCCTGAGGGTCAACCGGAATGCCGTAGTCGTTCGCACATTCCTTCATCGTCTCGGCGATTTCGGCATCGGTATATGAATATCCTGTCACATCGGCTCTCAGCCGCTCCAGATTGCCGTCGTAGAGACTGATGATGCGGGCTATATTTGAGGGATTGCCCACATCCATGGCTCGGGCCAGAGTCTCCAGGGCCTGACGCGGACGGAAGCCGCCGGTTTTGAGGTATTCCACGAATACGTCGTTGGCATTGTTGGCCGCTATGAATCTCTTGACCGGGAGACCCAGCTGCTTGGCTATGAGCGCAGCTGTCAGCGTCCCGAGATTGCCGCAAGGGATAGATATTACTATTTCTGAGGCCTTGTGCTCGCCCACTGCGGCTTTTGCTCGGGCATAGGCATGGAAGAAATAGATTACGGCCGGAAGCTCGCGGGCGAGATTGATGGAATTGCCGGAGGTGAGCCGGTAGTCGCCGCCCGATGCGGCCACGCGCTGTGCATCTGCCTTTAGAGCTTCTTTTACAATGGCCTGGCACTGGTCGAATTTTCCGTCGACTTCCACTGATTTCACTCCGGGCATGTCGGCAAACTGGGCTATTTGCGCCGGATTGAGGTCGTCTTTAGGATACAGCACCACTACACGCGTATGGGGCGCACCGGCGAAAGCCTGAGCTACGGCCGCGGCGCTGTCGCCCGTGGTCGCCAGAATTACCGTACGCGGTGCAGCCTCTGACGCCGGAGCCAGATAGCGGGTCAGAGCCGCCATCACCCGTGCGCCCAAATCTTTGAAAGAGTGGGAGGGACCATCATACATTTCAAGCAGATATTGCCCGTCGGTGAGGCGAACCAGAGGCACATCATAGCTGACAGCCTCTTTGACGATGGCCTTTAGAAGAGCAGGCTGAATCTCGTCGCCGAGCAGCGAGTTGAGCACTACGAAAGCCACATCGTGCAAGGTCATCTCCTGTATGTTGCGGAAGAAGGCCTGCGGTATGCGCATAAGGCGCTCCGGCATATAAAGTCCGCCGTCACGCGCGAGTCCGTTGAGGATTCCCCGGGAGAAGGCCACAGACGGCGATTGTTGATTGGTGCTTCGCAGATTCATAGGTTCCAAACCCGTTTTGACTATTGCAAAGGTAAGCAATCAGCAGGTAAATGTCAACCCTTTTATCCATGTTTTTGAGCAGTCGATGGGGCAGAAAGAAGTCCCGGCGTTTCCCTGTATCGCCGAAAAATGTTAAATTTGCACTCCCGTTAGGGTCTCAGATTGCTCCTGCCGGGGCAGTCGCCCCCGTGCAGGAGATTACTCCA
>CAMEGQ010000021.1 GCA_945916235.1 uncultured Porphyromonadaceae bacterium | reverse complement strand
GTGAGCGTGCCGGTTTCGAGGTGCGCGACGTACACTATACCCACTACGGCCGTCTGTGCCCGATCGAGACGCCTGAAGGCCCGAATATCGGTCTGATTTCGTCGCTGTGTGTATATGCCAAGATTAATGACCTGGGCTTCATCGAGACTCCTTACCGCAGTGTGAAAGACGGTCAGGTAGATCTTGACAACGACCATGTGACCTATCTTACCGCCGAGGTGGAAGAGGGTAAAGTGATCGCCCAGGGTAACGCACCGGTCGACGACAACGGTAAATTCATCAATCCTAAGGTGAAGGCCCGTCTGGATGCCGACTTCCCTATCGTGACGCCGCAGGAGGTAGAGCTGATGGACGTGGCTCCGCAGCAGATCGCCTCTATCGCCGCATCGCTCATCCCCTTCCTGGAGCACGACGACGCCAACCGCGCCCTGATGGGATCGAACATGATGCGTCAGGCAGTGCCTCTGATGCGTTCGGAAGCTCCTATCGTCGGCACCGGTATCGAAGAGCAGCTCGTGCGCGATTCGCGCACTCAGATCATGGCCGAGGGCGACGGTGTGGTAGAGTTTGTTGACGCCACCACCATCCGCATCCGCTACGACCGCACTGAGGAGGAAGAGTTTGTGGCCTTCGAAGAGCCTGTAAAAGAATATCATATCCCGAAATGGCGCAAGACCAACCAGAGCACCACTATCGACCTGCGTCCTATCTGCGACAAGGGTCAGAGAGTGAAGAAAGGCGATGTGCTGACTGAAGGCTATGCCACCGAGGCCGGCGAGCTCGCCCTGGGACGCAACCTGAAAGTGGCCTTCATGCCCTGGAAGGGATACAACTATGAGGATGCCATCGTGCTTAACGAGCGCATGGTGAAGGAGGATATCCTGACCTCTGTGCATGTCGACGAGTACTCGCTGGAAGTACGCGAGACCAAGCGCGGTATGGAAGAGCTCACCTCGGATATCCCCAATGTGAGCGAAGACGCCACCGCCAACCTCGACGAGCGCGGTATCATCCGCATCGGTGCCCACGTGGTACCGGGCGACATCATGATCGGTAAGATCACCCCGAAGGGCGAATCTGACCCGACGCCTGAAGAGAAACTGCTTCGCGCCATCTTCGGCGACAAGGCAGGCGATGTGAAGGATGCGTCGCTGAAGGCTACCCCCTCGCTGAAGGGTGTGGTAATCGGCAGCAACCTCTTCGCCCGCGCCGCCAAGACCGGCCGCAGCAACAAGGCCGTGCAGGCCCAGCTGCCCAAGCTCGACGAGGAATACGAAGAGCGCCTGAGCAAGCTGAAAGACATCCTGATCTCGAAGCTGATGACCCTGACCCAGGGAAAGACCTCGCAGGGTGTGAAAGACTTCCTCGGCACCGACATCATCGCCAAGGGAGGCAAATTCACCGCAGCTGCGCTGAAGGATGTGGATTTCGATACGGTCAACCTGAGCAAATGGACCAACGACGCTCACACCAACGACCTGATCCGCGACCTGATCGTGAACTATCTGCGCAAATCGAAGGAGATCGACGCCGAACTCCGCCGCAAGAAGTTCGACATCTCCATCGGCGACGAGCTTCCCTCGGGCATCATGCAGATCGCCAAGGTCTACATCGCCAAGAAGCGTAAGATCGGCGTGGGCGACAAGATGGCCGGCCGTCACGGTAACAAGGGTATCGTGTCGCGTGTGGTACGTCAGGAGGATATGCCCTTCCTGGCCGACGGTACGCCGGTGGATATCTGTCTGAACCCTCTGGGTGTGCCTTCGCGTATGAACCTCGGTCAGATTTTCGAGACTGTGCTCGGATGGGCCGGCCGCGAGCTGGGCGAGAAGTTCGCCACCCCGATTTTCGACGGTGCATCGCTCGACGACCTTAACGAATGGACCGACAAAGCCGGCCTGCCGCGCTACGGTAAGACCTACCTGTACGACGGCGGCACAGGCGAGCGTTTCGACCAGCCTGCCACTGTGGGTGTGATCTACATGCTTAAGCTCGGCCACATGGTTGAGGATAAGATGCACGCCCGCTCGATCGGTCCGTACTCGCTTATCACTCAGCAGCCTCTGGGCGGTAAGGCACAGTTCGGCGGTCAGCGCTTCGGAGAAATGGAGGTATGGGCGCTCGAAGCATTCGGCGCATCGCATGTACTTCAGGAGATTCTGACCATCAAGAGTGACGACGTGACCGGACGCTCCAAGGCCTACGAGGCCATCGTCAAAGGCGAGCCTATGCCGCCGGCCGGCATTCCCGAGTCGCTCAATGTGCTACTCCACGAGCTTCAGGGTCTCGGCTTGAGCATCAACCTCGAGCAGTGATCCCCCGACAGCCCCCTCTCTCCCGAAGTTGACGGGGAATCAACTGTCAGGACCCGCATATTTTTAACAGAAACCATTCAAAGTAAGCTCTCTTAAAATAAAATATGGCTTTTAGAAAAGAAAATAAGTCGAAGACCTCATTCTCGAAGATAACCATCGGACTCGCATCGCCCGAGGAGATACTCGAGAAGTCGTCAGGCGAAGTGCTCAAGCCCGAAACCATCAACTACCGCACCTACAAGCCCGAGCGCGACGGCCTGTTCTGCGAGCGCATTTTCGGTCCGGTAAAGGACTACGAGTGCCATTGCGGAAAGTACAAGCGCATCCGCTACAAAGGGATCGTGTGCGACCGCTGCGGTGTGGAAGTCACCGAGAAGAAAGTGCGCCGCGAGCGCATGGGTCATATCAAGCTGGTGGTGCCCGTGGCCCACATCTGGTATTTCCGCTCGCTGCCCAACAAGATCGGCTATCTTCTGGGACTCCCCTCGAAGAAGCTTGACGCCGTGATCTACTATGAGCGTTACATCGTGATCAATCCCGGTCCGTTCGGCGAGGAGATTCAGAAGATGGACCTCCTGACCGAGGAAGACTACTTCAAATTTGTAGACCGTCTGCCCGAGGACAACGCCCAGCTGCCCGACGATGATCCCAACAAGTTCATCGCCAAGATGGGAGCCGAGGCCATCCTCGACCTGCTGAAGGAGCTGAATCTCGACGAGCTCAGCTACTCGCTGCGTCACATCGCCGACACCGACGGCTCGCAGCAGCGCAAGACCGAGGCTCTGAAGCGCCTGCAGGTGGTGGAATCGTTCCGCGCATCGGCCAACCGCAACAAGCCCGAATGGATGATCCTTCAGGCAGTGCCCGTGATTCCGCCGGATCTGCGCCCGCTGGTGCCCCTGGATGGCGGCCGTTTCGCCACTTCCGACCTCAACGACCTCTACCGTCGCGTCATCATCCGCAACAACCGTCTGAAACGCCTCAACGAGATCAAGGCACCCGAAGTGATCCTCCGCAACGAGAAGCGTATGCTTCAGGAGGCTGTGGACTCGCTGCTTGACAACTCGCGCAAATCGTCGGCCGTCAAGACCGATGCCAACCGCCCGCTCAAGTCGCTGTCCGACTCGCTCAAGGGTAAGCAGGGACGCTTCCGTCAGAACCTTCTGGGTAAGCGTGTCGACTACTCGGCCCGTTCGGTAATCGTGGTCGGTCCCGAGCTGAAGATGCACGAGTGCGGTATCCCCAAATATATGGCTGCCGAGCTCTACAAGCCCTTCGTAATCCGCAAGCTCATCGAGCGCGGCATCGTCAAGACCGTGAAATCGGCCAAGAAGATCGTCGACCGCAAGGAGCCCGTGGTATGGGATATTCTGGAAAACGTGATGAAGGGTCATCCGGTGCTTCTGAACCGTGCCCCGACACTTCACCGCCTCGGTATCCAGGCCTTCCAGCCCAAGATGATCGAAGGCAAGGCAATCCAGCTGCACCCGCTGGCATGTACGGCATTCAACGCCGACTTCGACGGCGACCAGATGGCAGTGCATCTGCCTCTGGGCAACGAGGCCATCCTCGAAGCGCAGATGCTGATGCTCGGCTCTCACAATATTCTTAACCCTGCCAACGGCGCACCTATCACCGTCCCCTCGCAGGATATGGTGCTCGGTCTGTACTACATCACCAAGCTCCGCAAGGGCGCCAAGGGTGAAGGCTCGAAATTCTACGGACCCGAGGAGGCTCAGATCGCCTACAACGAAGGCCGCGTGACGCTTCATGCTCCCGTGAGCGTGATGGTCGACGATATCGACGAAAACGGCAACCCCATCCGCCACATCGTGGAGAATACTTCGGTGGGCCGTGTGCTCTTCAACGAGTTCGTGCCTAAAGAGCTCGGCTACGTCAACCAGCTGATTTCGAAGAAGTCGCTGCGTACGATTATCGGCCAGGTGATCAAGAAGTGCGGTATTCCGCGCTCGGCACAGTTCCTCGACGATATCAAGAATATGGGCTACTACATGGCCTTCCGCGGCGGTCTGTCGTTCAACCTTGGCGACGTGATCATCCCGCCGGAAAAGGAAGCCATCGTAAAAGAAGGCTACGAGCAGGTAGAGGAAGTGATGAATAACTACGCAATGGGTTTCATCACCAACAACGAACGCTACAACCAGATAATTGATATCTGGACACACGTGAACTCGCGTCTGACCGATGTGCTGATGAAGCAGATGACCGAGGCCGACCAGGGCTTCAACTCTGTATTCATGATGCTTGACTCGGGCGCCCGTGGTTCGAAGGACCAGATCCGTCAGCTGGCCGGTATGCGTGGCCTTATGGCCAAGCCTCAGAAAGCCGGAGCCGAAGGCGGTCAGATCATCGAGAACCCGATTCTGTCCAACTTCAAGGAGGGTCTGTCGGTGCTGGAGTACTTCATCTCCACCCACGGTGCACGTAAGGGTCTGGCCGATACGGCCCTGAAGACGGCCGACGCCGGATATCTGACCCGTCGTCTGGTCGATGTGGCCCACGACGTGATTATCCGCGAGGAAGACTGCGGAACGCTCCGCGGACTCGTATGCCGCGAGATCAAGAACAACGACGAAGTGGTGGCCTCGCTGGGCGAGCGTATTCTCGGCCGCGTATCAGTCCACGACATCATCGACCCGACCACAGGCGAGGTAATCGTCAAGGCCGGCGAGGAGATTAACGATGCCGCAGCCGACCGCATCAACGCATCGCCTATCGAATCGGTAGAGATCCGCTCGGTGCTCACCTGCGAGTCGAAACACGGCGTCTGCGCCAAGTGCTACGGCCGCAACCTGGCCACCAACCGCCCCGTGCAGATGGGCGAGGCCGTCGGCGTTATCGCCGCACAGTCGATCGGTGAGCCCGGTACGCAGCTTACCCTCCGTACGTTCCACGTCGGTGGTGTGGCTTCGAACATCGCAGCCATCTCGACCCTCACATCGCGCTACGACGGTATCCTTGAAATCGAGGAGCTCCGCACGGTGGAGACCGACGAGAAGACCCCCGAAGGGAAGCCTGTTGAGGTGGTCATCGGCCGACTGGCAGAAATGCGCATCATCGACCCGAAGACCCACATGATGCTCACCTCGGCCAACATCCCCTACGGTTCGAAGCTCTACTTCCACGACGGCGACACAGTGAAGATCGGCGACGTGATTTGCGAATGGGACCCCTTCAACGCCGTAATCGTCAGTGAAGTCAGCGGTAAGATTCATTACGAAAACCTTATCGAAAACGTCACATACCGTGTGGATGCCGACGAGCAGTCGGGTCTGCGTGAGAAGATCATCATCGAGTCGCGCGACCGTACTAAAGTGCCCGAAGGCCAGATCGTGGATGCCGACGGCAATGTGCTGAAGACATACGCTCTGCCTGTGAACGCCCACCTGATGCTCGAAGAGGGCCAGGAGGTGAAGACCGGTGAAGTATTCGTGAAGATTACACGCACGTCGGGAGGCGCCGGCGACATCACGGGCGGTCTGCCCCGTGTCACCGAGCTGTTCGAGGCCCGCAACCCGTCGAACCCTGCCATCGTCAGCGAAATCGACGGCGAGGTACACTTCGGCCGCGTGAAGCGCGGTAACCGCGAGATCTCCGTCATCTCCAAGCTCGGCGAGGAGAAGAAGTATCTCGTGCCCCTGTCGAAGCAGATCCTGGTACAGGAGAACGACTACGTACGCGCCGGCACACCGCTGTCGGACGGTGCCATCACCCCGACCGATATCCTCAACATCATGGGTCCGACGGCCGTGCAGGAGTATATCGTCAATGAGGTGCAGGACGTCTACCGTATGCAGGGCGTGAAGATCAACGACAAGCACTTCGAGGTGATCGTGCGCCAGATGATGCGCAAAGTGAACATCATCGATCCGGGCGACACCACCTTCCTGGAGCAGCAGGTAGTTGACAAGCGCGACTTCATGGATGAAAACGACCGTATCTGGGGCAAGAAGGTAGTTGTCGATGCCGGCGACTCCGAAAACCTCAAGCCCGGCCAGATCATCACCGCGCGCAAGCTTCGCGATGAGAATTCGGCCCTGAAGCGCCGCGACCTGCGTACCGTAGTGGTACGCGATGCCGTGCCTGCTACTTCGGAGCAGATACTGCAGGGTATCACCCGCGCCGCACTCCAGACCTCGTCGTTCATGTCGGCCGCTTCGTTCCAGGAGACCACCAAGGTGCTCAACGAGGCTGCTATCAACGGCAAGACCGACACGCTGGAGGGTATGAAGGAGAACGTGATCTGCGGTCACCTGATTCCCGCCGGTACAGGTCTGCGCCAGTATGACCGCCTGGTAGTAGGGTCGAAAGACGACATCGAACAGGTGATGGAGACAGCCGAAGAGGTATCTCCCGACGCAGAGATTGAAGACTGATAACCTGAAGCCCTTCGCGTAAGACTCTCCAGAGACTATCTCTGAGGCTTTCCCCGGGCTGAAACAGATGAATAAGCCGGAGCGCTGCCGATGCGGCAACGCTCCGGCTTAGCTTTTTTAGGAGCGCGAGTAAGATTATCAGCAGGGAAATTTGTAAATTTGGGAGCTTAAAGAGCTAACGCATGAATAATACCGTGAAAACGATGGAAAAAGAGATTAACACCGGGACGCAGGCTCCGGAAATGACTGCGACAGCGCAGGCACAGCCTCAGGGGAAAAAGAGCAAGAGGATACTGGCGCTGGATGTGATGCGCGGCATTACGATAGCCGGGATGATACTTGTGAACAACTCCGGGGGCGACGGGACGTTTACCCCGCTGTCGCATTCCGACTGGAACGGGCTGACGCCGTGTGATCTGGTGTTCCCCTTCTTCATGTTCATCATGGGTATTTCCACGTATATTTCGCTGAGAAAGTTCAAATTCGAGTTCTCGTGGCCGCTGATATGGAAGATATGCCGGCGTACGGCTCTGATCTTCCTCATCGGTATGGGGCTGGCGTGGATGTCGATGTTTTTCAAAGGAGCGATCGTCGAGGGGAAGAGCCTTGTGGAGGCTACGCTATGCTTCGGCGATATAAGGATACTGGGAGTGCTGCCGCGTCTGGCCATCTGCTACGGCGTCGGATCGCTGCTGGCTATCTGGCTGAATCACAAATGGCTGCCTGCGGCTATTGCGGCAATACTGGTGGCGTATGCGCTGATGCTGCTCATAGGCAACGGCTACGCGCCCGACGCATCGAGCATACTGTCGCGCGCCGACCGGGCTCTGCTGACCGATGCCCATATGTATTATACTCATATCGGCTCTGTGAAGATACCGATCGACCCCGAAGGGGTGCTGTCGACGCTGCCGTCGATAGCCCATGTGATGATCGGATTCTGGTGCGGGATGCTTCTGCTGGGGACGTCAGACAATCGCGAGCGTGTGCTGAAACTGATGCTCGTGGGGACGGTGCTGACATTTCTCGGACTGCTTTTCAGCTACGGATTCCCGATCAACAAGAAGGTGTGGTCGCCGACATTCGTGCTGACTACCTGCGGTATGGCAGCGTCTACGCTGGCGCTGCTGATATGGGTGATCGATATCAAGGGATGGAGTCGCTGGAGCCGATTCTTCGAGGTGTACGGAGTGAATCCGCTGTTTCTCTACTGCGTGGCGTGGGTAATAGCCATCTTCATGGGGCTGAAATGTGTCCCCGACTCGGCCGCCAAGACTGGGTTTTACAGTCTGAAGAATCTTATATACTACTATGTAACGCTGCCCACGCTGCAGGTGCCGGGCATAGCGGCGCTGGTGTATGCGCTGACGTTTGTGCTGGTGGTATGGCTCATCGGGCTGCCGCTGTATAAGCGCCGGATTTACATCAAGATATAGAGGGAGATTGAATTCTAATAATTCTAATAAGTCGTATAATTTTTGTGGGGATTGAGGGGGATGATGAAGATAGATGAAGATAAAGGAAGCCCCTCCGAAGCTTGCGGGCTGTGCGGAGGGGCTTTTAGTACACCCATGGGGAGTCGAACCCCAATCGTTGGAACCGGAATCCAATATTCTATCCATTGAACTATGGGTGCTTGAGGCCCTTTGCTGCGCTCTGCGGGCGCTGAAAGCCGTGAGGCTGTCAGCCTGCCGTCGGTAAAAACAGAGCGGAGCGGGGGGATGGTCGGGGTGACAGGATTCGAACCTGCGACCACCTGGTCCCAAACCAGGTGCGCTACCGGACTGCGCTACGCCCCGAAAACCTGATGCGGAGCCGAGGGTCCTTAAGAAGAGGCCGCCGACCGCTCAAGCGGTGCAAAGTTAGCAATTATTTTCCGCAAATGCAAAAGCGAAATTTCAAGAGAGCGCGGATGGAAGAAAAAGATTTATACTTTCCTATGCTTTCCGATGTGTTCCGATGGCGTTCCGAAGGCGTTCCGAAGGAAAACTGATGGGAAAAAGCGCGGAGAATGGTGGAAATGCCGAAAAAAATCATTAAATTTGTGCGCAATAAAACAGGCATCAGCCGGATGGGCCTGATAGGCCAGCGGCGCGGCTTACAGCCAATCGCCCGGAGGGCGAGGCAACGAAAAGAGGAACGCAAACATCAGTTCTATTATATATGTCATCATTTATTGCAGACAGGGTAAAAATGGACGGTCTCACCTTTGACGACGTGCTCCTTATTCCCGCTTATTCCGACGTGCTTCCGCGCGAAGTGAATCTCACGACCAAGTTTTCCCGACGTATTAAGCTTAATGTTCCGATAGTCTCGGCCGCCATGGATACGGTGACAGAGGCTAAGATGGCCATCGCCATAGCGCGCGAGGGCGGCATCGGCGTAATCCATAAGAATATGTCGATAGAGGAGCAGGCGCGTCAGGTCCACGCCGTGAAGCGAGCTGAAAACGGCATGATTTATGACCCGGTGACCATCCTGCGCGGATCGACCGTTGGCGACGCCCTTAAGATGATGGAGGAATACCATATCGGCGGCATCCCCGTGGTCGACGAGGATAAGAAGCTCGTGGGCATCGTGACAAACCGCGACCTGCGCTTCGAGCGCAACCTCGGCCGTAAAGTCGACGAAGTGATGACATCGGAAAATATCGTGACAACCTCGCAGAGCACCAATCTGGAGGAGGCTGCCGATATTCTCCAGCGCCACAAGATAGAAAAGCTCCCCGTGGTGGACAAGGACGGCCACCTCGTAGGGCTGGTAACATATAAGGACATCACCAAGGCCAAGGATAAACCCCACGCATGCAAGGACCATCTGGGACGCCTGCGTGTGGCTGCCGGAGTGGGTGTGACGGCCGACTCGATGCAGCGCGTGGACGCTCTGGTGGCAGCCGGGGCCGACGCCATCGTGATCGACACGGCCCACGGCCATTCGAAAGGTGTGATCGGAGTGCTCCGCGCCGTGAAGGAGAAATATCCCGAAATCGACGTGGTGGTGGGCAACATCGCCACAGGCGACGCCGCCAGATATCTGGTGGAGAACGGTGCCGACGGAGTGAAGGTGGGCATCGGCCCGGGTTCGATCTGCACCACGCGCATCATAGCCGGAGTGGGAGTGCCTCAGCTGTCGGCCATCTACGATGTGGCGCAGGCGCTGAAAGATACCGATGTGCCTCTGATTGCCGACGGCGGTATCCGTTACAGCGGCGACATCGTGAAGGCGCTGGCCGCAGGCGGCTACAGCGTGATGCTCGGCGGAATGCTGGCCGGAGTGGAGGAATCGCCCGGCGACACCATCATCTTCAACGGCCGAAAATACAAGAGCTACCGCGGCATGGGTTCGCTGGAGGCTATGGAGAAGGGGTCGAAAGACCGCTACTTCCAGGCAAACGAGTCGGATGTGAAAAAACTCGTGCCCGAAGGGATTGCCGCACGAGTGCCGTATAAGGGTTCGCTCTACGAGGTCGTATACCAGATGCTTGGCGGATTGCGCTCAGGCATGGGCTATTGCGGCGCCCACAATATCGGAGAGCTGCACAACGCTCAGTTCACCAGAATCACCAATGCGGGCATCAACGAAAGCCACCCGCACGACGTGGCCATCACCTCCGAGGCTCCTAACTATTCGCGCTCATAAGGCGCCATCCCGACCGACCGACAGTTCCGGAGCATCCGGCGGCGCCCGGGAAAATTGAAAGCAAGAAATATGGAATGGAGGCAGATAAGCAATAGCGAGCGGAAGAGAATCGGCGCTCTGCAGCAGGCCAAACACAGGCGTGAGCAGCGACGGTTCGTGGTGGAAGGGACACGCTCAGTGGCGGACTCTATCGGCGAATTTGCCGTAGAGACCATCGTGGCTACACCCGCCTGGCTGGACGCCAATGTCCGTCTGCTTCCTCCGTCAGAAATCTTGAAAGCCAAGCATATAGAGCTGCTGACGGCCTCGGCCGCCGACATGGACCGCCTGTCGGGGATGAAAACCCCGCAGGGGGTGATAGCCGTATGCCGTATGCCCGAAGGCTCCGACAGCATCGAAGCGGCGGAGATAGACTCCGGAGAGCTGACGCTTGCGCTCGACGGAGTGCAGGACCCGGGCAATCTGGGCACGATAATCCGTGTGGCCGACTGGTTCGGCGTCAGGCTGATACTGGCTTCGCACGACACGGTGGATATGTACAATCCCAAAGTAGTGCAGTCGACCATGGGGGCGCTGAGCCGCGTGAGGGTGGTATATTGCGACCTTCCGCAGCTGCTTGCGCAAGCCCGGGAGCGCGGAGCGGACATTTACGGCACATTTCTCGACGGCGACGACATCTACCGCACCCGGCTGGGGAAGGGCGGCATCGTGGTGATGGGCAACGAGGGGAACGGTATATCGGCCGCCACGGGGCGTGAAGTGAACCGTCGGCTGCTCATTCCGACTTATCCGTCGGAGCGCCGGGGCGAGGCTGTGGAGTCGCTTAATGTGGCGATGGCCACGGGTATAACTCTCGGAGAGTTCCGCCGGCGCCAGCGGTAAAGACAGCAAATATATGGCAAAAGCGAAAGAAAAATCAGTGTGGTTCTGCTCAGAATGCGGAGCCGACTCGCCGCGCTGGGAGGGTCGCTGCCCGTCGTGCGGCGCCTGGAATACGATGGTGGAGGAGAAAGTGAAAGCCACCAAGGGGATAGTAGGCCCCAGCCATCAGTCGCGCGCCAACCGGAGCACGCCGCAGAAGGTATGCGACATACAGGCCGGCGACGAGACCCGCATCCATATGCCTTCGGAAGAGCTCAACAGAGTGTTGGGCGGAGGGCTGGTGAGCGGCTCGATAGTGCTTGTGGGCGGCGAGCCAGGTATCGGCAAGTCGACGCTCGTATTGCAGAATATCCTGTCGATCAAGAGCCGGCGCATACTTTATGTGTCGGGTGAGGAGAGCGCGCAGCAGATAAAGATGCGCGCCGACCGCATCGGGCGTATGAGCGACAATTGCTATGTGGTCACAGAAACTTCGCTTGAAAACATATTCGAGCATATCCGCCAGATAGAGCCGCAGCTCATCATCGTGGACTCGATACAGACCATCGCCTCCGACGCGCTGGAATCGGCCGCCGGATCGGTGAGCCAGGTGCGCGAGTGCGCGGCGGCGCTGCTGAGATATGCCAAGGAGAACAATGTGCCCGTGATTCTCATAGGCCATATCAACAAGGAGGGGACGCTGGCAGGGCCGAAAGTGCTGGAGCATATCGTCGACGCCGTGCTGCAGTTTGAGGGCGACCGCCAGTATATGTACCGCATCCTTCGGGCTACCAAAAACCGCTTCGGCAATACCGCCGAACTGGGCATCTATGAGATGTGTCAGCGCGGACTGCGCGAGGTGACCAACCCGTCGGAGATGCTCATAAGCCGCAGGGAGGGGGAGCAGCTGTCGGGATGCGCCGTCGGGGTGACTCTGGAGGGGATACGCCCGCTGCTTATCGAGGCTCAGGCTTTGGTTTCGACGGCGGCTTACGGCACTCCGCAGCGCTCTGTGACCGGATTCGATTCCAAGCGCATGAACATGCTGCTGGCTGTGCTGGAGAAGCGTGTAGGGTTCAAGCTGGCGCAGAAAGATGTGTTTCTCAACATCGCCGGAGGCCTGAAAGTGGCTGATCCGGCGCTTGATCTGGCTGTCACCGCCGCCATCCTGTCGTCGAATGTCGACATGACCATCGACCGCGGCATCTGCATGGCCGGGGAGATCGGACTGACCGGCGAGATACGCCCCGTGACGCGTATGGAGCAGCGTGTGCGCGAAGCCGAAAAGCTCGGGATGACCACTATAATCATCCCCAAGGGTTCGCTCAAAGGGGTCGACAAGTCGAAACTCAACATCGAAGTGGCTGAAGTGGCGCGGGTAGAGGAGGCTTTCCGAAGGCTGTTCGGCTGACCTTCCGCACGGTCCGGCCTGCAAGGCCAAAAAAAATTTGCACTGAAGATGCAACTATTTTGACAAAGTTGCGTCTAACAAAGAGGAATATCCAAATTTGACCAATTATATTACAAAAACCTAAATTAATGAGAAATTTACTCAAAAGAGCATTGCTGATGCTAACGGCTTTTACAGCCTTCGGGGCTTTTGCCCAGCTGGAAGAGCTTCCGCTGGATCCGGCAGTGCGCACCGGTCAGCTCGAGAACGGACTGACCTACTACATCCGTCACAACGAGACTCCTAAGGGTCAGGCCGATTTCTACATCGCGCAGAAAGTCGGTTCGATTCTGGAAAACGACAGCCAGCGCGGTCTGGCTCACTTCCTGGAGCATATGTGCTTCAACGGCACGACCAATTTCCCCGGCACCAGCCTGCGCGACTGGCTGGAGTCGGTAGGTGTGAAGTTCGGTGTGAACCTGAATGCACACACCGGAGTGGACGAAACCGTCTACAACATCTCCAACGTGCCTACTGCCCGCGAATCGGTGCAGGATTCCTGCCTTCTGATCCTTCACGACTGGGCCGACGAAGTGTCGCTGCTTGGTGAGGAGATCGACAAGGAACGCCCCATCATCCATGAAGAATGGCGCACCAACAATGTGGGCCAGATGCGTATCCTGGAGAAGCTGCTTCCCAAGATGTATCCCGGTTCGAAGTATGGCCACCGCCTGCCTATCGGCATCATGGAAGTGGTCGACAGTTTCCCCCACCAGGTGCTCCGCGACTATTATGAGGCATGGTACCGTCCGGATCAGCAGGGTATCATCGTGGTAGGCGACATCGACGTGGACCGCATCGAGAATAAGATCAAGGAGATGTTCGGCCCCATCAAGATGCCCCAGAACGCTCAGCCGCGTGAATATGAGAAAGTTCCCCAGACCGAAGGCACCATCTACGCCATCGGCACCGACAAGGAGCAGAGCTTCCCCATCTTCAATATATTCTTCAAAAACGAGGCGATGCCGCGCGAACAGCGCAATACCATGGCCTATATGGTCACCGACTATATTACCGACATGATCGGGGCGATGCTCAACAATCGCTTCAGCGAGATGATGTCAGACCCCAACGTCCCCTTCGCGCAGGCTTATGCCGATTATGGCAACTATCTGCTGGCCAACACCGAGGACGCCCTGACTCTGGGCGCTGTGGCCAAAGGCGGCGATATGATCCCCTCGTATAAGGCAGTGTACCGCGAACTTCTCCGCGCCCAGAAAGGCTTCACCGTGGGAGAATACGACCGTGCGCGCAGCGAATACCTGTCGCGCCTGGAGAAGGCTTACAACAACCGCGAAAAGCAGGAGAACGATGTCTATGTGCAGGAACTCGTGCGCCACTTCATCGACAACAATCCCGCTCCCGGCATCGAAATGGAGTATAACAACATGAATCTGATGGCAAACAATATCCCCGTGGAAGCCATCAATCAGGTGTTCCAGCAGATGGTATCGAAAGACAACCGCGTGCTGCTGGCCATGCTCCCCGAGAAGGAGGGGATGAAAGTGCCCACCGAGCAGGATTTCATCACTGCTGCCGCCGAGGTTGAGGCCGAAGATATTCAGCCTTACAAAGACGAGGTCAAGACCGAACCGCTGATTCCGCAACTTCCCGCTCCCGGCAAGATCGTCAGCGAGCAGCCCGTGGAGAAATGGGGCGCTACGAAGTATACGCTCTCAAACGGTGTGGATGTAATCGTGAAGCAGACCGACTTCAAGGCCGACGAGATCCTGTTTGACGCCATGGCCAAGGGCGGTACATCGGTATTCCCCGATGAATATTCCAATTCGCTGATATTCTTTCCGATAGCTTCCACTGTCAATGGACTTGGCGACTATACCAACAAAGACCTTCAGAAATATCTGAGCGGTAAGCAGGTGGGAGTGGAAATGAGCTTCTCCGATTTTACCCGCGACGTGGAAGGTCAGTCGACCCCGAAGGATCTGCCCACTCTGATGGAGCTTATCTACATGTATTTCACCAACTTCACCATCAATCCTGACGAATTTGAGTCGACCCGCCAGTCGATGATCGGAGTCCTGAAAAATCAGGAGAACAATCCTCAGTTCGTATTCCAGCAGGATCTGATGAAGGCCCTCTACAGCGCAGCGCGCAAGCAGGCTCTCAGCACCGACGCTATCGCTGCCGCCGACCTGAACCAGACCATCGACATCGCCCGCAAGATGACGGCCAATGCAGCCGATTATACCTTCTACTTCGTGGGTAACATCGATATGGACACGTTCAAACCGCTGATGGAGCAGTATCTGGCTACTCTGCCTGCTGATGCTGCCACCAAGACCTCTGACTTCAAGTGTGATCCCGCTCTGGCACTCCAGACCGCCCAGAAGACTCACGAGTTCACCACCAAGATGGAAACTCCGCAGACTTACGCCGCCATTCTGGAGGTGGGCAGCGAAGATTTCACGCCCGCCAACCGCGCTCTGGCCACCACAGCCGGTCAGATCCTTTCGCAGCGCCTGATCAACACAGTGCGCGAGGAGATGGGTGCCGTATACTCAATCTGGGCTCAGGGCAACATGTCGCGCCTCAACAACGGCCACAACATCACCATCCAGAGCACCTTCCCGATGAAGCCTGAGAAGAAACAGGAAGTGTTTGACTTCATCTCCAAGGAGTTCAAGAATATGGAGACGAATATCACCGACGAAGAGGTGAACAAGGTGATTGAATATTCGATCAAGAATGTGCGCGAAGGTATGGAAAAGAACGACGCATGGCTGAATGCCATGGGCGGCGAATACCTCAACGGCGTGGATACATTCAACGGCGCCGAGGAGCTGTTCAAGAGCATCACCAAGGACGACGTGATGAAGTTCATGAAAGATCTGAACGCTCAGGGCAAATATCTGATTATCACTCTTGACCCTCTGTCAGAATAATTTGTGACAGAGGGCAGCGACGGACGTCGGAATGACCCCTCGCGTCCCAATCTGACAAGTCGCTCCCGGAAGGAAAAAAATAAGACCCATTCCGAGATGGAAATACAGGCTGCTCCGGCACGTGTGCCGGAGCAGTTTTTTTGTATCCAGAGATGATGGTTTGCTTTGGCAGATTTTGAGGATCGGGTTGGGGATTTGCATGAGAATGGGTAAATTTGCGGGACGAAAAAGAGATGAAAGGAGCCAAATGAAAGAAGATATGAAGAAATTCGGGGCGGGGGCTACACGCAGGCAGGTGATCACTGTGATTACGCTGGTGGTTATGGTCTGGGGAGTGTATTATTTTACCAAGCTGTCGGCCGGATACGACGGCGGCGAGGCCGTGTGGGTGCATATTCCCGCATCGGCAACGGCAGACGATGTGCGCGATTCGCTCCGAACATCGCTGGGAAACAGTTTCGGGTCGACAGTGGGTAATCTATGGAACGGCAACGTGGCCGCTTCGCATGGCGCTTACCGCATAGAGCCTGGCGAGAAGGCCTGGGCCATCGCCCGCAGGATAGGGAAGGGACGTCAGACGCCTATCAAGCTGACATTCAACAATCTGCGTACATCTGACCAGTTGGCCGAGAGGCTTGGCAGCGTGATGGAATTCTCGCCCGACGAGTTCAAGGCTGTCATGGCAAGGATAGCCGAAAAGGAAGGGATCGCGGCGGAAGAGCTTGAGGCACAGTTTCTTCCGGATACGTATGAAGTCTATTGGACAGCGACTCCTGAGGAGCTGACCGAAAAGATACGCGATAATTACCGCCGATTCTGGACCGATGAGCGCCAAGCCAAGGCCAAGGCCGAGGGGCTGACGCCGCTGCAGGCATCGGTGTTGGCCTCGATAGTGGAGGAGGAATCGAACCGGCGCGACGAGCGCGGAAAGATAGCACGTCTGTATCTCAACAGGTTGGACAAGGGGATGCGTCTGCAGGCCGATCCGACGGTGAAATTTGCCACGGGTGATTTCGCCGCCAAGAGAATCACGGGAGATATGCTGAAGGTAGATTCACCATATAACACATACATCTACAAGGGTTTGCCCCCGGGCGTAATCCGTCTGCCCGAGGCTGCGACTATTGAGCAGGTAATCTCTGCGCCGAGCCATGACTACATCTATATGTGCGCACGAGCCGACGGGTCGGGTTATCACGATTTCACCTCATCATATTCTGACCATCTGACCAACGCTGCGGCCTTCCGGAAAGCCGCCTACAAATAGCGGCGAATGATGGGTTAAGCCGTGGCAGAAATTGGCATATATGACGTTTTTTTTCGCATTTTTCTTATTTTAAGACATAGATTTGAACAGATTTTTTAGATATATTGGCGGAAGTTTAAAAAAATTGTCGTAAGTTTGCATCTTGAATAGACTGGGCAATTCGCTCAGTAAAAGAAATGGCATAGCAGTCTAAGGCTTAAAAACACAACGAAACAGGGGAAAGGCCGTGCGGACGGTTTTCCCCCAGGCATGGTTTCCGATACTCGAAGGAGTGAAAATTTGTTGAAAAAGGCTTGAGAACAGACTCAGAAGACATTGACACCTGAAAATAAAGTTATCATTATATTAGCAATCCAATGATTAAGAGGTTTACAATCTGGACGGTTGCGTTGGCCGGCCTGCTTGGAGCAGGAGCCTGCAGCGACACGTTCGACCCTTCGACCGGCAGCGGAGAGGGGACTGTAGTGCTCGACATCGCGCTCAACGACGACGTGGCTGCGCCCGCCAAGGCCGGCAGCCATAAGGCGCCTGCCAAGGTGGCTACCAACGGGCGGGAAGTCGACGCATCGCAATTGAGAATGACCATCAGTTCGACCAACGGCGTATACGAAAAGACGTGGGAGACGCTGTCGCTCTTCGACGAAACTAAGGAACGCTTCCCGGTAGGGGCATACGAACTGGCCGTCTCCTATGGTACGAGAGGCGAAGAAGGTTTTGACAAACCATACTATTACGGCACAACCCAGTTTGGCGTTCGCGAAAACGAGGTGACTCCCGTGAGCGTGGAGGCAACACTTGCCAACTCGATGGTGTCGATGGTCTATACCGAGGCCTTCCTCAACTATTTCCGCTCATACACCACCGAGATCCTGACCTCGCAGGGCAACACCCTGACCTACGACAACGACGCCAGCGAAGCGGCCTATGTAGAGCCGGGCAATGTGGAAGTGTTCTGCAGCGTGGTTAAGCCCAACGGCGTGAGCGCCCGACTGAGCGCCGCCTCGTTCAGAGCCGAAGCCCGCCATCACTATATCGTCACAGTCGACGTAGCCAAAGAAGTGGGCGACGCCGTGCTGACCATCACCTTCGACTCTGACCTGGTCAACGAGACAGTAGAGCTTGACCTCTCCGACGAGGTGCTCAATGCTCCCGCACCCACGCTGAAAGCTTCGGGATTCACTCAGGGTGAACCTCTGACCGTGGTCGAAGGTTCGGCGCCCGCGCAGCCCGTGCGCATCGTCGCTCAGGCCAAGGGAGCGCTCTCACACGGCATCCTGACCACCAGCTCGGCATGGCTCAACACGCAAGGCTGGCCCGGCACGGTGAACCTCACCACCGGCGACCCCACTGAGCTCGCACTGCTGAACACCCTCGGGCTAGAGCGTAACGGCTTCGAGGCCGCAGGGTCGAAGATGGCTATGGTAGAGTTCACCGACCTGATCAAGAATCTGAAATATACCGACGGCGGCGACAACAGCTCCACCTTCACTCTGGTCGTGACCGACAAATACTCCAAGGTCAGCGACCCCGTGACCTTCACGGTTAATGTGAAAGAACTGCTGCTCTCCATCAGCTCCGACCAGAAAATCTACGACGGCGAGACCTCCTACAGCTTCCGTATGGTCTACAATGGCGGAAGCGCCGACGCAGTGACCGTTCAGGTCAAGAACTCGCTGGGAATCTGGGAGAAAGCCGAGGTGACAGCCTTAGAGCCCGTCAGCGACGCAGAAGACACATACAATGTGACGGTGAAGACAGCCGAATCGGGCACAGTGGCCATCCGCGTACTCGCCGGCAGCAAGACCACAGAGCCCCTGACGGTAACGCGCTCAGTACCTAATCATCAGGTTGAGACCCCGGCTAACTACGCTTACGCAACTCACGCTTATGTAGGGCTGAGCCATCAGGACGGCACCGACGCAACAGTCGATGCCGACGCAGCCGAGGTCGAGCTTTCCACCGACAATATTAAGTTTGCGAAGGTGAACGCCACCCACGAAGGCACCATCTTCTCGCTGACAGGGCTGAAGCCCGCCACCACCTACTATGTGCGCGCCAAAGTCGGCGGACGCCTGTGTGAGCCCAAATCGTTCACCACTGAGACTGCCACCGCCATCCCCAACGGCGACATGGAGACATGGAGCACATCAGCAAGCGGAAGCAACTGGAAGCGCATGTACCCCGGCGTATCGGAATCCGCGTCGGTTTGGGGTACGAACAACCCCCTGACCACCAGCCAGGGCAGCGACTATGCTTACTGCCGTATCTCGGGCACCATCTCCTCCTCGACCTCACACTCGGGTACTGCAGCCCTGATACGCACCGTCGGATGGGGCAGCGGCAATACAGCCACCGGATCAAAGGGTACATCAGGCGCCTGCAAATACACCGACGCAGGCTTGCTGCATCTGGGCTCCTCGCGCTCGACACGCCCCGCCGGCTATGGAAGCGATGACAACAAGACCAACAATACCTCGACGGGTCCTGTCACCACCGACGACCTCAACCTCGGCATCAGCTTTGCAAGCCGTCCGTCGGCTCTCGGCTTCTGGTATCGCTATGAACCCAAGAACTCGGCCGACAAGGGCTTTGCTGAAATCTGGGTAAAAGACGCTGCAGGCAATATCGTGGCTCAAGGCACTATGAACCTCGACGCTACCAAGACGTATACTTTCAAGCAGATTCCGCTTACTTACACCGCTGCCTCGGCCAAGGGCGCCACGCTCTACGTACGCTTCCAGTCGACCAACAGCATGGAATACGTGAAACGCACCGACAGCAACTTCTCAGGCCCGGGCTTCGCCAATCTCTCCAACGGCACATTCATGGGCTCACAGCTGTATATCGACGATGTCACACTTGAGTATTAATCCTCACACAAGCCAAAGTAAACAGAAATGAAAACCAAAGGTATTATAAAATATATCACCCTGGCCGGAATCGTTGCGACGGGCCTTTCGGCTTGTTCCGACAACTGGAACGCCGACCTGGAAGGTGGCGACGGTGAGGGCAAGCTCAACACCTCATCGATTCTCCCCACTGTCAACGGTGTGACCGACGATAAGGATTCGCCCTTCTCGGGCAGCGTCACCGACGCAGCCGCACCGCGCAAAGCACCCTCCACCATCGACCTGTCGAACTATCTGGTGGATGTGGTGAAGTCCAACGGCGACACCGAGGCAAGCTGGACCTACTCCACGATGCCTTCGATGCCCGTATTCAAGGTAGGAACATACACCGTCCGGGTGCGCTCCCACAAGGTGGAAGCAGCCGAATGGGACAAACCTTACTATGTAGGCTCGCAGAGCTTCCAGATTACCGACGGCGACATCACCGATGTGGACCCCATCGTATGTAAGCTCGGCAACATCCGCGTGAGCGTAACGTTCAGCGACAAGCTGCTCCGCGCCTCCAACGGCGGCGCCGATTTCCTGGTGACTGTGACTTCCACTCCCGGCAATTCGCTCGAATACACCGCCGCAGAGACCCGCAGCGGATATTTCGCAGCCGTGGAAGGGCTGTCGACCATGGAGGTGAAATTCACCGGTACGGTCAACGGCACCAAGGAGGAATTCACCCACGCTCTGACGGGCGTTGAGGCCGGCCAGCACCGCAAGGTGTCATTCACCTATAACGGCAACGGCAACCTGCCCGAAGGAGAGAGCGGCCAAGTGACTATAGGCCAGGGCATCCACGTCAACTGCTCCACAGTGACGGTGAACGTCGACGGCAAGGTGACCAACACCGAAGACAATATGAGCTCCGACGACCGTCCCAACCAGGAAGGTGACGACCCCTCCAAGCCCGACGACCCCGACGTTCCGCCGGTGGAAACCATCAGCTTCAGCTCCGAGACCCTCGATCTGGAGGGATGGAATAACAGCTCAGAGTTCGGCCCGGACATTCAGGATGCAATTGTGGTGCTCAAGGCCGACGACGGCTTCAAGAATGTGAAAGTGCAGATTGATTCGCAGACGCTGACCGAAGAAGTGCTCGCAGAAGTGGGGCTGACCTCTTCGTTCGATCTGGCCGAGCCCGGAGAATACAGGGAAGGTCTCGAAAGCCTCGGATTCAAGACCGGAGCCGATGTGATAGGAGCCACGGTGCTCAACTTCGACATCACCCAGTTCTGCCAGCTGATGGGTATATACGGTGCGGCCGAACATAAGTTTATCGTGACGGTCATTGACCAAAAAGACGCTACCAAGACCCTGGTACTGAAATTTAGATCGTAAGCAATCACACGTAAATGAAAATGAACAAGTCCATTTTTGCGTTGGCTGCCATCACGGCACTGTTTTCATTCAGTGGATGCAGCGACGATATAAACTACGACTCGACGGAAAGCGAGGGGCGTGTGCTCCTTGTGCCCTCGATTCTCAATGATGTAAAGGCAGATGTGACAGAAGCCGGCACAGGCTCAAAGAAGGCTCGCAAAGCGCATCAGCGCGTAGCCCAGACCAACGATGAGCTGGCCGCCGCCACCACCATCTGGATATCCAACTCTAAGGGTGCGGTACGCAAGTACAACGGCTTCAGTCAGGTGCCCGCCGAAGGTATCTGGCTGGCTGCCGACAACTATGTGGCAGAAGCCTGGACAGGCGACTCCGTGCCGGCCTCGTTCGAGCATAAGCATTTCAAGGCCCGCGTACCCTTCACCATCGCCGGCGGAAGCACTATCCAGCTCAATCTGGAGTGCAAGATCGCCAATGTGGTGGTCGATGTGAAATACGACGACAACATTCCCACCATGCTCAGCGACTATACCGTGACGGTAGGCCACAAGGCCGGTTCGCTGACCTACACGGCTGATGAAGCCGGTAGCGGCGACAAAGAAGCCACTCCCGGCTACTTCATGATGCCGACATTCGACAAGAACCTGAAATATACCTTCACCGGTAAGCAGCTTGTCGACGGTACGACCGTGACCAAGGAGGGTGTGATCGAAAATGCCAAGCCAGGCTATAAATACACTATCCGCGTAAAGCAGAACGGCGGCAACGAGGAGGAATTCGGCGGCGCCCTGTTCAAAATCGAGATCGACGAGACCGAGATTGAGGTGGCTGATGTAATCACCATCAATTCCGCACCTGCCATCAGCGGTATCGGATTCGACATGAGCGAACCGCTGGTGGGCGAACCCGGCACACTGACTGAGAAGAAACTCTGGATTCAGGCCACATCGGCAATTAAGTCGGTAGAGCTAGCCTGCCCGGCCTTCGACGATCTCGGCATCGGCGGCACTGCCTTCGAGATTCTCGGCATGAACCAGAACATTCTGTCTCAGCTTCAGGCCAAAGGCTTCAAGTATCAGCTCGTGCAGCATACCGGAGAGGAGGAGAATCCCGGATTTGAGGAGATGAAGATTACTCTAGGCGAAGAGTTCATGAAAGTGTTTGGCGAAGGTAGCCATACAATGACCGTAACGGTAACTGACGCCAACGGTAAGGTGGGCGTCGGCAAGCTCAACATGATTCTGACCGACGCTGTGGTTACGACCGTGGCCATCTCGCCGTCGGCCGCCACCACCTGGTCAGACCATGTCACTCTCACCGGACGCGTGATGAAGGCCGACGCCACCAATCTCGGCTTCAAATATCGTCCGCAGGGCTCTTCGGAATGGCAGAGCGTCAACGCTTCCAGCGCAGCCGGCTCGCGCAGGCGCGCTCCGCATCGCGCCAACGTCGGCGACACCTATACGGCGGTAGTCGACGGGCTGACCCCGGGCACAACCTACGAGTATATGGCTGTATGCGACGGCTTCGAGCCCGCCAATGCCGAGACCTTCACTACAGAGCCGGCAGATCAGCTGAAGAACGCTTCGTTTGAAGACTGGGATACCACTTCCAACAAATACTATCTCATCTGCAAATCAGCCTCGGATATGTTCTGGGACTGCGGTAACCAGGGCTCATCGTCGATGAACAAGAATGTGACCCTCCCGGCCACCGATAAGGTTCACGACGGAACGTATTCGCTGAAGATGGAGAGCCAGTTTGTCGGCATCGGTTCTATCGGCAAGTTTGCCGCAGGCAATGCCTTCGTCGGCAAATACCTCCTCACTGAAGGTACCAACGGAGTGTTAGGCTGGGGCCGTCCGTTCACCTCGCGCCCGAAAGCCCTGAAGGGATGGATTCACTACACCCCGGGTACGGTGGCATACACCGCTACGGGCGCTCCTGACATCGTCAAGGGAGAGCCTGACAAGGGCATCATCTACATCGCTATCGTCGACGGAACTATGTCGTCGTTCAACGACGAGAAGTGGCCTTGCATCGTCAAGACCAAAGAAGGCGTTTATTTCGATAAGAATGGCTCTAACGTCATTGCTTACGGAGAGAAGGTGTTCGAAGGCGCTACCGCAGGTGAAAATCTGGTAGAGTTCGAGATTCCGCTTGACTACAAACGCACCGACACCAAGGCTGTGAACATCATCGTGACTATGTCGGCTTCGAAAGGCGGCGACTACTTCGCCGGCGGACCATCCGTGATGTATGTCGACGATCTGAAGCTCGTCTACTGATAAGAGCCGTTAACATATATTGTCGGTCCGGCTCTAATAATCGCTTAAAGAAAGATCGGAAATGCGGCCAGCCTGCAAAGGAGGGCCGCATTTCATATTTTTTTTGTAACTTTGCACACGGTTCGGACCCGATTGAGGTCCGACGCGATATAGAGATTAATTAATAAAGATAAACGGATGATTGTGAAGCGCTTGTATCGGTTTATGCTGCGGAGTTTTCTGCCGTTGCTGCTGATGACGTTTCTCATCTGTCTGTTTATCGTGCTGATGCAGTTCCTCTGGCGCTATATCGACGAGCTGGTGGGCAAGGGGCTTGAAATCCATGTGATAGGCGAGCTCTTCTTCTACGCAGCTCTGACGATGGTGCCCACAGCGTTGCCGCTGTCGATTCTGCTGGCGTCGCTGATGGTGTTCGGCAATCTTGGCGAGCGCTTTGAGCTGACGGCCATGAAGGCGTCGGGCCTGTCGCTGATGAAGGTGATGCGTCCGCTCATCATATTCATCTTCCTGCTGGCTGTGGGAGCGTTCTTCTTCCAGAACTATGTGCTGCCGGTGGCGCAGGCCAAGATGTATACGCTGCTGTTTTCCGTGCGTCAGAAGTCGCCCGAGCTGGAGATACCCGAAGGGGTATTCTACGACCAGATTCCGGGCTACAACTTCTACGTGCAGGAGAAGAACCGCGAGACCGGTACGCTCTACGACATGATGATCTACGATGTGAGCCGAGGATTTGACAACGCCCGCATCATTCTGGCCGATTCCGGCCATCTGAAGCTTGCCGATGACAAAGAGCATCTGTTCCTGCAGCTTCATTCCGGCGAGCAGTTTGAGAATCTGCGCCAGAGCGGAGCGGCAACATCTGCCAACTCGCCTTACCGCCGTGAGACATTCGACCTGAAGGAGATACTGCTGAAATTCGATGCCAACTTCAACCGCATGGACGAAAGCGGCATGCGCAATCAGTATGTGGGTAAGAATATCGCCCAGCTGCAGGCCACCATCGACTCTGTGACCAAGCGTGTCGACTCCATTGGCGCTGACTATGCCACCGAGCTTCAGGGACGCACCTACGTAGGAGTGCCGATGGTCCGCCGCGTCTATGATGACAAAGGCTCCCATCAGGAGCGCGTGCACGACGTGAAGCTTGCCAAGCCTATCGATCTGGATTCGCTGTTCTACCACGACCGCCCCTCGATGGTGCAGAGCTATTTCACTCAGGCCATCAGCCACGCCCAGCGTACGAAGCAGGAATTTGAGTTCCGCAGCTATTCGATGGAGGCCGACCGCGAGACGATACGCCGCCACGAGATAGAGAAGCAGAAGAAGTTCACTCTTTCGTTTGCATGCATCATCTTCTTCTTCATCGGCGCTCCGCTCGGCGCCATCATCCGCAAGGGCGGACTGGGCACGCCGCTGGTAATCTCGGTGCTTCTGTTCATCGTCTACTACATCATCGACAACTCGGGCTACAAGATGGCCCGCGACGGCAAGGTAGAGGTGTGGATGGGTATCTGGCTGAGCTCGGCCGTGCTGCTTCCGCTTGGCATCTTCTTTACGTATAAGGCGATGAACGATTCGGCAGTGTTCGACGTTGATGCGTTAAAGAACCGCTTCCGCCGGCTCACGGGGCGCATGCACCGCGAGCTTGAAGTGAAAGAGTTCACGATGCAGGAAGTGGAGCCCGCCACGGCCCTGGCCATGGTGGAAAATCTGCAATACGAATGCGAACAGCTTCAGGCGGCATTCCACGACAGGCGTTTGCCCCAGCGTATCTACTACTTCTTCCGCCGGTTCCCGCTGCGCGATTCGGTACAGGCTACGCTCAATGCCGTGGTCGACTATCTGGCCAATTCGCGACGGAAGGACGTGATAGATGCGGTGAATATGTATCCCTTCCAGCTCACGGTGCGCACCGTCTGCAAGACCATGCGCGTCAATCAGCATCTGATAAAAATCTTCAACAGACAGATTAACGATGAAAGCAACCTCCGAAAAGAATAAGCCTTGCGGCCTGGAATCCACTCAGGCCAAGGGCGGCGAGCAGCCCGGAGTTCGCCTCGACTCTATTGCAGAGGCCATCTCCGACTTCGCTCAAGGGAAAATGATACTTGTGGTCGACGATGAAGACCGCGAAAACGAAGGCGACATCATCGTGGCCGCCGAAAAGGTGACACCCGAGCAGATCGACTTCATGCTCAAGCATGCGCGCGGAGTGCTCTGCGCGCCGCTCACCATCGAACGCTGCCGCGAGCTCGACCTGCCGCCCATGGTGGAAGACAATACCTCGATGCTCGGCACGCCGTTCACCGTCAGTGTCGACAAGCTTGAGGGATGCACCACCGGCGTATCGGCCCACGACCGCTGCGCCACCATCCGCGCCCTGGCAGATCCGGCATCCGTCCCGTCGACCTTCGGCCGTCCGGGGCATATCAATCCGCTGTATGCGCGTACACGCGGTGTGCTTGAGCGCGCAGGCCACACCGAAGCCGCTGTCGATATGGCGCGTCTGGCCGGTCTGAATCCCGCAGCCGCTCTGATGGAGGTGATGAGCGAAGACGGCTCCATGGCGCGTCTGCCCGAATTGCGGCGCCGCGCCGACGAGTGGGGGATGAAGCTCATCTCCATCCGCGACCTCATCTCTTACCGCCTTGCCAGCGAACTGCTGGTGGAGGAGGGTGAACGCGTGCATCTCCCCACGGAGTATGGCGACTTCAATCTTATCCCCTTCCGCGAGAAGAGCAACGGGCTGGAGCATATCGCCATCATCAAGGGGGATGTGGCTACCGACGAACCTGTGCTGGTGCGCGTTCATTCATCGTGTGCCACAGGCGACATATTCGGCTCGCTGCGCTGCGACTGCGGCGAACAGCTTCATCAGGCTCTGCGCATGATTGAGAAGGAAGGCCGCGGAGCCGTGGTCTACCTCAGCCAGGAGGGCCGAGGCATCGGTCTGATGGATAAAATCCGCGCTTACAAACTTCAGGAGCAGGGGATGGACACCGTGGAGGCCAACCTCCATCTGGGCCATAAGGCTGATGAACGCGACTACGGTGTAGGCGCGCAGATTCTTCACCTGCTGGGCATCCGACGCATGCGCCTGATGACCAACAACCCTACCAAGCGCATCGGCCTGAGCGGCTACGGCCTCGAAATCGTGGAGAATGTCCCCATCGAGATCCAGCCTAACGAATACGACCGCTTCTACATGTCGACAAAAAAGCATCGCATGGGTCACACCCTGCATAATGTCGACTGAACCGACGCATCGCAGCGGCGGTGCTCGCTTCAGGCTTTGAAGGCGAAGGGAAAAGAGAAAATAAGGCAGTCGGACGGTCCGTCGCGGGCAGCCTCTCCTTTGAGGAAGGCGGCGTGAGGAAAGTCCGGGCAACACAGAGCATCATGCTTCCTAACGGGAAGGCACGGGCGACCGTGCAGACAACGTGACAGAAAACAACCGCCCCACGCAAGGCGAGGGAGCCGCAGGGCCTCAGGGCCCGAGGCGTCAGCCACCTCCCGGGGTAAGGGTGAAAAGGCGGGGTAAGAGCCCACCGGACGCCACCGTGAGATGGCGTGCCGCACGTCTGATGAGTTGCAAGGTCAAGTATACCGGCAAGGGCTGCTTCGGCGGCCAAATGGGTTGCTCGCCCATTGCCGGGGGGTAGACTGCTGGAGCCCGCGGGCAACCGCGCGGCATAGATAAATGACGGACCGGCACCTGTCCGCGCCCTTTGGGCCCCGTCCGCTTCGCGGAGGTGCCGACATAACCCGGCTTACAGCCCGACTGCCATTCATAACGATCCGGCGGCTTGCTTCCCTCAGAGGGGGATCAGGCCGCCGGATTGCTTTTTCGGCTCTTGATGAGAAGAAGGAACTTTAAAAACCTTAAAACCCTTAATGTCCTTAAAACCCTTAATGTTCTTAATGTCCTTAAAGGCTTTGAGCCTATCAACCTAAAACTTACCTTACTATCATTCGCCAGACTTTGGGAGTATTGTCACAGCGGAGCGTGACGATATATATACCTGTCGGGAAGTCGCATTTGAGACTGTCGCAGGCAGCTGCAAGCCGACTGTATACGAGTTGGCCTGCGGCAGTGTAGACTGCCAGAGAGCCTGCTGTGGCATTGTTCAGCTCCACGGATTCACCGCGGCTGACTACGGTTGCTACCTTCTCGTTACTGACGGCAACGTCGTCTATGCCCGTGGAAGTGGTCTTGTATACGTCGAAGCCGTAGATGCGCGTTGCCGAGTCGCCGGCAGGGCGCTTAAGATTGAGCTGCACATACTGCGCCTTAACGGGGGCGATGTTGTCGATCTTTACGTCATCGGTCTTGCGGTTCTTGGCATCGACAACGGTTTGCCACGTTTCGCCGTCGTCCGACACCGCTATGGTGTATTGGTCGATGTTTTTGAACTGACTTTCACGCGTTTTGCAGTCGCGGAGCACGAATTTGTTTACGTAGTAGGGCTTGTCGAGGGCGATTGTCACCCACGGACGGTCGTTGGAGTTGTCGCACCATTTTGTCGAGGCGTCGCCGTCGAGCAGTTTTGCCGCTCCTTCACCCTGATTCACCTGTGAGCTGTACGACTGAATGCTGCCGCCGTTTGCTGCAAGACTCACCGCGCTGCCGTTTTCGTCGGGCATTACGCAGAAACTCGTCGAGAGCATATCGCCGATGACGCTCCCTTTCGGCTCTACCGATACCTGCAGCACGTGGTTGCCTTCCTCAGCGTCAAGCGGCGAGACGCTGAAAGTGTGCTCTTTCGACTCGCCGGCATTGAGGGCGATCTCCTCGGTGTGCTTTTCGCCGCCGTTGAGCGACCACGCCACGGTCACGGCCGCAAGGTCGCTCATGCCGTTGTTGGCAAATGTGGCCGACACTTCGCCTTTGCCGTTGTAGGGCTTTATGTTTTCGACGCTTACGTCGCTGAGGCCGAGAGCCGGAGTGACGTCAATACGGTCGATGTTGGGGCACCATCCGCTGGCATTGCCCATAGCCAGGGTATTGGTTCCGGCCTTCAGAGGCAGGGTTACAGTCTTGATAGCCAGACCGTCGGAAGCCCACGAGAAACCGTTGCCGCGGAATTCGTATTTCTGCACGTATTCGCCGCCGTTAACGTTCACTTCGAGCGAGCGGGTATCCTTGGTGACGAAATAGAAGGTGACGTCGTACATCCCCTCTTTGTCTACGGTCACGTCACATTCGAGCGAGCCTTGATTGTTGCCGAGGAATCCGGCCATTTGACCGCCGGAGCAGTTGCCGTTGCTGTCGCTGTCGATAGTGGCTGTACCTATGCGGCGGCCTGATTCGGCCTCAATAATCTGATGGACAGGCTGCCGGTGCGGGTCTGTGCTGAAACGAACCGTGAATCCGCCCGTAGCCTTGACGTCGACTGACAGATTGTCGCCGGGATTGACCGTGCGCTCTTCGTACGCGATGTCGGAGGGGCAACCTCCATCCTTATATATCTGCGCGGTGCAGGGTTTGGTGATGAAATCGAGCGGTACAGTCACCGTGCGCGCATCCTTGCTTATCGAGGCCACGTACCAGTCGCTCCCCTTACGGCGCGCCATGGTGATGTAGCTTTCGGGTTCGGCTTCGAGGCAGCGGGTTTCGTCCCATGATGCCGGAAGCACTTTCAGCAGAGGTGCGGAAACGCTGTATATCATATTTTCGGGATAGTCGCTCATGGTGCAGATGCCGCTCTCGTATATAGTGGCGAGTGCCACCTGATGCGCCCATGTGGTAGTGTGGCGGATCACACCGTCTTTACGGGCGAACTCTACGGGCGTATAGTCCATGGCGCCAATTACATTGCGGGTCAGGGCAAGGGTGACATTGTGGTCGGCCGGAGTTGCGAGGTGGTTGAAGAAATACTGCTCGCCGCCGTAAACGGCCTCTGATGTCACAAGGTGAGGATATGTGCGACGCAGGCCCGAAGGCTTGGTGCAGCCGTGTAGGTTGACCATCAGATGGTAGTCGGCACACACGCGCAGCATTGTCTCATATTTCTCCATGAATTCCTTGCTGTCGTTTTCAAAGAAGTCGATTTTTACGCCTGCAAAGCCAAGATCGGCCCAGTTGCCGAATATCTCGCGCATCTGCTCCTCGTCGTTGGTGAAACGGTTCTGATGCGACCAGATAAATACTTTCACCCCTTTCGAAGCGGCATAGTCGGTGACGTCTTTGAGACGGTACTCCGACGAATCCCAGCCGTCATCGAGTGTGAAGTAGTCCCAGCCCATGATGGCTGCCTCGTCGATGAAATGTTTCACTGTCTCGAAATCGTGACACTGGTTGCCGTCGAGGCCGCCCCAGTCCCACGACGATAGACCGGCTTTTATCCAGGATGTGTCGGTCATAGTGGTGGCCGGGTTGAGGTTGTCGACCAGATTCGATTCTACCAATGCCGGCAGACTTCCGGCGTAGACGGTACGCCATGGCGACTCGAAGGGGAGGGTGACGGTCACTTTGTCGGGGTTGCCGAAGGTGAAAAGACCCTTCTTGTCGGCTGAGCCGGGGAAGAGAGCCGAGGCGTGGTAGCTGCCATTGACGGCGGCCTCGGTTATCAGGAGCCAGGAATCGTCGCCGGCTTCGGTGCGAACGAGTACCGGTGCGCACATTTTGCCTTTATCTACGGAAGCGGTAGCTGCCCAGTCGCGAACCGGGTACTGGGTGGAGTAGTCGGCCACATATTTCTGCCCCCGGCAGTTTTCAAAGCCCGGTATCAGCACTTCGCTCTGCTCGCTGAGCACGTTGACAGTGCCGTTGCCGGGTAATTCGTAGCGGTAAGCTATGCCGTCATCGTAGCTGCGGACCACGATGTTGAAGGCTGCACCGTCTTTGGCGAAGGAGAACCGGCACTCGTTGGCGTGGTTGCGCTGCTCCGAGAATTTGCCGGTAGGCACGGAGTAGGTCTCGTCGAGCGAGCCTGTTTGCGCCGACACTAAGGTCAGACCCGAAGTGAAATCGCTTTCGGCTGTGCGCAGCCCCATTTTCGACAGGCCGACCAGCTCATTGCCATCGCGCAGCAGCCGGTAGCAGGCCGTGCCGTTGTCGTCGAGCGAAACTTCGACTACATTTTTGCCGTCGGGTGATGTCACGGATCCGACCGTGGATGCTGCCGCACCGGTCAATACGCTTGCCATGCTCATGAAGGCGCAGGGCAGTAGAAGATTTTGTATTCTCATATTAATTGAAGATAATGTTCTGAATACAAAGTTACTGCCCGGCGATATTTGGAGATGACCAAATTTGTGACATAGTTGTCCAGATTTGTGCACCACCTCTCGCAGCTACGTGCAAAATTGGCGGCCGCGCCAGCACGTAAAAAATAGGCGGCCGCCCCTAAAAGGGACAGCCGCCGAGTTCTTTAGCCGCCGGAAGCGGCATCAGATAAGATATTGTCGAACCGGCTCTTATTTCAGAGTGCCGGCGTTGGCTTCGTTGATCATCTGCTGGTTGGCAGTGATGTAGATTTCTACGCGACGGTTCTGAGCGCGGCCTGCAGCGGTGTCGTTGGAGGCTACGTAGTCAGCCATCGGGATGCCCTGATACTGCAGACGAGTGGGCGATACGCCGCTGTTGGCCAGATAGCTGCCGACTGCGGCTGCGCGCCCGTTGGCGATGCGGGTGTTGACCTCCATCGAGCCGGTATTGTCGGTGAAGCCGTAGATCTGCACGTTGGTGTCGGGATTCTGGGTCAGCGAGGCAGCAAACTGCGAAAGCTCTGTCTTAGCGCTTGCGCTAAGAGTGGTGCCGTTGGTGGGGAAGAGGATGCCGCCGGGGAAGGTCACCTTGATGGCCTGCAGGCCGTTGTTGTCGGTAACGGTCTCTACCTGAGCATCTTTCATCTGCTGCTGGAGCTCAGCAGCCTGTTTGTCCATCTTGCGGCCGATGAGCGCGCCTGCGCCTGCGCCTACAGCGGCGCCGATGGCCGAACCGATGGCTGCGCCTTTACCGCCGCCGATGAGGGCACCGATGCCGGCGCCGAGAGCGCCACCGCCTCCACCGCCGATAAGGGCGCCTTTGCCGGTGTTGGTCATTGAGTTACATCCCGTCATGAGCATTGCGGCTGCCAATGCAGCGCAGCAAATTGAGTTCAATGATTTCATGTTTATACGTTGTTGTTTTTGGTTAGTCAATACAAAAATAGTGCTTTTTGAAAGATATTACAACGCCGGGGGCCGATTTGTTCATTAAAAAATGTTTTTCGTCACGGCGGGTTTGAGATTTGCGGAATTTTAGCTAAATTCGCACATCTTTCCAGCTCAATCGAAAAATTGCTGCATTGTGTCGAGAAGCCCCACAGGGCGTCAGTCCGTGAACTAATCCGGAATTTATGGTTGCGAAATCGCGAAAATATTCTACCCGCCGCACTGCCCTGATAAGTCATTGCTGTGCCCTGCTTGTAGTCATCATGTGGGGCGCATCGTTCGTATCGACCAAGGTGTTGACCAACAATAATCTGGGCTCGGTGGAGATTTATATTTACCGTTTTATATTTGCATATACGCTTGTGGCCATCGCCTGCCATAAGAAGCTCTTTGCCAACAACTGGCGCGACGAGCTTCTGTTTGCCGTGTGCGGCCTCTGCGGCGGCTCCATCTATTTTATCTCCGAAAATTCGGCGGTCAACTATACCCGAGTGTCGGAGGTGTCGATGATTACCACTCTCGCCCCCTTGCTTACCACTCTGCTCATCGGAGCGCTATACAAAGCAGAGCGTCCGGGCAAATGGGTGTGGATCAGCTCGGTAATAGCCTTTATCGGGGTGGGTATGATAGTATTCAAGGATGGATTCGACACCTCGGAGGCTTCGGCTGTCGACTCCAAGAGCGCCACCTTAGGCGAGCTGCTCGCCTTCGGAGCGGCTTGGTCGTGGGCGGTGTATTCTGTAGTGCTCCGCAAGCTCAACGTTACCTATTCGGCGCAGTTCATCACGCGCAAGACGTTCTTCTACGGTCTGGTGACGGCGCTCCCGTTCTGGGTTATATCCAAAGAGCCTATGTCGCCGCCTGAGGTGCTTCTGCGGCCAGAGGTGATAGGCAATTTCCTGTTCCTGGGTGTGGGCTGCTCGATGGTGGCATACATTCTGTGGTCGCAGGTGATGAGCGTCCTCGGCCCTATTTCCACCAATAATTATCTGTATGTGCAGCCTATCGCCACCATGATAATCGCTGCCATCATCTTCACCAACGACCCGCTGACGCCCATCGGCTGCCTTGGCGCTTTCCTGATAGTAGGCGGCTTGTGGCTGGGCGATTATATGAAAAACCGACAGCTGAGATAGGGCAGATGCACCTTTTCCCACCACTCCCGGCGCCTTTAATCCTTATAAGATTTATAAGACTTATAAGATTTCCCATCTCCATAAGACCATACAACCCGGAGGGCCTGCAGGCTCCCCGGGTTGCATTTTATCTGG
>CAMEGQ010000020.1 GCA_945916235.1 uncultured Porphyromonadaceae bacterium | reverse complement strand
TTACGCTTCGCCTCCTGCGCCGCAAGGGCGCAGATTCTACCTCCCAAAAGCTTGATTCTCTGCGCTTTCGGTTCGTTATGGGCGTGATTTCTTCAAAATCAGTCCCTCGGCGCTCCACTCCATATCATCCAAATGGCTGACATGGAACCTGTTACGCGCCGACCGGCTCATTCTTCGCCGGGGAAGCGGAGTTCGAACCTCCCGATGGGGTTCCGTTCACTTTTAAAAGGCTTTATTTCAGTGTTTTTCCTCTGTCGGTCAATCAGTGGCGAGCAGCTGTTAAGGTGTGTGGTCCAATGTTGTCGTGCATCGGGCGGTAATTTTTTCATTGGGTCTTCCTCGGTTTAGGCTTTTAAGAGGCTTTCTCTTTCGCTGTCGGGGTGACTTCCTGTTTTATTCCGGATGCCTGCAGCCGGCAGGTAGTGAGAGTGGAGGAATATGTATGTCAGTTGAGAGTTGGGGTTATTACTATTCGTGCAAGCCCAGGCACATTTGAATTTCCACACGCGAAGTTACGTCGCTTCATCCACGACACAAGGGCAAGCGCTGTCCACTGAAAAAATCTTCCTTTCCCACTTTGTGACCAAGAGTATTCGGGCCTCCGGTTTTCTGTTGACCCTTGCTGTCCGGCGCCGCTCCGCGGCTGACTCCGCTTCCGTTGTCTTGCGGTGTAAATCAAACGCGCCCCGGCGCACAGTGATTAACCCCCAAACTCTTACAACTATGACATACGTTATGAATTCCTCCTTCTGCTCCTCCCTCCCCACCAACCGCGACATCCTCAAGGAATACTGGGTGGAAGTAATCCTTTTCGACGGCGAAAGCGAAATTGTCACTGTCTACGCCTACAATGAGGAAGACGCCCAGAGTGCTGCCGCATCGATGTTCGACGATGTGGACTACACTATGGTGCAGGGCTGCTTCGCTCAGTGATTGATGTCGTCAGAAACAACGAGCCGACCTTCGGGCCGGCTCTCTTTTCGCTCACTTCACCCTCATTCGGAAGGGCCAGGCATTTGTCTGAGCGGATGATTTCCCCCTCCGCACCACCCCCTGAAGCGGTATCAAGTTTATTTAGTCGCTTTTCCAACTGTATTTAGTCGGTTTTTAGAGTTAATTTCGGGTAATTATAGTCGGTTTTTCAAGTAAAATAGCTAAATTTGCAGTGAGAAGACATTATCAGGCTAAGAGTTATACTGCTTCATAGTTAGACATCCCATATTTGGGAAAGATTTTAGGTTAATCACAATGACAATTTGCGTAAGGCAGCAGCCTCCTTCGTGATGAAGGGGGCTGTTCCTTTTCCCAGGCCATGTGTGCTGCCTTTTGTTTATCTCTATTTTAGTCTTATTTTAAGATTTTATGATTATATTTGCGCTGTTAAAAAATGTGCAATTATAATCAGTTTTAAATTTGTATCTATATGAAAACAATCTCTAAATTCACCCATGTGCTCTTGGCTTGTTGCTTAATGTGCGCTTCAACCGCTTTGACAGGCTGCGTTTCCAATGGATCTGATTCAGCTATGAATGATAAGTCGCAAGCCTATAGAGATAATTCTACAGAGTCTGAAGCATTATCCATGGCTCAGAATTTCATCCGTGAGGAATTCGCCTCTAATGCCGAATTTGAGGATGAAGGAACAATTGACGAGGAAACATCCGTACCCGGTAGATTTAAAGTTCTCCAGAAATTCACAGCCGAAGATCATCCTTCTAACTGGACAAAATTCGTTTATCGGATTTGGGTTCAGCGCTTCGATGACGGAACTTGGGAGTTCGGAAATCTACAAATTGAATCTATAACTGGAGAACATGTCTTTACGACCAATGGAAGAATGAAAGAACGGGAACGGTCTGAAGGCGTAGGCGACACTCTTACTGCTGCGGGAATATCTTTTAAAATAGCAGAAAAGCAATCGGAGGCTATACGCATTTATACTCCTGAAAAACTGAGCAGGGATCAACTCAGGCAAGTAACGAAAGAGCTTATGTCGCAATATTCACATATCCAATTTGCTACCGATGCAAAGCATGAGCGCGGAGATGAATACGCCACTTGGAGTGACCCCTATTTCTGCGATATGGATAACAACGAAGTGCTGACGAAAGAAAAATTTTTCAAATAATTCTCGAAAAATTTTGGCAAGTCCAAATAATAGACTAACTTTGCAGTGCGATAAAACCACGGCCGTTTGCCGGTCACCAAGAGCGGAGGTTTAGACGCTCGACATAATCGGGCATTTTTTATGCCCGGACATATAGCACCCGTTTATACGGCTGCCATTCCGAAATCCGAATCCTCCCCCTGGGGACCGACTATCGTGGTTTATCGCAACGGAATGGCAGCCGTTTTTTAGTCTGCCAAAGCGATAAACCTCGATAGTCAAGATTTATGAATCAGACCATCACTTTGGGCCAAGCGCCCGCGCGAGTATCCGGAAAAAGGATCTCTGCAAGTTTCATCAGCGCCTTCCGGGCGTCAGTAAGCATCTGCAAGGCGTCGGTTCGCCTCTTTAACGCCGTGACCTTCCGCCAGTGGGCCAGCGTGGCCACAATCGCCCTCGTAGCGCTTCTCATTTACTCCGTGCGCATCGCCGACACGGAAGAGCTCTCAGACCTCGTAGGTGTGGCCGTATCGGCTTCTGTAGCTTTCCTCGCCCTCTGGGCAGCCGACAGCACATCAGAGAAAGGAGGTGACGCATGAGCGAGGAGAAGAAACGTCCGCTCTCCTACGAAGATAAGATTGAGATAGCTATCTCGGCCCCGATAGAAAACAATCTGCCTGATACGGCTCCCGTGGTGGCTATGTTTCTCGAGCACTTCCGCCCAGCTCCATCGGGCAAGAGCGGAGACTGTTTCCTCAATTCCATGGAAATAGTCCAGGCGCTCGAGGACACATGCTCACTGACCACTAAGGATGTGGCGCTTACAATGACTTTCCTCGGCTACCGGCTACGGATGAACGATGGCGAGGGGCCCGAATGGGCTATGCTCAACGCCACATTATAATAAGCGCACATTTTTTAGCATCTCAACGGTAAGCTCCGCCGTGATGGCGGGGCTTGTCTTTTTTCTACTTTCCTTTTATCCTTACCTTTGCTCAAAAGAAATTGCATGGCCTCCATAGTTTCAGATTTACACGCCAAGATGTTTACCTCAGAGTTCGCGCTGCTCAAATGCGCGTGCTCCGACGAATCCATGACTTTCGCCATCAAGAAGGGGGAGGTCGAGATTCTTTCCCAGACATATTTCCCGGACGACGCGCACTTCGTCTATATATACGATCTCGACAGGCTGCTTGAGTCTTATATCGGAGAATACTCCGACTCGTTCACTCTGATTGTGAACGGGATCCCGGTAAAGACAGTGATGGTGATCCGGTGCCTTACAGCTATTGACGAGCGTGCCGAGACTTTCCATAGAGACTATTTCTTTACGCCGTCCACCGCCGAGCGCGATACCGCTCTCGGCCGATATGAGACTGTGACGATGTATTGCGACGAAGCCACTATGATCACCGCGGAGTGCACATATCTTCTCCCCGACGGCAGCATAAAGAGCAAAATCAAGCCTCTTTTATATTTCACGGGCTGGAAGGCGGCGGATGTATCGCCGGCCAAGTTCGTCGATTCGGAGGGGAGGCTGATTTCCTACGTAGTAAAAGCGGGCTCACGCCGCGCCCGATATCGCGTGCTCGCCAATCCTCCGGAGGCGAATCCCGCTTTCATCTTCCGCAATTCTTTCGGCTGCTGGGAAACGATCTATCTCACCGGAGCCCGACAGCTGACTCCCTCCTATTCGCGCTCTAACGCCAATATCGAGGGCCGTAACATTTCCTACGACATTGAGGAGACCATGACGCTGAAGGCGTTCACCGGTCCGCTTCGCCCGGGCATGGTGCCGGTGGCCCTGGATCTGGCTCGCGCCAAGGAGATTTATCTTCTCGACAGCGACGGCAACGCCGGCGATCGCATCACTATCACGGAAGCAGACGTGAAGCACACGAACGAGGATGACACAATCCCTGACTTCGCCTTCACCTATCGCCGTTCGGATCGCCGAAGCGCCCTGATATCCATGAACCGCCCGCCAAGAATCTTCGACAATACTTTTGACCAGACGTATGAATAAAAGACCCTCTAAGTGCATCCATTGGAAAGACGCTATCAGTCTGCTGGAGACTCAAATCCCGGCCACTCTGAAACTTTGGAAACTGTCTACCGGCGATATCCTTGTTTACAGGAACGCCGTGTGCATCGGCTCCCACTGGCGCGGCGGCACTCACCGCGTAAGACTGCCTGAAAGCAATCTGATACGCGAATTTAGAGACATAACACTCTTTGAAATCAATGGCTATGAAATTATTAGATAATATTCAGTTCCCCGCTCAGGTGCAGCAGCCCTCGATGCCTTCAAGCGATTTTTTCGATTTCCGGACTATCACCAACGCTGCCGAGATCGATGTGCCCGATTCTTCCTCGGTGTTCGATGAAGACACCTTAGCGGTTGACGGGCGGCCGGTGCCCGGCTACAGCGAGATGCGTTATATACCTTTCGGCGCTTCCAACGATCTCCCATATCACCTGATACGCACCATCGGAGGCGATGAAGTGCTCTCCCAGAATCTTTTCTTCAATGTGCTCACGGCCTATGGCTCGGGGCTGAAGTATATCGACCTTCAGACCAAGCAGCCCTCGGAGGATCCGGAAATACGGCGTTTCATGCTCACCAATTCGTTAAATGAGTTCTATCTGGAGCAGTGCACCGACATGAAGTATTTCTTCTTCTCCGTGGCCGTGATCATTCTGGACCGGGAGGGGAAGAAGATTGTGCAGGTGCGCCACAAGGATGCCTGTTACTGTCGCTTCGAGAAGGCCGACAGGAAGGGGCGCATAAATCATGTGTTCTATGCCAACTGGAACAAGCAGGGCTCCCTCTCTCGCAAGGATGTGGAGATGCTCACTCTGCTTAACGAGAAGAATCCGCTCGGCCATCTGGAGGTGCTCATGGGGCGTGCTCCGGGAGCCGATGGTCTGACGCGCGTCCGCTCCACCGACCGCAAGTTCGCCGTGGTGATGCGCTTCCCCACGCCCGGGCAGCGCTATTATCCCGCGCCTTACTACACGGCCCTTTTCCGCGGCGACTGGTACGACCTCAAGCGCCTTATCGGCAAGGCGAAAAAGGCCAAAATACGCAATCATTCCTCTGTGAAGTACCAGGTGGAGATCCACAAGGACTACTGGCAGAATATCTTCGTCGAGGAAAACATCCTGGACCCTGTCAAACAGCAGGAGCGCGTGAAGAAGGAGAAGGAGAATATAAAGAGCTTCGTGACCGGCCTCGAAAATTCGGGCAAGGTCTGGATCTCTTCCTACTATATCGACAGCTACGGCCACGAGCAGCGCTCGGTGCGCATCAACAAGATAGACACCACCAAGGAGGGGGGCGACTGGAACGACGACATACAGGAGGCCAGCAACATGATCTGCTACGGCACCAACATCCATCCCAACCTCGTAGGCGCCACTCCGGGCAAGAGCCAGAGCAACAATTCGGGCTCCGACAAGCGCGAGCTCTTCACTCTCAAGCAGAGCCTCGAGACCGCTTTCCACGATATGCTGCTCAAGATCCACGAGGTGGTGATCTTCTTCAACCGGTGGGAGGACAAAGTGAAGCCTCAGATTCCTGTTATCCTCCTGACCACACTTGACCAGAATACAGACGCAAAAAAGGTTACGCCCGACGGCGACACATCAGATCCAAACGATTAAATAAACATTGCTATGGAAATTTCTTATGAAGAATTCACGCAGTATTGCCCGGCGGGGGAAGTGCCCGACACAGTTATCTTCGAATCCCTCTCAGCTCACATCCAGGAGTGGCAGGACATGGCCCGACGGCTCGCAACACCCGCTATCTACGACCGGCTCGACAGTCTCGACTCTGAACCTATTACGGAGGATTACGACCGTCTCACGGCCCTGAGGCGTTATCTCGTCGGCATGGTGTGCTGCCTCGCTTTCGAGGACGCCCTACCGCAGCTCGACCTCGTGCTCACGTCCACCGGTTTCGGAGTGGTGAGCAATCAGAATCTCGCTCCCGCTTCGGCCGAGCGTGTGAAGGCGCTCAGGACTCGGCTGCACAATCAGGGATGGGCATATTTTGAAGAAGCGCTCGATCAGCTCCGCTATCTCGGCGTTCCCCTCGCTTCTGATCTGTGCGCTTCCGCTTTCCGCTCGCTTTTCTGGAGGGCCGCGCACCTGCATGTGTTCGGGATCCAGAATCCCACGCATGACAATCTCCTGGAGAAGAATCCGGAGATCCTCGAGGAGCAGCCCTTCCTGATCCGCTTCCTCTCGCAGGAGCAGTTCGATGCTTTCCTTAAATCGGAAGCTACGGCCACCACCACTCCGATTCAGGGGATGGCGATACAGATGTGCCGCGTCTACTTCGCTACTGAAGGGAAGCTCGCCAAAGACGCTCAGAAACTCTCCATACTGAACTTCATGGAGCAGCATCCCGAAGAGTTCAAGGAATACATGGACAGTTCCACCTACAAGGCCAATCATTTCCAGCGCTATGAGAACAAAAAAGATGACCCGTGTTTCTTTTTCGGATAATCCCCCGGTGATCAATATCAAGATGCCGACCAAATGGACGGAGCTTTCCGATGAAGAGCTGCGTCTGGTGTTCCGGATTCTCGACCACTATTCGGGAAGGAAGGAGAATATCGCTTTCCATCTTTTTCGTATGCTAACGAAAATGCACGTGGAAAGGCAGTACGAGGGGCGCTACCAGTGCTGCTTCCCGCTCGGCAAGAAGAAGATCCGCTGCTGGATATCGCCGGAGGATCTCGCCGATCAGCTCGAATGTCTCTCTTTCCTGGAGGAGCCGGGCGCCGCTCCGGTGCGCCTCAATCGCATAGGTTTCGGCCTGAAGAAATCCTATCAGGGCGTGCATCCGCAGCTACACAATGTCAGTTTCATGGATTATGTGAGGCTCGAAAACCTTTATCAGGGTTTTCTCAAGACAAAGGACATGAGGGATATACTCAAGATCGCCTCTATCCTTTATCCCGGATTCCGCCCCGAGACGGATCATATCCATGCTTATGAGGGGCTGTCCATAATCCAGTGGCTCATTCAGGTAAAAGGGATGTTTGCCAAGGCGTTTCCTCACTTCTTCAAGCCTTCGGCCGACGGCAGCGGCCCGGCTCCCTCCATGGTTGAAGTGATGAACAATGAGATTCGCGCGCTCACAAATGGCGACGTATCTAAGGAGGCGGAGATCTTCGACGTGGACTGCTGGCGCTGCCTTACAGAGCTCGACTACAAGGCCCGGGAAGCGGAGGAGTTTAACCGTTTGAAAAACAAAAGCTAATGGACACAAGAGATTTTTTCGACGCTCAGGGCTATTTCGAATCGCTCTGCCTGAGCAATAAGCTCGCCAAAAAGCACGGATTCTTCCCTTGCACCTGCTCCGGGATAGAATCGCTCCAGGGGCCGCTCGAGAAGTTCAGGAAAGAAAACGCTTTCTTCTGTATCGACGATGTGAACGATGGCCGTATGTATCAGGGCACAGGGGGCGGCTATTACAAAAAGCGCACTTTTACGGTGTTCATTATGCACCGCCATGCTTTCAACAACGAATCGGACCGACAGGCGAAGCTCTCTATCTGTCGGCAACTGTTCCGGCAGATAGCCTCCCGTCTGCTTCTCGACTCCAGAAAACTTTTGAGTGACCAGATCTATATGGCCGCTGGCAATATCCTGAGCCGCGAGCTCGGCCAATATTTTCTTAACGGCTGCACGGGCCTCTATTTCATGATCGATATCGAGGAGCCCGTAAGCCTTGTGTATGACCCCGACGAATGGAGCGATGAGTAACGACATCCGGAACTATATCAATGCGTGGACCCGCAAGCAGTTTGAGATCTGGAAGGAGAAGATAGAGCGCCTGGGTATCGTGGACACCGGCGCCCTCCATGAATCCTTCAGATCCTCTATCCAGGATACGGCGGACGGCACCTCGATCATTATGAGATTCCTTCAGTACGGTATCTATCAGGCTCTCGGCGTAGGCTACGGATATGAACACGACAACTGCGGCGATCTCGCTTTTCTTAACCCTGACTATCGCCGGGAAAACCGTCTGGACCGCCGCCGCAAGGTGGGTCCGGCCTGGGGTGGCCGCAAGACCTCCGGCAAGCCTCGAGAGCGCCGCGACTGGTACGCGAAGAAGCTCTATATGTCCACCATGGCAATGGTCGAGGATATGGCCCGCATACGAGGGGAACAGGCCGTCAGGGTGATTTGCGATCAGCTTTTGGACACCCGCTCGGCGCTAACCTGACGTCTTTTTTATTCCCCGGGCGCGGCCTTATTTTTGCATAAAACAATTACATCCCCATATATGGCTACTATAGAATCTCTTTTACCTCAGGCGGCTACCGTCCGCGACGCTACCACCAAGATGGAAAACACCGCGCTGCGCGTCGGTACCCTTTTCGTTGACCTGATACAGGCGCTTATGGCTACCGTGCCTAAGGAGGTGATCGACGCCTCCGATATCTCCTACTCGACCACGACCACAAATTTCATAATCCATTACAAGGTGATCAAGGCGGACGGCACCACCGCAAACAGGCAGATCGTGATCCCTGTAGCCTCGGCCTCGAAATCGGGTCTTATGACTCCGGAGCAGGTAGCGGATCTCAATGCTGCGGTGAAGAATGTGGCCCGCGCACTTGTAAATGCGAGTGTGGCCAAGACCACCGCCGACTCGGCCCTCTCCAAAGCTACCGCCCTGGAAACATCAATCGGGCAGGAGAACGGCATTGCGCCGCTGGACGAGTACGGCAGGGTGCCGGCGCGGTTCATCCCGGGGGCTATGGATGACGTGAAGGATTTCGCGGGATTCACCACGCATGCGACACTGAGCAGGGATCCTAGCGGTAAGAGCTCCGAGGATGCGGGGTGCGCGGTTCTCTACAACAGGGAGACGAAGCGTTTCATTCTTAAGGTGACTACCACCATTTCGAGCCAAGTTGCGAGCGATGTCTATTACGGCAACTGGGGCGACGCGGAGCTGTTCGGCACATCGGACACGAGCGGAAGGATACCGCACAAGGATAAAATATACGTGGACACGAGCACTAACAAGACGTACCGATGGAGCGGCACCGACCTTGTGGTGATCGGCAGCGACCTTGCGCTTGGGCATACCGAATCGACGGCGTATCCGGGTTCGGAGGGACTGGAGCTCTACAACGCTTTCAACAACTTCATCAACAATGTGCTGCCTACGCTTGCGAGCGAGGCGAAGCTTGACACCTACAAAGACATTGCCCTCTCGGACAACGCGAAGCTGAGCGGAGTGCGTGTGCTTCCCTTCGACGGCGTCTATACGCCCGCGGAGGGTGTGCAGGAGCCATCCTCGGGCATCTGGTATCTACCAGCGAGCAACAAGTTCGCGGTGAAGAGCACCTACGGCTATTCGGCCTCGGAATACAACGTCTACGATACGGCCACACAGACCGAGGGGAACGCCAGGACCGACACTGTGTTCCGCTGCGGAGGCTCGCTCTACCGAGTTAAGAACGGCAAGCTCCAGGAGATAGGCGCCCTGAGTGTTTCGGAGGACCTGAGCCTATCGGCAGACAACGAGCTCTCGCTTACCGACAAGGCGAAGATGCGACTTTTCATCGACCAGTGGAACGCGGCGTGGAATATCAACGGCACGGTGTATGGCAAGTATGACCCCGAGAATGCTCCTGACGCGGAGCATCCGTTTATGGGCAACGATGTATGGATGACCTATGAGGAGGCTATCCTTGTATGGGAACTATCAATCCACGAGCCTCTTATGAGCCTGGCGGGTGCATTTACGAACGCACCCTGCCGCACGTTCCTGCCTATCCGCTCCCGCGACTTATCCGAGCGCGGTGCTATCAGCCTCAAAGGTTTGTGCTCTCACAATGAGACAGTGGAAGTTCTCAATATGGGAAGCATCAAGGCCTCAGATTTATTCGATGCTTTCGTTTTCGCCAAGAAGCTGAAAAAGGTGCTCGGCGTTATTAACGTCTCGGAAATCACAAATACACGAGGGTTCTGGTATTTCACCGACCAAGCCATAGTTCTCTCGGAAATCAGCCTAAAAGGTCTTAAGGTGAGCATGAGCATGGGACATAATCCTCTCCTTTCTCTCGCATCGCTTCAATATCTAATCACAAACGCGGCAAACACGGAGACTATCACCGTCACGGTGCATAAGGATGTGTATGCCAAGCTCACGGGCGATACCACCAACGCGGCGGCAGCGGCACTGACTGAGGAGGAGCTTGCGCAGTGGCAAGCCCTTGTGACGACCGCGGCGGCCAAATCAATCTCATTTGCAACTGTTTAAACATCAATTCGATATGGCAATTTTACAGAGAACAGTAAACGGCTCATTTACAGAAATATACATCGGGGGGGGTAACGGCTGGATTACACAGTCGGCTCCCACGAACTTTCATCAGTTCTGGAAACAGAAGATACTCGGCCCTGACGAAAGCATAGATGACTTCCGCGAGGTATCGGGGGCAGAGAAGCAGCAGCTCCTTGACTCGGATGCCAAGTGGATTGAGCCAAGCGAAGAGTTTATCGCGGAGTGGGATGATGCGTGGAAAATAGGCGACATTTGCTACGGCCAATTCAATCGCGATTCAGGATTCTTTGAGGGCAACGGTGAAAAGGCCATAACTACCGAGCAAGCAAGGCAAATTCTCAGGATAGGCAGAATAGACCTTTCTCAGGTTTCAGAAAAGCCTTTCGTATTCACAAAAGGGTATTTGCCGACATTGCTACCTTTGACAGGTAATTTCCAGTGCTCGCTTTTTCTAGGAGCGGTTGCTGTATCTGCAAAGGTTCTACGGATTCTGGACTATCACATTATCGGCGCTAATTTGAATCCTGAAACAACCCCTATAAGGGTGACTGCAACCCGAGAATTTGGTTATCTTTCAAGTATCGAAGAAGTCAAAGGGATATTGGATGTAAGCAAAGAGACCTCGGCAACTAGCAATCAACATTTCTATAACGGATTCACCTATGCAGGACTTAAGACATTATGGCTCTATCACATGGTACAGGGCATAAATCTGTCAATACATCCTGATTTCAGGCTCGAGTGCGTCGCCTATATGGTAAACAATGCAGCTAACAGTAAGCCAATCACTATCACTCTCCATCCAACGGCCTACGCTCGAGTAACGGACGAAATATTCGCCGCCGCAGCGGAGAAACAGATAACAATAGCTTCAACTTGACATACTCCCGTGACTAAAGTCAACGGGATTCTTGGATGCGAACGCGGTTGCTTCCTCGCATGACTTTGGAAGTCTTACTACCGCTCTCCAAATCGGCAATGCCCTGCCGAAGAATATTCTGAGAAGCCCAAAGGTCGCGGTCGTGAATCTCGCCACAGCAAGGACACACCCAAGACCTGTCGGACAACTTTAACGATTTATAGACATGACCGCACGAACACAATTTAGAACTTGGAAAGTATCTATCAACCTTATGTACAGTGACGCCGTATTTGGTCACCACATACTCCAGCTTGTTGACAAACTCCGCATGGGCGAGGTCGTTCATCTTCTGCCCCCACAAGCGGGTCATACCCGAAAGATTGAGGTCTTCAAGACAGACGATGTCGTACCGTCTGCAAAGGTTGTGCGCGAGCTTCCACTGAAAATCGGAACGTCTGTCCCTGATTATACGATGGATTCGGTCAAGCTCTTTGCGTCTGTACTCGTGGTTGTGGCTTCCCTTTTTAGAGAGCGACAATCTATGCGAGGCTCTTTTGAGTTTGTTAAGGTCACGCCTGAGAAAACGAGGATTGTCAATACACGAGCCGTCAGAGAGTGTCATGTATGTTTTAAGACCAAAATCCATACCTACGGATGCACCATTATGTGCCTTTTCGTAGGTAGTAACGGGTCGGTCGAGAACCAGCACGATATAGAAATCCCCGATAGCGTCGCGCTTTACGACAAGCCTCTTGATTGCGCCTTCATAAGGTCGGCTGAGAAAGAATCGGAACGTCTTACCGATTTTGTTTATCGTCAGACGGTTTTCTTCTATCTTGTAGCCACCCTGTTTGAAGACGATGGAAGAGAAGTCTTTAGCCCGCTTGAACTTTGGCGGTCGTTTGGCGATATGGTCAAAAAACCGCTTGTAAGCCGTGTCAAGACGTTCAATCACCTCCTGCACGGTCTGCGAGTGAAGACGCTGCATCTTGTATCGCTTCGCAAAGTGTGTTTTCAGACGGTTGGCATTAATGAATTTGCCGAACATCCGATAGTAGCGTTTATGCAAGGCGAGACAATGATTCCATACAAAGGAAGCATCCATCAGCATTGCTGAGAGATGTTTGTTATGCTTGGAATTATAGAGCTTATATTTGTACGAAATCATACACAAAGATAGTGATTAATTATCAGATACGCAAATTATTAACCAAAAAAACGGGCTTTCATCCCACGATTAAAATCGTGGGTATTCCCGCCCGAAAATTCTCATAACAACAGTATGGAAAAGATTTACAAAGAGAGTATCGGACTGTGGCAGCTTCGCACCGACAAGAGCCACATATTGCACCGCATAGGTTCGGACGACTACACCGAGAACCGTGACTTGCACGTGTGCAATCCCGACGAGTGGGAAGAGCTTGCACTGAGCGAGATACCACCCTACACCAAGGCCGAATACGATGCCGAGGTGGAACGCCTCATAGCCGAGCGATACAGCCACGGCAAAGAGATAGAGGTGAACCGCGAGAAGGAGGAGAAGCCCGAGCGCTTCGCCGAGTATCTGGCCTATGTGGAGCAGTGCAAGCTCGCCGCCAAGACCTCCCTCGCCGCCAAGAGAGAGAGGAAGGAAATAAATTCAGAGAATTATGAATCTACCGAGTGACAAGGTTCAGCATTTTGTAGTCTGCGGCCTATTGGCTTTTGTCATGGCTATATTCCTCTCTTTACTGAGCGGCGACTATATCTGTGGCGTTGTCTCAGGCTTCGTCACGGGTATAGCCGCAGGACTCGGCAAGGAGTACGGAGACGAACAATGCGAGAACAATCAATGGGATTGGCTTGACATCATGGCCGATGCCATAGGCTCGTTTGTGGGTTCAAGTGTTGGCGCTCTTGTTTCTCTCGTCTAATTCATCATCATTATGAACAATATATCTGACATCTTCCGCGCACTTTTCTCCATGATTGGAGTTGTGTTGGCTATCCTTGAGCCTACGCTTCCGTACATTTTAATCTGCACTCTGCTTATCCTCGCTGATTGCTATACCGCATGGCAGCTCGGCAAGAGGGTAAAGAAGGCCCATCCGAAGAAAGTCCGAAAGGACGGCCACAAATTCGCGTCCTCCCATTTCGGCAAGGTGCTGATTACGCTCATTAAGTCATACTTCCTTGTGGTAGTCGCGTACTTCATCCAAAACAATATCACCGACGGCCTCCCCATTGACCTGACGAAGATTGCCGCCGGAGCCATCTGCTTCTGGCAGCTGTGGTCCATCCTGGAGAATGAGTCCAGTTGCAACGGTGCCAAGTGGGCCAGGACCCTTCAGAAGATACTCGTTGACAAGACCGAGCGTCATTTCGACATTGACCTATCAGAACTCGATTCTAAAGAAGAATAAACTATGATTGTACTTATCGACAATGGCCACGGCGCAGACACCAAGGGGAAATGCTCCCCTGACCGTAGGCTCTATGAATACCGCTGGGCACGCGAAATGGCCCGTCTGGTGGTGAATCAGCTCAGGGCTCTCGGTGTGGATGCCCGGTATCTCGTGCCCGAAGAGGCAGATGTCCCCATCGGGACTCGCGTCCGGAGAGCGAACAGCATTTGCACACAGACCGGCGCCTCCAATGTGCTGCTCGTATCCATCCACAACAACGCCTCAGGAGCCGATGGGACGTGGCACAACGCCTCCGGATTCAGCGTCTTCTGCTCCAAAAACGCTTCCTCCCGCTCAAAGATTTGCGCCTCATTCTTCACCGACGAAGCGGAGCGGCGTCACCTTCTCGGCAACCGCTCGGTGCCGAAAGAGCGTTTCTGGACCTGGTCCTGGACAAAAGCCGATATCGGCATCCTCAAGGGCTCGAAATGCCCGGCAGTTCTCACAGAGAATATGTTTCAGGACAACAAGGCCGACGTGGATTTCCTTCTTTCCGGGAAAGGGATGAAGGATATATGCGATCTCCACGTCGGGGCGATTCTCAAATACATTGATTCACAGACGAAATGAAAGCAGCTCTCACTTTAATAATCGCGGCCATAGTCATTTGCTCCGGTTGCAGATCCCATAAAGAGGTGGTCACTTCCGAAGTCTGCATTACACGCGACTCCGTAAGCGCTCAGACGGAGAAGAAGTCGGAAATCAAAGCCGAGACCTTCGGTCTCTTCGACTTCTCGGCTCAGGATCTGGAGATCGTCTATGAGGCCGACAGCGTGAAAATGGGAGAAACGGTGGTCTATCGGCCAAGGATCTCCAAGAAAGCGGACGCGCCGAAGATCTCCGGCTCTTCCGGGCAAAAGGCCGATGCCCGCAAGGAGGAGACGTCAGATATCCGCGCCGTGGCCGACAAGTCCAAGTATAAGGCCTCGAAGGAAGAAAAGAAGATCGAGCGCCCCTATCCTCTGATAATCCCAATCTCTATCATAGTTCTCATAATTGTGTTGACAGTGCTTATATCCCGATGGTATCGACGAAAAGATCAGGATTCGGTATAGGTTTTTTCATTTGCAATGTTCTCTGGCAGGAGCGACCGTGAGGCCGTTCCTGCTGTCTTTTTTAGGGTGTCGGTCCGGGAATATCTTTGCTCAATAAATTACAATTCCCATGATTAAGAAAGACGCTCAAGTTAATATCCTTATAAACGATAAACAGGCCGAAAATTCTCTTAAGAAACTTGAAGCCAAGGCCGCGGATCTCCGCCAGAAGTTCGCCAAAGCGTTCAGCGACGGCGATACGAAAGGCCTCAAGAAGATCTCCGGCGAGCTCCAGAGGGTCAATAAGCAGGTGGAGAATCAGCGCACCAAGGTAGAGAGCGTTCAGGCCGCCATGAAGCGCCTCGATGAAGCTGCTCCTAAAGATCTGCGGCGTGTCCTCAAGCTTATCAACGCGGAGCTGGACTCAGGCCACGTCAAGCGCGGCACGAAGGAATGGGATGCTTATGTGGCGAAGCTCAAGGAGGTAAAGGGGGAGCTTGCCAAGGTGAAGAAAGAGATGCAGCCCGACGACAGCCGCAGCATTTTCGACAAGATCAAGGACGGCGTCAACGGATGGGGAGCCTCCATGGCCGCTGGTGCCGCTGCTTTCGCCGGTGTGGTGATGACAGGCAAGGCCGCCGTACAGGCTTATGCCGATATGGAGGCCGAGGAAGCCAATGTCCGCAAATACACCGGAATGACGGCAGAGCAGGTCACGGCCCTCAATGAGGAATTCAAGAAGATGGACACCAGGACCTCCCGCGAAGAGCTGAATCAGCTTGCCCAGGAGGCGGGACGTCTCGGCAAGACCTCGCAGGAAGATGTGCTCGGGTTCGTCCGCGCCGCCGACCAGATCAATGTGGCTCTCGACGATCTGGGAGACGACGCAACGCTTACGCTCTCCAAGCTCACCGGCATTTTCGGCGACGAGGAGCGTTTCGGCACCGAGCAATCTCTGCTTAAAGTAGGTTCGGTTATCAATGAGCTGTCGCAGAACTGCTCGGCATCCGCTCCATATCTCGCCGAGTTCTCTTCCCGACTCGGAGGTATCGCCGCGCAGTCGAAAATGTCCATTTCTCAGGTAATGGCATTTGGTGCCGTCCTCGACTCCAACAATCTCGCGGTGGAAGCGTCGTCCACAGCCGTAGGACAACTCATCACAAAAATCTATCAGGAGCCGGCCAAGATCGCCAAGGCCGCAGGTATGGACGTGACCGCTTTCTCCAAACAGGTGAAAGAGGATATGAACGGCGCTCTTATATCACTTTTCGAGCATCTGAATCAGTTCGGGGGTATGGAGTCGCTTGCCTCAGTATTCGACGAAATGGGCACCGACGGCGCTCGCGCCATACCGGTTCTCACAGCGCTCGCCGGCAATATCGACACTCTCAAATGGCAGCAGGAACAGGCCAACGAGGCCTTCAGGGAGGGTACATCCGTCACAAACGAGTATAACGTCCAGAATAACACCGTACAGGCGCAGCTCGACAAAGCGAAGAAAGGTTTCAAGGAGATGGCCATATCTCTCGGAGAAAAGCTTCTTCCTGTGATGCGCCTGTGTATCTCCGGAACCTCCATGCTTATGCGCGTGATTTCCGTGGTTGTCGAATTTGTTATCAAATACAAGAAAGAGATCCTCGTACTTGTGGGCGCCATCGCTTCTTATTATACAGGTGTGCTCCTGTCAAAGGCAGCTACGATTGCACATGCCGTGGCACTGGGCGCTACAACGGCGGCTACAAAGATAGCTGCCGCAGCTCAGACAGCTTGGAATGCTGTGGTGGGCATGGGAAAAGTGGTGACGATAGCTTTCACACAAGGTCTCAGCGCAGCCAGAATAGAATTTTCGGCGCTAAATGCTTCTATGAAAGCTAACCCTCTGGGACTTGTCTTAGCGGGCGTGACAGCGCTTACCGCCGGTTTTATCGGACTTATAAGAAAAATCGGGGATTATTCTGACAAAATGGAAGAAGCCCATAAAGTGGTAAAAGACATTCGAGAACAAGCTCAAGTCCAATTAGCTGAAGAGAAAACTAAGATAGAGCTTCTTGTTGCAGCAGCACAAAATGAGACTCTCTCACTTGAGGAAAGATATAATGCTATTGATCAGCTTAATAAAATTATTCCGGGCTATAACGCCCATATTGATCAAACCACAGGCAAATATATCGCTGCTAAAGAGAAACTTGATGAGTATCTTCAGTCTCTTGCCAAGCAATATGAGCTTGAAGGGGCAAAAGAGAAACTTAAGGAAATCGGCAAGGAAAAGGCCGCTGCCAAAATGGAATTAGATAAAGCAGAGAAAGATTGGGAGGCTGATAAAAAAGCCCAGAAGTACAGAAGCTACGTCTCCGGACAGCAAACAACATCTTATGGTATGGTTCAAAACTACTACTACAAAGCAGAAGATCATTTAGAAGATCTGGTATACAAAGCCAGAAATAAGATGGATGCTGTGCTCGAAAAAGAAAAAGCGGTCTTTGATTCATACGGAATTGAATTGCAAAAAGATGCGACTAAAAAGGCTCCGGAGCCCGTAGTTACACAAGCGCCTTCAGGAATAACTCCTGTAGGTGGTGGTTCGAGTGCTCATCAGTCGGGAGCTAATCCCCAAGAAGATGCGGAGAAAAAAGCTCAGGAAGCTCTCAAGAAAGATCTCGAAGAGCGCAAGAAGCTATATCAGAAAGCCGAGGCAGATAATCTGCTCCTATATATCACCGGTCAACAGTCATACGCTGACTACCTTACTAAGAAGGAGGAACAGGAGAAAAAATATACTGACGATGTAATCAAAATCCACGAGGATCACAATAAGATTGATATTGCTGCCTATGGTCAAGCTCTTAAGTCTAAGGCCGACCTAATGAAGAAACAGCAGGAAGAAAAGCGAAAGCGCAGTCTTACCGATATAGAAGCCAATCATAATAAGACTGTCGATAAGCTCACTTCGGATTTCTACAACCCTTCCTCTCCTGATTTCCGGAATAAGGTGCTCCTCAATCAGGCGCTTCTCAATGAAGATATCAGATATCTTACTGAGAAAAGAGACCTCTATCAGAAAGGCTCCGAAGAGTGGGTGAATATTGACGAACAGATACAGGAGCGAAACCGTAAGGATCAGCTCGACAAACAGAAAGAGCTCGCCGAAAAAATAAAGGAATACAAGGAGAAATTCGGCAATGACAGCAGGGCCGCTGCTTTCAAGGCGGAGACCGAGCTTCTGGAGCTCATACATAAGAAAGGGCTTATTTCTGAGGAAGAGTATCAGAAAAACCTGGAGAAGATCCGCAAGAAATACCGCACCGAAAATATGTCGGAATCTTTTAAGAGTATAGATTCGCTCTTCTCAAGATTCTCAAATATTTTCCCAGAACAGATGGCCGGCCTTTCCGGAACTTTCACTGAGTGGCTTAACGGTCTGTCGGATGAAGAGCGGGCTAAAGTTTCGGAAGGCTTTGAGAAGGGATTCGATAATGTTGTCGGCAATATCCTGATTAACGGTTTCAGTGGTATCGCGTCTGCGATAGAGGGTTTCTCGGAGGCTGCGAATGGCAACTGGGAGGATATGATCGGCAAGATCGGCGAGATGGCTCAAAGCGCTGCCAATATCATCGGCGGTATAATGCAGACTTTCTCTTCATACTGGAGCGCTCAGCGCGATTTAGAGGTGGCCGAGATTGAGAAGCGCTACGACAAGGAGATAAACGCCGCCGGCAAGAATTCCAAGAAGAAGGAGAAACTGGAGGCTCAGAAAGAGGCTGCCATAGCCAAGATTAAGAATAAGTACAACGATCGGGCTATGAAGATGGAAGTCGCTCAGGCTATCGCTCAGACAGCTGCTAATGCGTTAGGGGCTTACGGAGCTATGGTGAAAATTCCGGTTGTCGGCCCGGCTCTGGCCGCGATTGCCGCTGCCGCTGCCACTGCCGCCGGTATGATTCAGGTCGCCACGATCAAGAAACAGCATGAAGCCGAAGCCGCAGGTTATTATGAGGGCGGTTTCACCTCCCGCGATCCGAACAATCGCCGGGAGGTCGGGGTGGTCCATGCAAATGAATTCGTGGCGAATCACCAAGCAGTGGCCAATCCTGCACTCTCTCCGGTACTTCGTCTCATCGATACAGCGCAACGAAATAATACAATCGGATCTCTTACTGCGTCCGACGTCAGCAACGCGCTCGGACAGGGCCAAGGGGTGAGCGCGAGAGGGGAAGCTGCGGCAGCCGGAACCGATTCCATGCTGCGCGCCGGGCTCTATATGCTGGCCGATTCTAATGCGACCAACAATCAGACTATGGTCCGTCTGGCAGATCTCCTCGATGAAGGTATCGAGGCCAAGGTGATTCTTGACGGCGAGGACGGTTTCCATAAAAAGTATAAGCATTTCCTCAAACTTCAAAACAATCCTAAGAGATGATTGAAATATATCTGGACGGCAAATTAGCTATCCCAAAGGAGAATCAGACCATTAAGTTTACGGCTGAAAATAGTTTCTTCACGAAGTCGAATTCCTACACCTACGATGTGGAACTCCCGCTGGCTGTCGAAGCCAACCGCCGTATCTTCGGGAATATCCACCGCATGGATATCACCAAGGAGCAGCGCGTGATGGAGGCGATTCTAAACGTGGATAATGTGACGATACTTTCCGGAACAGCTCACATTACCTCCGTCAGCGAGACCTCCGTAAAAGTGCAGCTCCTTGGTGAAGCAGCCTCTTACAACTACGGCAACAAGCAGGGAGAAACGTTTATTGATGAACTGAATCTCGGGAACTGGTATATGGTGACCTGGCCGGACGGATCTTATTGGAACTCCAAGACATCGCAATGGGAGCATTATCCGGAAGGGACGGAATTCAAAGGAATCTCGACCTTTGTATTTGAACGAGCCATGTATAATGACGACGGCACTACTGACAGGGATAATATTCTCGCCAGAATTTACAACGGCACTTATCCATGGGTAGCCTTCCCGGTGATTAATTCAACTTCTGATTTTTATTGCAACGGTTATGCTTATCGATACACGTCTCCGAGTATCGGCACGCATAAGCCTTTTTTCAAATTCTATGAGGGAGAAGCAACAATAAGACCTACCGAAAACCCGATCGTTTACTCCTCGAGCATTCAGCCTTTCGTCTGGATCGTAGCGGAACTGATCGCAAAGGCCACAGGCTTCACACTCGCAAAAAACGATAACGCGCTTTACACCAATCCTTTCTTCAAACGCATTTTCATAGTTAATGCCAACAACATGGTTGAATGTAACAAATGTCTGCCTCATTGGACTGTAAACGATTTCTGGACTCAGATAGAGAATACTTTCGGCCTGGTACTCTTTATCGACTATGCCAACAAGAGAATGTTTCTAAGCCGGCGCTCAGCTCATTACCGTGAAATAGCGAAAACTGTTTATGTTAAAGATGTTGTTGACGAGTATACGGTCGAAGTTGACGATGATACTCAAGCGGATATCTCAGTTAATAACGTGGGATTCGCAGACTTCGACGCAAATCCCGCCGATTTACTCGACGAATATATCACCGGCAATTGCGACGTCAACACTGACTTTAACGGTATCGGCGATCTTTTGGCCTGGGCCAAGGCGCATGAAAGCACACTCACTGATTATAAGGGGACTCTTTTTAAATGCAAGGACGGACGACACTTTATCTACTCAGAGGCCGAAGGCATCGTCGAAGTGAATCAGTTCAGACCAAGGCTCGCAGACGAATCAAAAAAGGAAATTGATGTGGAACTGAAATTCGTTCCGGCCAGGTTCATTGAAGGCGTATGTGAAATATATGGCTACAAAGGTCCGGTCCATGTTGTAGGAGACGAGGATAAACCGGTTGGATCTTTCCCTGCTATGATGCTTCAGGTTCCGGACATTTCGGAAATGGATTGGTATAAAAAGGCAGGCGGATCAGAGATAGATATCGAAGCTATCCTTAATAAAGATGAAGAGGAGACGAAAACTACCGACGGCAAGAGCGATGTTATCTTTATTGCAATAATGGGAGATACTATATATGACCAACTCAATGTGGATATTACGTTTACAGACGGAACAATCCTGGAAAACAAACAGGCAGCTTTCCCGCGACCGAGACTCAGGGAACGAATGAAGGCTGCGTTAACCGACTCTTCAGGCACCAGAGAGGATTCCCCTTACTCTCTCTCTCTTATCCCTATCGAGGGTGAAGAGAATCTGGCAAAGAACACCATAACAAATTCTGTGAAGATCTCGGCCAAGGTTAGGCAGTGCATCAGGTTCGTAGCCGATCGGATTCCGGATCCCGCTTCGATCTTCCTCATTCATAACAGGAGATTCGTCTGTGAGAAGATAGAGGCGGATATATCGTCAGGTGGACTCCAGAAATTGCTCACAGGATATTTCTTTGAGCTTGACTTATAGCAGCCCTTTGAAATCTTTCGTCTCATTGTGCACCGGCATATCCCGACCTTGCAAATACTTGTTTGTTGTGGATATGTCGGTGTGCCGCGCCTGATCACGGGCAATGACTATGCCTTTGGCATTGGCAAGGTCGCGGATCCCGGAATCTTTAAGGGAATAGAACTGGTATTCGTCGCCCCATCGCAACGCCTTGCGCACCTTCTTCCATTCCCTTCGGAAGATTTCGCTACTTCCCACCTTCTTACTGTGACGCATCTTATCACCGAAAATGAAGTAATCCCCGGGCAGTTTGAAGAGATCAAGGTCGAGCATCAGCTTTATTATCTCAGAATTCAATCCCACTTTGCCGTCTCTCTTATTCTTACTGAATTCAGCCGAAACGAAGACGCTCTGCTCCTTCAGCGAGATATCCGATATCCGGATGTGCACAAGTTCCGTCGGCCTGATCATAGTGTAATATTCCATCATGCAAGCAAGGAGGAATATTTTATTTCCTTCGCCCAACAGGTGTGTCCGTAATGCGTGAAGCATCTGAGGCGTCAATGCCTGTCGCTTCTTCGCATCTTCAGACACAGGCTTTGTCTTCAAGACTGGATTCGCTGATATATACTCACGCTCCATGAAGAACGATGCCAGGGAGGAACACCACAGTCGGTAATTGTTTCGTGTACGACCCGATACCTCCCTGTCCATATACAACCAGTCCAGGAAGTCACTCACGAAAGATGTATTGTATTGATAGACGTACTTGGGAGGGATGACGCGGCCATTGATATACTCACGCAAAACATTCAGTTTTGAGCTATAGGATTGCCGTGTTTTTAACTTAGGCTGTTTCTCTAACCATTTCTCGTATTTATGCAAGGCTTCCTCTAATAAAGTGTAGCCTCTATTGTCCTCCACGTTGACCCACGGTGACCAACCGGAGCGCAGTAAGGACATAAGCGATTCAATTAATTCCTGCGCTCGCTTTCTGCGGTCGGAGACCTTACCTATCGAGTCAAGCATGTACTTTTTCCGTCGCATTGTTCCAGTGGCCGGATCGTGCGAAGTGAAGTCAACGTACCATGATTTTCCTGTGTGAAGACGGGGATATGTGAAGCTCAGGACTTCACTCTTGGGGGAGAAATTTTTTCGTGCGGAGCACATTTTTTTAACATTCTTTAGCAAAAAAGAATGCAAGTGTTTGTACTCGATTTGTTCTCACTTGGTTCGGACTTGTCCGAGATTTGTCCGACATTGAAATTCAAAACGCTGATAACCTATTGACTATCAGCGTTTTACGAGTTAAATTGCGGAGAGGACGAGACACTTAGGGTCGCAAGCAGTTCCTCTCCGCTCTTAATTATTAAACACTTGCATTCCTGCATTATTGTTATTTTGGCTTATATTTGTCCGAAATTTGTCCGAGTAAATTTACTCGGTCTTCTCGCCCTTTAACAGGGCGACCATGTCTTCCAAAAGCTTGATTCTTTTATCTTTTTCATCGATCAATGCCTGAAGCGCTGCAGGGTCAGCCTTTACCGAAAAGTGGTGAACGTTGTTGCGGACACCACCGACCAAAACACCGTTCACACTCTGTTCTCTGTCGAAAAATTCGTCCACCGGTACCCCGAAGAAGTCGGCAATCTTTTCAAGCTTCGACACGCGGATGTCGCCCGTAATGATTCCCTTGATGGAACCATTCCAGTTCTTGCCCATATAGTCGAGCAGCTCTTTTTGAGACACGCACCTTGTTTTTAGTAAGTCTAAGACTTTCTGCGGATTATACATGTTATAAACAGTTTTATCTACAACTTTAACTTTTCTTAACATAGAAAAACCTATTAAATATAGTAGGCATTCCAAAGCTTTTCCTAAATTTGCAGTCCGAAAGTAAGACTAATTTCTGGACTGACCAAATTTATTTAATAGATTTTTCAATAATGGTTATATCTGATTACTACTATCAAGTACTCTTGACGGACGCAGAACGCACCTCGTTCCGCACCGTCGTTATGGATCGTACAGGTATGAGTTACTCGACTTTCTATGCCAAGCTTGCAAAGGACAATTTCAAGCCGGCAGAGAGAGAAGTCATCAACACCATCATAAAGGAGTGCCAAAATGCTTGACCGGTATGAGTTTTTTAACAGCCCCGATGGCACCGTGTACGTCAAGCCATTCGACAAATCTATGTTTGTCTATGACGTTGACTGCCGACAAATCACGAATGAGTTGATTTCATACATTCGTGATTTGTATCCCGGTGCCTTCGCCGCGCTCTCTTCACTTTACAGCAAGAGCGAGCGCAACAAGGATTTTTTCATGTTCAAGATAGTGCATCGGTTCATCCGCTGTAATTTCGGAGAAAACGATACCCTATCCTATGACATAAACCAACTCGGAGCCATGTGCATCGAGGAAGTCCGATGCCCAATTCGCGGTGAGTGCATTCATGAGGGTGTGATCTGCAAACCGAGTCTCCATTCGAAGCTCTCTCCAAGGGAGGAAGAAGTCGGGCGCCTTCTGGCCACTGGAATGTCTAACATAGAAGTGGCCGAGGAACTTGGCATTTCTATTTGCACGATGCACCGTCACATCGCAAACATCAAGGCGCGACTTCACTTCAAGAACACAAATCAGATCATAAGTTATTTCCATGAAAAATAATATCACCAAACATCATGTCAGCGAATGGGAGCAAGCCATCCAGAACCGCGATGATATAGAATTCTTCGAAGTGCGGTTTGAGAAAGGTTGCGTGTCCGGAGCTAAAGGATCTATACTCGTAAAAGGGCTCTGGCGCTCCGCTTCGTGGCGTTCGGATGGACGATGTTATTACCACGGGCGTCGTGCTTCTTCTTACGATATCGAATTTTAATCCGTTCACGCGATGATTGACGAAAAAGATAAACAAATCATCCTTGATCGGACTAACATCGAGGATGTCGTGGAAGACTTCATGAAGGGGAAGTTGGTCCAGAGAGGCTCCCGTCTCGTAGCCAAGTGCCCGCTTCATTCCGATAATTCGCCGTCTTTCATGGTAACGCCGTCTATGAACATCTTCAAATGTTTTCAGTGCGGTGTTGGTGGCGACGCGGTTTCTTTCCTTATGGATGTTCAGCACATGAGCTATCCGGAGGCTATGAGATATCTGGCCGCGAAAGCAAATTATAAGCTCTCCGAAAAATCGGAGCCGAAGACAGCCGAAGAGATCGCAGCCATAAAAAAGCGCGAATCTATGCTGACCATCAACAAAGCAGCTGCCGAATTCTTCGTGGAGCAGTTGAAAGCTAAGGACGAAAAAGCACGATTGGCACGCGAATACGCTTTCAGCCGCTGGCCCAAAGAGTTCTGTGAGCAGGAAAACATCGGATTTGCACCGGGGCATAATAGATTTCGTGACTGGGCAAAAGCTAAAGGATTTTCCACGGAGATCCTTCTTGAACTCGGGCTGCTTAAGAAGAATGAAAAAGGGGAAATCTATGACTTCTATCGTGACAGAATCACCATCCCGATATATTCGCGCTCAGGTCAAGTTCTGGGATTTACGGCAAGGACGCTTCTTAAGGATGACAAATGCAAGTATATCAATTCTCCGGAAAGTTCTATCTTCCACAAGGGAGAGATCATTTTCGGTTTGCGAAACGCCATCCGAATCGGAGCTAAAGACGAGCTCTTTTACCTTGTGGAAGGAGCACCGGACGCGTTGAAACTTCAGTCCATCGGAATCGTTAATACGATTGCGGCATTAGGTACGGCTTGGACTGACAAGCATTTTGAACAACTGAGAAGGTTCAATCCAACGCTCTGCTTCATACCGGACATTGATCCTCCCAAACAAGGAGAGCCGTATGGTACAGGCATAGCTACTGTTATGAAGCTCGGCCTCAAAGCTCTTGAACTGGGGTTCAATGTAATAGTTAAAGAGATTCAGCCCGGGGACATAACGATAAAAGCAGATCCGGACAGTTACATCACCTCGAAAGCAGTTCTTAATGACATCCCTAAAGAGGATTTCATACCTTGGTACGCATCGAAACGGCTCATCGGGAGGGAGACTGCCGTCGAACGTGCAGAGGTTTTCCGTCCTGCGGTTTCATTATTAGCCAACGTCAAGGATCAGAATCTCAAAAAGATACTAATCAAGCGCCTCTCCAAGATGTTTATTTGCTCTGAGGCGATGATCAAATCCGCAATTAACGAGGCAATTCAGGGCAATGTGCAGCGAAAATCTGCGACCGGGGAGAAGCTGATCGATCAGGAACTGTATCAGAAATATGGATTTTCCGAAAGGCACCACTGTTATTTTTCCCTCGATAAGGACGGCCAGCAGATTGAGTGGTCTAACTTCACCATGGAGCCGCTTTTCCACATTAAAGACGCCATCAATCCGAAACGACTTTACCGCATAGTTAATGTCAACGGCCAGGATGAAATAATCGAACTTAAGCAGGAGGATCTCGTGTCTCTTCAGAGATTCAAGCTCCGTGTGGAAGGATTCGGAAATTTCATCTGGAAAGCAAAGGACGAGCAGCTCACGAAACTTAAAGGATTCCTTTATGAAAAGACCGAAACCGCTATTGAAATTACACAGTTAGGGTGGCAGCAGGATGAATTCTTCGCTTTCGGAAACGGGGTCTCCTGGAACGGCCAATGGATTCCGGTGGATGATTTCGGAATTGTCAAGCTGAAGGATATCGGCAATTTCTATCTTCCGTCCGCTTCAAAGATATATCGCAACGAAAGGAATCTGTTTCAGTTCGAGCGCAAGTTCGCACATGCCGCCCTCAATGACATCTCTTTCCGCAAATACACAGATAAACTCATAGAGGTATTCGGCGATAATGCCAAAGTCGGAATCTGTTTCTTTCTGGCCACACTTTTCAAGGATGTGGTCAGGGGTGTTACAAAGAACTTCCCGCTCCTGAATCTTTTCGGCCCGAAAGGCTCCGGTAAGTCGGAGCTTGGCCACTCGCTTATGGCATTTTTCATCCAGAACAATGAGCCGGTGAATTTATCTATGGCCACCGACGCGGCTCTGGCCGACGCTGTGGCTCAATGTGCAAATGCGCTTGTTCACCTTGACGAATACAAGAACACCATCGAGCTGACCCGCCGCGAGTTCCTGAAAGGTCTATATGATGGAGTCGGACGCACGAGGATGAATATGGACCGTGACAAGAAGCGCGAGACTACCGCCGTAGACTGCGGTATCATTCTTTCCGGTCAGGAAATGCCTACTATTGATATCGCTATTTTCCATCGTCTCGTATTCCTTACATTCAATAAATCGGAGTTCTCGACCGAAGCAAAGAGGAAGTTTGACGAGCTCAAGGCTATCCGAGATCTGGGCTGCTCACATCTCGTGCTTGAGATCCTCAAACACCGAAAAAGAGTTGAAGCGGATTTCAGTTCCAACTATAAGGCTGCCATGGCAGATATCCTTTCATTCATAGAGGGCGAGTCAGTGGAAGATCGAATTTTCCGAAACTGGGTTATTCCGCTTGCCATATTCCGAACGCTGGCCGGCGTTCTGGATGTTTGCTTCGACTACAAGGAGATGCTCGGTATCTGTGTAGCCGGCATACTCCGCCAGAACAAAGAATGTCGATCCACAAATGAGATAGCCAATTTCTGGAATGTGGTGGATTTCCTTCATCAGAACGGAGATATATTTATCGAAGCTGACTATCGAATTAAATATGAGAACCGCTTCAAAGGAAAGGGCATGAAGGAGAATATAGTTTTCCCGAGGGCGAAACCTATCCTCTATCTCCTGGTGAAGCGAATATTCCCGCTCTACAAGAAAAACGGCAAAGCGATGGGAGACGTGACGCTCCCGACTGAGTCGCTTCGCTTTTACCTTGAAAATTCCAAGGAATATCTCGGCACCAAAAACGCTGTGAAGTTCAAGAACCTCTCGAATCCGGTAGACTCAAACGCTACTACCACAAATCAATTCGGCCAAGTGCAAGTGCTGAAGACAAGTCACACAGACTGGGCGCTCTGCTTCGACTATGAAATGATTGCCGAAAATTACGGCATCAATCTCGAAGTCGAGACCGCCCATGAAGATGATGTCGATAGTATCGACATCGACGAAAACGACAAAACTTTACCATACTAAAAAAATACTGATATGAAAGAATCTGCAATCGCGCAGCTACTTATGAGCAGCGACATCACCGAATCGAAGATGGTGATAAACGTCAGGAACGACGACGGTTCCACGAAAGAGGTTACTCTTAAAGATCCGGAAGATTTCCTTAATGAGCACGTACCGCAGGGGACAACCGTAAACCTTGTATTCTCAAACTGGAGGATATATACCGGAATTTACGAATATATCGAAGACGAGGAAGGAGAATTTGTCCTATACGTCAAGCCTAAACCCGATAGCCCTTATCGGATATGCTTGCCGTATTATAAGCTCGTTGGCTATTATATCGATGAAATATGACGCCTCGAGAATTCTTCGACAACGTATCGAAAATGAGGCAGTGGCAGCAGCGGTATTTCCGATCGAAAGGAAAAGACAAGGTGGCCCTCTGTTGCGCCAAAGATTATGAGAGAATAATTGATACAGAAATCAAGCGGGTGGAACATATCACGCAGGAGAAAATCCAACCGCGCATTAATTTCGATGAACAATGAAAGCAGAAGAAATAGCTAAGCGTCGAGCATGGGCGACGACTCACTTTAATGATAAAGATCTCACGGAAACGGAGCTTGAATGTGCCGTATACATACCGAGCGACAACTTCTCCGACGGATGGAACAAAGGTGTAGAATGGGCTTCGGCCAAGCAGTGGATCAATGTGAATGATACGATGCCTGAACCGGATGAAGATGTGTTAGCTCACATCCCTGCAAGTTTTATCGGCCCTGGCTATAATGAAGTGGCCTATTGGGATGGTGAAGACTGGTACACTCTGGACGGCGATTTGGTAAGTCCCACTCACTGGTGCAGGATCCCTAAGTTTCTTACAAAAAATTAAGAACGATGAATTATAAGATATTTGAATCAAGCGATACGAATGTAAAAAAGTTCGTGTTTGAATTTGAAGGATATGGCGATGAGCCCGACTAATGAGACTCCGAGCGAGTGCCACCACTGCCTCGGAGGAATCTATTGCGAGGCGCTTATCGAAGCTGCTGACCAAGTGAGCGAAGACGATAAGGGTTTATATTAAGGGTATAAGTCCATTAATGTTTCATAAGCGAGATTTAATCTAAATACGTTTGAGGAAGGAGGACGTTGCGAAACGGCCTCCTTTTTTTGCGCCGAAAGTAATTACCGCGAAAAAATAAGGCACCTATTTTTGAATCTACACTTTCTACCTAATCTACTTCTCTATAAATCAGAGACTTTATATACTTATTACCTGTAAACCTCAATCTACTTTTTTCTACTTTTGTAGATTTTAACAGGTAAAATCTACCTTGTAGACGGTTTTTCTACCTTTTTTGAGGGTTTTCAGCTCTGAGCACTTTTACTTAATGCGCTGTAAATATGGATATTAACCCTCATTTTCAAAAAGGTAGAAAAGGTAGATTCGGTAGATCGCAAAATATACCTACTAAATTCAATTGATTTTTCTACTGTATTTGCTCGATTCCCCGAAAAAAATTGTAACTTTGTGTAAATTAACTTCTAATGAGCCAATATCTTATCTATGTCAATCTTCCCCGGTATCTTTCACAGTGGATTACTAACAGGCTGGGGAACCCGGTTGTTTTCCCCGCTGCCTCGCCTCAGAACGCCGTGATCCGCACTTACATCCGCAAGCGCCTTCCTGAAGAACCGGTCGAAGCGATAGCGCCCGAAGGTTCTACGGCGATAGCCATCCCCGACTCTGTGGCCAAACCGCCCGAAGAATACAATCACATGGGAGATCGCGGAAAGATGGCCGTTCAGGAGACGATCAAGGATCTTTTCAGTAGGGCGCTCTGGTGCGACATTTCCCCGCTCGAAAAGGCGCCGTGCGGGCTGAACAAACTCATTGCCGCCTGGTGCGAGATGCACGGCATAGACGTGGACAGGATCGAAACCGTGCGCCAGTGTTACTACCGTATCCGGAAGTCTTACCATGAATGTGGGATCAATCTCAAAAAAATCCACCAGAAAAATGCCCTATAGTCGGACCGGTTTTCAGGATTCGCAAACAACTCCGTACAACCCCGAACAGGTCCGTACAACCCCGTACAAACTGACACAACCCCGAACAACTCCGTACAACTTCTCACAACTTCTCACACAACACGATTCCCATGCTTCAGATTCTCGACAACATCAAATCGATCCGGTATATCGAAACACGACTGCTCCGGCATATTACTATCGTCCCGGGACTTGGAGTTATGCTCAATTTCTGGCGCAATTTCAAAGAAATACCTCTTGCGGATCTCGCCTCTATGGAGGTGGCGTCAAAGGTAGACAACAAGAGCCGGCTCTTCACCACCACTATCAAAGCGCTGCTCCCGGAGCGTTTCAGGGTGAATAACCGCAAGCTCGCCTTTCTGGTCACTACGGTATCGGGCGACCGTTTCCTTGTGGGCACCTGCGAATCCCCCTTCCCGATAGTGAACACATCCGATATGTTTCCGGACGCTGCCAACGGACAATCGGGATGCACCCTCACTGTGGAATACACCGATACATTAGGTCTTTTGCCTGTTTTAGACTGAAATCCCGTCTTTTTATCCAAGTAATTACCAAGTTACATTTGCGGTAAACTTGGATAACATGAATTATCAACTTATTCTCGACTACCAAATTGGCCTCTGGGGATACTCGAAACAGTATGTCCGGAGAGTCCTTGCCCCCTACAAAGGCAAGCATGTCGACGTTAAGATCACTTCCCTTGGAGGCGATCTTGACCATGGCCTGGATATACGGCAGCAGTTCATCGACCATGGGGATGTTACCGTGTATCTTTCCGGCTTTGTCGCTTCCGCCGCAACCATCATCGCAATGGGTGCCAAGCGTATAGTGATGAGCAAATATGCCATGTTCCTTGTGCATAAATGCTCAAACTTCATCGACGCATGGGGCAACTACAACGCGGACCAGATGCAGCAGCTCATCGAACAGCTGGAGGCCAACAAGAAGGAAAACGACAAGATAGATGTCGTTCTCGCCAATATGTATGCCGCCAAGTGCGGAAAGAAGGTCTCGGAGATCCTGAATATCCTCAGAGAGGGCCGCTGGCTCACCGCCGAAGAAGCGCTGAGCTACGGTTTTATCGACGAGATCTCGGAGATGGACGGCGAGAAGAAGCTGAATTTCACTCCCGACACGGAAAGGAAATTCAACGCCCTCGGCATTTCGACCTTAGGTCTCTCTGTCGTTTCCGACCCCGCCGAGCAGCCCCGAAAGAATCTGATCGGTAAAATCGTCAATTCGATCTTCCCGGCCAAGGATGCCGAAGGCGAAAAGGTCGCAGACGAAAACACAAGTTCCACCAATAAAATGAATTCGGAAATGAAGACCCGGAAATTTTCTGCGGTCGATGATCTCCTGAAGCTCGATGTCGGTCTGACCTCCGACGCCGAGGGCTACGTTTCAATCAAGGCCGAAGAGATGGAGACCATCGACAATCACATCAAAACTTTGTCCGCCGACGTGGCCAAGAAGGATGAGACCATCAAGGCCAACGAAAAGAGGATCGCCGAGCTCGAAGAGCAGGTCAAGAACCTCAAGGACGGACCCGGAGCCGACACCAACGATATCGAGGGCGAAGGTGCCAAGGCTGATTTCAATGCCTCGGATTTGTTTAACGAAATCAAAAATGCTCTCTGATAATGGCAGATTCCACCAACCCCGCCGGTAAAGTGATCATCACTCCCGACTCGCTCGCACAATCTGCGAACAAGTACAGAACGGAGCTTCTTAAGGTAGCCGTTCTCTCTTTGGGCTATGCCCTGAATTATTTCACCGTCCGCACCGGTATCCGTGGCAGCGAGACCGTCGGCGCGATTGACGGCAATTTCGAGCTTGGCCCTTATGATCCCTATCGCGTTGACCGTGAGAATATCAACGCAAAAGGCCGCACGCTGAAATCCTATTTCGGCAGCATAGTGAAGGAATTCGACCCCAATTCGGTCTATCAGTCCATCTATGGCTCTTCGATCGTCAAGGGTGACGGACTCAAAAACGTGCCAATCGCGCTTCAGGTCCTTTCGCTTATGGCCGGAAAGATAGGCAAGTCACTGCTTCTCCACCTTTTCGACGCCGTCCGCAATGACTCCGGCACAAAGACTGTGGATCTCTTCAACGGTGTTGACACAGTGACGGCTGCCGAGATCACCGCCGGTAACATCGCCACCACCAAAGGCAACCTGTTCGAGTTCTCGGAGGCAATCACATCCAACAACGCCGTGGATCTTATCACGGCTTTCTGTCGCGCCGCTTCCGACGAGCTTCTCGAATGTGAGGACGGCGAGGATTCGAAGGCTAAAGGCCTGAATCTCTATGTGCCCCGCTCTGTTATCTACGCATACCGCGACGATTACAAGGCTACCACCGGAAACTCTCCCATTTACGACCAGTTCAATCAGATGGTTGTCGAGGGCTTCCCCAACATCCGTTTCGTGCCCTTCGCCGGCAAAGCGAATTCCAAGTTCATGCAGCTCTCGCAGCGCAATAACATGCTCATCGCCACCGATCAGCTCGGAGACTTGGAGAATATCAGCGTAGAGAAGTACCATCCGTTCGTCCTCTCGTTTGTGGCCACTCTCTTCTTCGGCTTCGACTACGAAAGCATCGATCCCTCCAGACTCCTTGTCGGTAAATTCCACGAGTAACCCGCTTCAACCGGCGGCGGCACTACCGGCACCGGTACTTAAACTCCCAAATCCTAACACTCAAAAAACTCAAGATTATGTCCAAATGTCAGACACTCGATATCTACGATTCTCTTGAGCATTGCCTGGGCGATACCGTTCTTCCCGGTCTTCGCCAGCAGGCGTGGGGAATCCCCAAGAGCCAGATCGTAGGCTGGCCTACCCTTCCGGGTCCCCACGACGAAGCCGCCACCATGGGCTCGATCGCCACTTACAAGGGCGACTTCACCCTGGCGGCCGATGCCAAGTTCTTCTCGATCGATATCCTCGATACTGCCTCCAACATCAAGTCGGAGAGCCAGGGCAATGTGCCCTCCAAGACCTTCCTTAATACGCTCACTCTGAAGTATGCCGGCAACAACGCCGAGGCAGCCGGTTTCTGCCGTCTGGCCAACAGCGACGATCTGGTGTACATCATACAGCAGCGCGACGGCAAGTTCCGTATTCTCGGCAACGAGAAATTCCGCACGGACACCAAGACCTCTCAGGATTCCGGCATGGAGGTCACGGATGCTTCGGGCACCCAGTTCGAAATCACTGTGACGGATATCGCTCCCGCTCCTTTCTACGAAGGCAAGTTCAAGACCGCCGAGGGCGTGATGGACTGCGCCACCGGCACTCTCGAGGCCGCTGGTTAAGTCAGGTTCTTCTCTTGTTTCTCTAATCCCGGCGCAACCCGCGGCTCGACGGCTCGCGTGTTGCGCCTATTATCTTTAAGACATAGAAAATGAAACTCGATCCGATTCTTACAAAAAAAGTCCAGGAGTGGCTTGACACTCCCGACCATCTGCGTGATATCAAGGAGGGCGCCACCCTTATGCTTCAGCTGAACCGAAACCGCGCCCTGTATAACTCAGTGATGCTCCGCCCGGAGAAATTCAAGGAAAAACTCATTTACGAGCTCAAGAAGTATCTCCGGATTCGCCTCGACAACCTCACAGTTTCGGAGGTGTCGAGAATGGAGTCGGAAGTTATGCCGAGAGCTCTGGCCACCATCGCCGACGCTCCGGTTATTTCCACCGACGACGAGATAACGTCGGGTTCCGTGGCCACCGGCAAACGTCCCGACCACGATTCGCTCCCGGCTCATATCCGCGAGCTATGGGATTCCAACGGTGCGCGCTACAAAAGTATCGTACTTCTGTTCAACGAACTCAAGGCGATGGCCGACGCGCAGCCCTGTGATCGTTACGAGAAACTCCGTATTCTTGACGAGACGGAGAAGCTATACCGGGCCAATCTCAAGGAATACGATTCCTACATCGCATCGCCGGCTCCGGAGGCAGCGCCCGATCAGGCTCAGGGTGCCGACATGGTAAAGGCTGTGGGTGCGGCCCGCAAGACAATTTCGAAGTATAAGAAGGCCATTGCTTCCAATCTTCTTGACGCCGAAAAGGTCGAGGCCGCCAAGTCGAAGATTCAGGCAGCCGTAGGTGTGATCAAAAACGCCGGTGCGGAATTTTCCGAGGCAACAGTCCAGGAACTAACAGCTATCGGCATAAACTTTGAGTAATGCCGAATAGACTGTCGTCCTTGAAGCCTTTGGGATTATGTTCGGTGCAGCCGTACCTCGCAAAGGATATCCAGTTAGCCGATTTGATTGAGTGGACCATCAATCAGATTGGCCGAGCCGATATCTCCATCTCCACATTCTCCACCAGTGAAGAATTTCTCCGGAGAATGCACCGCATGAAGAAGGAAGGGAAGGTGCTTCACTGTGAATTGATCTGCGACCTACGTGCGGCCAGAAAGACGATCGCTCTCAGGCAATTCATGCAGTCCACTTTCGAGAGCGTATATCTCTGCCAGAATCACTCGAAAGTGGTACTGCTTTCCTCCGGCGACAACAAGGCTGCCATCGTCACTTCTCAGAATCAGACACGCGGCGACCGCTACGAGGCGGGCATCATCACCACCGATTCCTTCACCTTCGCAAGACTTAAAGAAGGACTTGAAGAGTGCCGTGCCAACTCAATCTTAATCAATGAATTTCATGTATAGTCAGGAAGAGATTAACAGAATCGGCGAGCTCGCTTCGGAGCTTACGCCTCCCGGGGAGATAGCTATCCTTATGGGCCTCGATCCCGACCACTTCATGGCTGAGCTCTCCAACCGGTACTCGGCGGCACACCGGGCCTATTTCAAGGGGAAGGCGGAAACGGCCCACATGCTCCGTAAACTGGAACTTGAGTTTGCCCGTGTCGGCTCCCCACTCGCCGTCCAGATGACCGGCGCTTTCCTCCATGACATGACAGCAGCCGAAGACTTTTAGCCTATGCCCCTACCCGCAATCATAGACGCCGCTCAGCAATATCTTTTTGCCGACGCCGATAAAATGATGGCAGCCGGACTCCCGGAGGCCACCATGCGCCACATTGTCCGTCTGCGCGACATCTACACCTACTGGCTCTCCTATCCCTCGAAGCGCGACCGCGATATCGTGGCCGAGCTGCGTTCGCGCTATGGTATCGGCGACACGGTGGCCCGGGAAGATCTGCGCGTGGTCAAGAATCTTCTGGGGGAGTTCCAGAAGGTGAGCAAGGATTACATGCGTTATCGCGTCACGATGATGCTGAACCGCGCCTACGAGAAGGCCGACGCGGCCAACAACACCCGCGATATGGTGGCAGCGGCCAAGGCTCTCAAGGAGGTGCATCAGCTTGATCGCGACGATCCCCGCGCCGATATCCTGGATAAGGTGGTGCCGATCGTGCTTAACTTCACCGACGATCCCACCGTGATAGGTATTAAGCGCATGCCCGACTTCCGAAACCGTATCAAGGAGGTTAAGAACAAATATTGGCTCGAGCAGACTGAAGACGTGGAATTCGAGGAGATCGACGCCGAGCTCGACGATATCTTTAATCCGCCACATCTGAATGGAAAAACGCAATCAGCAGGTTTACCTGAATGACGTGCAGCGCGACCTTATGACGGTCGTTCAGGCGAAGGACACTATCCTTGTGGCCGGACGAGCTTTCGGCAAAGGTATGGTGCATGCGCTCTGGAATCTCCGTAATTTCCAGCGCATGCCCGGCTCGATCACCGGTTTCGTCTCGGCCAACATCAAACGCGCGCTCACCAATACGCTCCCCTCCATGCTCATCCACTGGGAGAACTGGGGATTTAAACGCAACGTCCACTGGTGTATCGGTATTCAGCCTCCCGCTTCATGGGGCTGGAAGGAGCCTATCTTTCCGGTGCGCAACTACGAGAATGTGCTGTCGTTCTGCAACGGTAGCATCGGCTATATCATCAGCCAGGATCGCACCGGTACTTCCAACTCGCAGAGTTATGACGCCCTGGATATAGACGAGGCCAAGTTCATAGACTTCGAGCGCCTCAAGGATGAGACCTTCCCGGCGCTGCGAGGAAACCGCCAGTATTTCGGTAAGCACTTCTATCACCATTCCATGCTGATATCCTCAGATATGCCGGTCACTAAGAAGGGCTCCTGGTTCCTGGACTGGGACAAGAAGTCTACGCCGGAAGTTATCGACATGATCCGCGCCACGGTCTATGAGATCTATGTGATACGTAAGCGAGTCGGAGAGCTCACGGCCAAGGGCGTAGAGCCTCCCGGATACCTGAGGGGCGAGCTCGCGCGTCTTAACCGCACTCTCTGCCAGTTGAGATCCGTGGCCGTGGATTATCGGGAAGTATCCACTATCGACAATATGGTGTTGCTCGGCGAAGCGTTCATCAAGCAGCTCAAGCGAGATCTCCCGCCGCTTACGTTCCAGACCTCGGTGCTCTGCAAGCGCATCGGTATAATGCGCGACGGTTTCTATTCCTCAATGACGGAGCGCCACAAATACTCGGCCACCAACTTCTCCCATCTGGATAATCTCGCCTACGACTTCGACAAGATCAAGGAGCCTACATCCCTTATGGATGCCGACGTGGATCCCAAGCAGCCTGTCTGTATCGGGTTCGACTACAACGCCAATATCAATTGGCTCGTGGCCGCACAGCCCCGCGGTCGTAAGCTCCTTATCCTTAAAAGCTTTTTCGTCAAGTATGAGCGCAAACTGGTGGAGCTGGTCAATGACTTCTGCAACTACTACCGCTATCATCAGAACAAAAGGGTTATATTCTATTTCGACGCCACGGCAAAGCATGGCTCCTATGCTGTGAACGATGTCACGTTCGAGACTGTGATCTTCAATGCCTTCCGTGCCAACGGCTGGCTCGTCACTCGCGTGGATATCGGCAAGCCCATGGACCATATGCTGAAGCATCTGCTCATCAATCGTATGTTTGATGGCCGTGCCCATCTGATGCCGATGTTCAATGTGCAGAACAATGAGGAACTCCTCGTATCCATTCAGACGGCCGGCGTCTACAACGGCAAGAAGGATAAGCGCGGTGAGAAGTTGGCCGAGACGGATGAAGACCGCCTCGAGGGACGCACGGACGGCTCCGATGCTTTCGACACCGTAGCCATCGGCTGCGAGAAGTTTCCGCAGCACAATTCCACTATCGCAGTCACATCCTCTATCCTTTGAGCGCCTCCGGCTTCGCCCCAGGATAACATTTCTCCCCACCCCACACCCCCGAGGGCGGAGCGGATTATGCTCATTCCGTTTCGCTCCCGGGGGTTGACGTATCTCGCTTAAGCCCGTGTCTAAGGCGGTGCGCTCGCCCCGCCGGCTGTAATGTTCTCAAATTGTATACGCAGTTACTGCTTTACAAATTGTATACGCAGTTACTGCATTACAAATTGCCTTCGCTCCGCTCGCATCACGCCGCCGGGGCGCACGGCCCGACACCGGCTCCTGCTTATACGTCTTAACCCTTGGTCGCTCTCTCCACTCGCAACTCCCCTTACCGCCCACGGCCTCGGCAAGGTGGCCGCCCGCGCGTGACTGTGGTAATTCTTTTCGGAAATCACGCGTGCGCGGGAGCGTTTTTACCGTGAATTTCCGCAAAATTCCGCGAAATTCCTCCTACATATTCCGCCAAATCAAAGGGGTAATCGGAGCGGGTGCTGCGGCCCGTGGAGGCGCTGCGGCAGGGCGCGGGGCGCATTGCGCGG
>CAMEGQ010000019.1 GCA_945916235.1 uncultured Porphyromonadaceae bacterium | reverse complement strand
GATATCGACGGCAACTACTTCTTCATCGTTGAATTCCTTCACGTTAAACCCGGCAAAGGTCCGGCTTTCGTGCGCACCAAACTCCGCAATGTAAAAACCGGTCGCATCCTTGACAAGACCTGGAACTCTGGCGTGAAAGTGAATGAAGTCCGCATCGAACGCCGTCCCTATCAGTATCTTTACAAGGACGATATGGGCTACAACTTCATGCACACCGAGACTTTCGAGCAGATGGCTCTCCCCGGCGAAAGCATCGAGGGCGTGGAATTCCTCAAAGAAGGCGATATCGTAGAAGCTATGGTTCACGCCGCTTCCGACACCATACTCACCTGCGAGCTCCCCGCTAACGTAGTTCTGGAAATCACCTACACCGAACCCGGCATCAAGGGCGATACCGCCACCAACACTCTCAAACCCGCCACTGTCGAGACCGGCGCCGAAATCCGCGTGCCGCTCTTCTGCAACATTGGCGACAAGGTGCGCGTTGACACCCGCACAGGCAACTATCTCGAACGTGTGAAAGCTTAACGCTCCGCTCTGAGATTCGTCACAACGAAAACCACCGACGGTGGACCGCCCCCCTTCCGGGCAGTCCACCGTCGGTCGTATATACTCATTTGGGAAAACTCAGGCCAGGAGCGCGCGGAGGTGACGGTAGAGTGAACGCAGAGGAAGCCCTACCACATTGTAGTAGTCGCCGGAAATGCCGGAAATACCGATGTACCCTATCCATTCCTGGATTCCGTAGGCACCGGCCTTGTCGAGCGGGCGGAATCGGTCCACGTAATAGTCTATCTCATCATCTGTCAGTTCGTCGAATGTCACATCGGTGTGTTCGGCAAAGGTCAGCGTCTTGCTTCCGGACACCAAGGTCACGCCGGTGACTACCCGATGGGTCGATCCTGAGAGTTGCCTGAGCATCCGGCGAGCCTCGTCCTCACTGTGCGGTTTGCCAAGCACTTTTCCATCGCTGATTACTACCGTATCAGCCGCCACAAGCACCTGGCCATCAGCAAATTCGCTTTTGTATGCCGCAGCCTTCTTCTTTGATACGTATGGAGCCACGTCCTCAAGAGCGAGCGTATCGGGATAACTTTCGTCCACATCGTGAAGGGTAGCCAATTCTACCGGAATTCCCAGATTACCAAGCAGTTCGCGGCGACGCGGCGACGCGCTGGCCAGTAGCAGCGTTTTTCCCTTTAGAAATTCAAATTCTTTATTTTCCATTGCTATTCAATAATTTATCCGCACCCCGGGAAGCTATAAGGCCAATAATATCTGCCATTCAGGCTCTTACCATCCCCAGGCCTTATCGGTCACGGGCCAAAGCCCCTGAGCCCTAAGAATTTCCTCAAGCAGATCGCGGGCCACGCCTTGGCCGCCACAGGCAGGCGAAACGTATTTGGCCACCTGTAGAGCATCAAACGATGCATCGGCGGGAACCACGGCCAGTCCGGCCGCCTTCAGGCAGTCGAGGTCGGGCACATCGTCACCCACAAATGCAACCTCCTCAGGCTGAAGCCCTTCGCGCTCCATCCAGTCGGCGAATACCTCACTCTTCATTCCGGCGCCAAGGTATACATCTTTGATACCGAGTATTGCGAACCGTTCAATCAGTCCGTCAGAGACAGCACCGCTTATCACCACTATTTTCAGCCCCTTGCGCACCGCAAGTTGGAGCGCGTAGCCATCTTTGATGTTAGCCATACGGCGCGGTATCCCGTCGGTTCCAAGCGGAATACAGTTGGGAGAAAGCACTCCATCGACATCAAAAGCTATGCCGCGGATTTTGGTAAGATCGTAAGGAATTTTGCTCATGGTGAGGTTAAATAGCTGAAAATTAACGAGGTAAGGTCTAAATTTTCAAGTCGGAATGAAATTCATTGAGGATAGTCTGGGAGAGCAGACGGTAGATTTCCGCCTGATCTTCAGGAAGCCGGTCAAGATGGGATGCGATTACGTGAAGGTCGCCGCGTCGGGCAGGCCCGGTCATGGCATCGCGAGGCGATACGCTGTTCAATTTTTCAAGTGTGGCCTGCAATAGCGGCATCATCACCCCTACTTCCAACCCGTGAGGACGCAGAATCTTGTCAGCTTCCATCCACATCAGGTTGGCGAAATTGCAGGCGAACACTGCCGCCACATGTAGCAGGCTTCTCCGCGATGAGTCGGCTATCTCCACTCTTGACGAAATCTTCGAGGCAAGATTCACCAGACTCTTTTCCGTCGCAGGGTCAGAACCTTCAATAAAAAACGGCACACGGCTGACATCCACCTCTACCGAGCGCGTGAAGGTCTGCAGCGGGTAGAACACCCCGTAGCGGGCTTTTTGTCCTCGGAACACGTCGGCAGGGACACTGCCAGAAGTGTGAGCCCAGATGCCCTCAAAGGCCGGGGTAGACTCGACCACACGGGCCACAGCATCGTCATTTACCGCAATGATGTAGAAATCTGCGGTGGGATCGATGTCGTCAACCGACGTAATGCCCTTACAATCAGCGCCAATCGCCGCCGCAAGCGCAGCGGCAGACTCCTTATGCCGGCTGACTATCTGAACCACACGGGCTACACGAGCCAGAGCCGGAGCAAGATGTGAGGCCACATTGCCCGCTCCGAACACTACAATTTTGGGGCGCTTTTCGTCTTGGATTTCTGTTGCCGATTCCGACTGCATTACCATTTTCCGACTGCATTACCATTTTCCGGCGTGAACCTTCTCCCAAAGCAGCTTGGTGGTATCGATCGGGCGGCGGGTTTCGTCCTTGTAGCCTACCGAAAGGATACATACCACAGCCATCTCTTCGGGAATACCGAGCAGATTACGAACATATTCCTCCGAGGGCTCTCCGTCTTCGCGGTAGCGGTCGCGCACCTCTACCCAGCAGCTGCCGAGTCCGAGGTCGGCGGCCTGAAGCATCATAAACGAAGCAGCCACCGAGGCGTCTTCTATCCAGGCCTCCGACTTGGTCATGTCGGCCGTGACCACGATAGCTAAAGGAGCATTGGCCACTGAGGTGGCATAATTAGGCTTGCACTGACCCAGAAGCGCCAGCATTTCCGGTTCCTCCACTACGACAAATTGCCAGCTGCGGGCATTTTTCGAAGTCGGGGCCATCAGTCCGGCCTCCAGTATCAGGCGTACATCGTCGGCATCAACCGGCGCATTGGTATAGCGGCGGATGCTTCGGCGGTTTATCAGAAGTTCGTGAAGATTCTCCATCATATCAAAAAAAGGTTGAGAGAAAGATAGTTACGACAATATTGCAGACATTCCGGCGCATATCTCAGCTGATGAGCGCCCGGCGCTACACAGATATAACGCTTCTGCAGCTAATTTTGATTGATCAGCGGGCGCAGACCCAGGCATCGGCTTTGCCGGTGAGGGCACGCTGGGCGTTAGCCTCGTCGCGAGTCGACCCTGTGGCACCATATACCCGGAATTTATCGTCTTTCTCCAGAATGCCGAGGTTGCTTCCACCATTCTGAGCCACATAAACCTCTGCCTGCGAACGCGTTGCAAACGAAGCCACAATCACACAGTAACGGTCGGAGGCCGACAGGCGCGGTTGAACCGACGAGGTTGGCTTCACCTTGGTTCCGACCTGCTTGGCCTTGTAGTCAAGCTGTTTGGGAAGTTCTACAATCTCGGCTTTACCGGCCTTGACAGCGCCATTGGGTTTTACCGGTTTGACATTCTGACTATTCTTGACAGGCTGACCCGGTGTAACCTTCTGCCCGCCTTTGATCATACGCACAGAATCCGTCGACACAGCCCTGCGGACCGGGACACCCTTGATTTGCGGGCGCACCTGAAGCTGCTGATTTTTTTTGATGGTGATCGGCTTGGTCTGCGTGGACTTCTTCACCTGCACGGCAGGTGCCAGCGAAGCCGTATCGGTAGGCGTATTTATGCTCATCGGCGACAGGCAATACAATCCCACCGTGAAGAGCAGGGCCAGTGAGGCGGCGATACCGGCAGCGTAGGCTCGCCATGAGTGGCGCGAGCGCGGTTCGGGCTGATATACGGGGAGCACCGGTTCGGCCACTTTGGCCACAGCCGGACTGTGGAGCATGGCAAGCGGGCGCAGCGAGATAGGACGCAGACCGAAGAAATAGCCGTTGATGCCGGCGATTTCGTCGGGTTCAAACGAGATAAGCCCATCGGCCGAACTGATGAATTTGCCCAGTCGGCCCAGCTGCAGTTCGCCATGGAGCGCCAGCTGCGCGCGCATCTGAGCCACTTCAGCTTCCACGCTGCGCGTGGCAGCCTCGAACGTGACTCCGCTCTGGCGGGCTACCGATGAGGCGAGCATGCCGTCCGATTCGGTAAGCATCCCGTTGAAGGCCATAAAGCGACCCGGAGGGTTGAGTGTGACACCATCCTCATCGGCAAACGAGGCCGGGACATAGCGGCAGAGCAAAGCGCCGAGGCCCGGAAGCACTACGCAGTCATGTTTGCGGAGCAGATACTCAACATGGGAAGCTATACTATTCATAATTCTTTGTTTACTAATATATTACCAGGCCAACAGTCCTCCTCCCCCTGCGCGGCTTACGGAAAGCCGCCGCAGGTAAGCGTCGGAACGCTCTGCCAGTAATCTGCAAAGTTAACAAATTTTACAATATTTCCTCCCCCGAGGCCTGGAATTTTTGCACTTCGTTTGTGAATCTGCGCTACGGGGTTAGATAGCAAGGATGTCAGCTTCGAACGTGTCGCGGTTGATGGCTTTGTTGCGGAGCTTGTTGCGGTAGGCGTAGATGGTATTGACGCTATAGTTGAGGATATGGGCGATGCGCGGGGCATCATCAATACCCAGTTTCATAAACGCCAGGATACGCAGGTCGGAGTTGAGCAGCTCACCATCCTCAAGCGTAATGCGCTCTTCGGGGCGCAGCAGGGCATTGACCTTCTCCAGAAAATCGGGATAGATATGCAGGAAGGCATCGTCGAATACCAGATAGAACTCGCGGCTCTGCTCCTCGACGAATTTACCGGATTTCGTGAGCTTATACAGCTCATCGACCTGACCGGCTGAAATCTTACGGTTGGCAAGTTTGCTGAACTGCTTCAGTTTGTCCATGTATATTGAGCACAGCGACATGAACCGGCTCATATACACCTCCTTGGCCTTGTTCGACACCTCAAGATGCTGCTTGAGGCGGTCGAGACGGTGCAGCTGACGGCGCAGGAACCAAAGCCCCGCCACCATCGCCAGCAGGCACACGGCCAGAATGCACAGCGCCGTGGTGGTGATACGCCGATAGCGGCGTATCTGCAACAGATGGTCGTTTTCAATCACCGTCAGCAGCTGCGAAGTCTGCGACAGACGCACCGAAGCCCGGCTGTCGACAGCATTGTTCATGGCCATCACCAGATAGTTGTGGGCGCGTTTGGTATCACCCTGTTCAAAGAGCAGGCCGCCCAGCTCCTGAATCGACATCACCTCGAGATTGCTGCGGCGGGTGTCGCTCATGGCCGAAAGCGCAAGGAAAAGCACCTGCTCGTTGCGCCTCCCGTTTTGGGCGGCTATCTGGGCCAGAATGTGGGTGGCAATGGCATACTGGGGAGAATCCGGGTCGAGACGACCCACGAGGTCGAGCAGTATGGTGCGGCTGCGGGCCAGCTGGTGCGTATTGAACAGATACTCGCCCTGATTGAGCTGAAATTCGTCCGATCCCTTCTCCAGAAGCGGGAGCAGCCGCTCCTGCGACTCCACCATCCGTGTGTTCCAGTTGTCGCGCGACGCCCCGAGGCCGTCGTAATAATTAGCTACATAGGAATATGTCTGCCGGGCCTGGGCGTAGTAGCTGCGCAGCAGTGCCGGCGACAGCCCGACGGTATCCACTTCGTTGAGAGCTGCCAGAGCATCGGTCACATATCCGCCCATCGACAGCGCCGGAGCCAACCTGATGCGGAAACTGATTTCTGTGGAGTCGTTGCCTCCGGCCCGTGCCGCCTCATACCCTTCGTAAAGATATTTCAAGGCAGAATCGTTGTTGAACGACCCGAAGGCCTGCCCTATCTCCATTGTATGTCGGAACCACGACGGCGACCGCTCGGCGGTGGCTCTGCGCAGACGGCCCAGCGAGTCGATGCGGGCTACACGTCGGGCGCGATATTCGTTGCGGCGGTTCACCTCCCGGTCGAGCTGGTGAAGCACAGCGTGCACATCAGCCTGCTCCACAGTGCCGCCGCCCTGCAGGCGGCGCATCAGTTCGGCCGGGGTGCTGTCGGAGGCTTCAGCCGCCGGCGAAGTCATCAGGCCGGCTAAAGCGATGCCTAAAGCTATGCCAAAAGCGAGGAAAGTCTTACGGCTCCTTTCAGATCCTGACGGCTGACGGAACACGATCTTCACGGGAGCAGCCCCGATTTCAAAATTATATTTCGCAATTCCCAGATCTATAGCCGTATATCCTATCAGAGAGCGGCCGCGATCACATTCTACCACACCGCGGCCCCCGGCATCGACGCCCGCGCAGCGGAACCGCCATTTAAGCTGGTTCACGGCCGACGGCGACATGGCCGCCGCCTCCATCCCCCGGCGGTACCACTCCGGAGAGTCGGCGGTGACGCCTCCGAGCTGCTCTATGCTTTTCTTTTTATGCGGTGAACCCTGCGACTCGCCGTAGCCCAGAGCGATATAGCATACGATCTTCTCTCCGGGAGCGAGATTGCAGGTACCGCTGACCTTATTATACGTCAGACCGACCCAACAGGTGTTCAGTCCAAGGGTCTGAGCATACACCACCAGTTCCTGACCATAATACCCTATCCTTTCATCAAGGTCTGCACCCTTCTCCCCGGCCATGATGATATAGTCGGTGACACCACGGAACGAACCGTAGGCGAAGCCTCCGCGGAATGCCTTCGGCTCATAGGTGACAAGCTGCGCATGGAGCCGCCCCGCGGTATTGATTTCCTCAATCTTGGCGGTCAGGAGGGCTATAACATCGGCATCAAGCGGTCGGTCGGTATAGCGGCGCACGGAATGGCGGGCAGATATGGCTTCGAGCAGGGTCATGGCAAATAGATTTCTTTACTGACTTCAAAGGTAAGAATTTTTTGTCATTTACTCTGCCTCGTTTGAGCCAAACAATGCCACACATCTTCCAATATGACGCACACAGACACGTTTCGCGCAAATTTTTGGCTTTTTAACGGACGGCGGCAAAGGGATATTCACGAAAATTATGTAAATTTGCGATTTGATAGGCAGGCGCGCCAGTGCGTCGACCTGCCGCAACATCTTCATTCAGAGAATTTTCAACACCCGAATCACGTGAAAATCAACCGTAGAATCCTCGCGCCGATGGCCGGCCTCGCAGCCCTGGCCGCTCTGGCAGCCAACAACAATATTGTGGAAGAAGTCGCCTGGATGATAGGCGACCAACCCATCTATAAAAGTGAAATCGAAGAAGCCTATCAGCAGATGCTTTATGAGAAGGAGCCTATAAAGGGCGACCCGTACTGCGTGATTCCTGAGCGGCTCGCCATTGAGAAGCTCTTTCTGCATCAGGCAGATATCGACACCGTGGAGGTGCAGGAATCGATGGTAAATCAGGCTGTGGAGCAGCGTATCAACTATCTGGTGACCAATCTGGGATCGAAGGAAAAGCTGGAAGAATATTTCCGCAAACCGATGGTAGAATTCCGCGAACAGATGGCCGACGCCATGCGCAATCAGTACCGAGTGCAGCAGGTGCAGAGCAACATCTCCAAAGACCTCAAGACGACACCCTCGGATGTGCGCAAATATTTCGACAAACTCCCCACCGACTCCATCCCGTTCATCCCCACGCAGGTTGAGGCAGAGATTATCACCATCAACCCCAAAATCCCCCAGCAGGAGATTGACGATGTAAAGGCCCGTCTGCGCGACTATGCCGACCGCGTCAACCGCGGCGAATCGGAGTTCTCCACCCTGGCTATCCTCTATTCCGAAGACGGCAGCAGTGTGCGCGGCGGCGAGATCGGATTCATGGGTAAAGGTCACCTCGAACCGGAATATGCTGCCGTGGCCTTCAACCTCAACGACCCGCGCAAAGTGTCGAAAATCGTGGAGACACAATACGGCTACCATATAATCCAGCTCATCGAGAAGCGCGGCGACCGGGTGAACACGCGCCACATCCTTCTGCGCCCCAAAGTGGCTGAAGCCGACCTGCGCGACGCCGTGAACCGTCTCGACTCGCTCCGCAGCGACATCCTCGCCAAAAAGTTCACCTTCGAGGAGGCTACGGCCCTCTCGCAGGATAAAGACACCCGCAATAATCAGGGTCGCATGATCAACCAGGCCAATAACACCACTCGCTTCGAGATGTCGGAGCTTCCTCAGGAGGTAGCCAAGAAGATCAACGATATGCAGGTGGGCGATGTGTCGGAGGCCTTCGTGATGAAAGACCCCAAACGCAACTCCGATATCGTGGCCATCGTGAAACTCACGGCCCGCATTCCGGCCCACAAGGCCAACCTCAGCGATGACTATCAGGCCATTAAGGTGATGTATGAAAACTCGGCCAAAGCCAAAATGGTGAAAGACTGGATCGAGAAGAAGATCAACGACACCTACGTAAAAATCGAGGACAACTGGAGCAACTGCGAATTTGAGCATCAGGGATGGCTGAAAATCAGAAAATAAACTCATCTGCCCCGCATCCGGGCAGCGGCCTTAAAGGCCGGAGGCCGGCTGCAGCAGCCGGGCGCATCAGGGGGCTGCGCGGCGCTTTCTTCGGAGCCGTGGCTTTGGCGGGGCTTTCAGTGATAGCCTCATCGCAGGCCGCAAAGCCCTCGGCCGGCAATACGATAAAACCGACCGCGGCGCTCCATCAGCCCGACACCACCCCTATCTCCCCCACCATCCCCAAGGCCAACCGCTACCAGCGCAACCGAGTGTTTCTCGAGCGAGCCAACGAGCTCAGAGCCGTCCCCAACACCGACTATCAGATTGTGGTGGGCGATGTGGTGTTCCGCAAAGGGGATATGTACATGTACTGCGACTCGGCCAATTTCTACGACAGCCCGGGGGCGCTCAACGCCTACGGCAATGTGCGCATGGAGCAGGGCGACACGCTCTTTGTCTACGGTGACGAACTCAACTATGCCGACTCCACGCAGCTGGCTATCCTTTATGCCGACCCGGGGAAGAAAGTGCGCCTTATCAACCGCGATACCAAACTGACCACCGACATCTTCAACTACGACCTGGGCATCGAGCTGGGATATTACGAAGTGGGCGGTGTGCTCACCGATAAGGAGAACCGGCTCGACTCATGGTATGGCGAATACAGCCCCTCAACCAAGGATGCGCTGTTTCGCGAAGACGTGCATCTTAGCAGCCTCAAGGAGAGCGACACCCTCGACATATACACCGAGCAGATGATCTACAATACGGCGAGCCATATCGCCGTGCTCGACACCACGTCGACTATCATCTCAGGCGACGGCACCATCTACACCACCTCGGGAGTCTACAACACCGAGACTTCGCAGGCCGACCTCTACCGCCGGTCGCTGGTAGTGGCCAAAAACGGCAACACCCTCACCGGCGATACGCTCTACTACGACCGCAACCTCGGATTCGGCGAGGCCTTCGGGAATATCGAGCTGACCGATACGGCCAAGAAGGTATTGCTCACGGGTGACTACGGCTACTATTTCGAGGTGGCCGACAGCGCTCTGGTGACAGGTCGCGCCCTCGCCAGGGAATACTCATCGCCCAAGGATACTCTGTTCATGCATGGCGACACCATCCGTGCCTACATGGTCATCACTCCAGAAAAGGCGCTCAACGACTCGGTGACCCTCCCTGCCGACACCACCCACCACATCGTGGCGGCCCCGCATGTGCGCTTCTTCCGCTCTGACATTCAGGGGCTTTGCGACTCGCTGACTGTAGTTCAGAAAGATTCGATCATGTATATGGACTATCACCCGGTAGTCTGGAACGAGCAGAAACAGATTTTCGGCAATGAGATCCAGGTGCACATGAACGACTCCACAGCCGACTGGGCGCGCCTGCCCGACTTCGGATTCATGGCCGAATGGATCGACGAGGAATTCTACGACCAGTTGACCGGCAAGGAGATGTATGCCACATTCGAGAAGCAGAGCATCAAGCATCTGGATATCAAGGGCAACGTGCAGGGGATTATGCTTCCGATGGAAAACGACTCCACCTACAATAAGATCGCCAACTTCGAGAGCTCGTTCCTGTCGGCCGACTTCAACGGGCAGACTATCGAACGGCTGAAGATGTGGCCCGAGACACCCGGCACCATGACGCCGCTGTATCTGGCCAAGAAGAGCCTGTTCTTCCTGCCGCAGTTCCGCTGGTTCGAGCCCTTGCGTCCTACAGGTCCCGAGGATGTGTTCAATATCTCATTCGAGATGCTCGAACTGATGAAAGAGCCACCGTTCGGCGGCCGCCCCGGCGGCCGTAAGAAAGCCAAGGCAGCCGCTGCCGCTCCCGCCGCTCCCGCCGCGACAACAAAAGCTGACGGCCCGAACGCTGACCAAACGAACACTGACCAAACGAACACTGACCAAACGAACACTGGCGGAGAGAACGCCCCGGCTGAACAATCTCAAGACGCAGAACCTTATACTAATGGCGAGGGCGCCGGAGCCGCTGATAAGGCCGGAGCCGCCGATGAGCCAAAAGCCGCAGAGAGCGCTGAAAAGCCCTCTGCCAACAAAGAATAATACCACACTGAATATGAAAGACCTGACACGCGACTTGCTGACATTCCTCGACGAGTCGACCTGCAATTTCCTTGCCGTTAAGAACATACGCCGGCGTCTGGATGCCTGCGGATTCCAAAGCCTTGACCTGCGCGACCACTGGGATCTCAAAGCCGGAGGCAATTACTATACCACAATCAACGATTCGGCTCTGTTCGCCTTCCGCGTTGGTGAAGGGGAAGCGCATGAAGGCTTCCGCATTGTCTGCTCCCACACCGACTCGCCGGGATTCCGCCTGAAGCCCAACTGCGAAATCACCTCCGACGGCAATATGCTCACACTGAACACGGAAGTATACGGCGGACCGATACTCTACACCTGGTTTGACCGTCCGCTGTCGATTTCAGGACGCGTAGTGCTGCGCTCGGAAGATCCCTTCCGCCACGAGGTGCGCATGGTGAAATTCTCACGTCCGCTGCTTACCATACCCCATCTGGCAATTCACTACAACCGCTCGGTAAACGAGGGGAATCCGCTGTCGAAGCAGCGCGACATGTTGCCTCTGATGGCTATCCTCGACGACCAATATGAGGCCAAGGGGTGCATCACCCGCATGGTAGCCGACGAACTCGGCATTTCCGAAGCTCAGATTGCCGACTACGACCTTACGCTCTACGCCACCGAACCGGCATGCACCTTCGGTATGCACGACGAATTCATCTCCGCATCGCGTATCGACGATCTGGAGATGGCCCACTGCGCCCTGACAGCGCTCTGCAACGCCGTGGAGGGGAAGAAGGTGGATGAATACTATGCCGGAGAGGCCACACCCGCAGCCCGCAAGGTAATGCGCCAGAGCTGCGTGGCCGCATTCTTCGACAACGAGGAGACGGGATCGAACACCAAACAGGGAGCGGCTTCGCCGACCCTCAAACGCGTGCTCCAACGCATCTGCACTGCTTTAGGCGGCAACGAGGAAGATTTCTCACGCGCAGTGGCGGCATCGTTTATGATTTCGGCCGACAATGGACACGCCACCCATCCCAACTATATCAGCAAGCAGGATCCGACGAACCATCCCGTGCTCGGCTCCGGTCCGGTAATCAAGATCAACGCCAACTGCAAATATATGACCGACGCCGACTCGGCCGCCGTGTTTGCCGACATCTGCCAGCGGGCCAATGTGCCTGTGCAGATGTTCGTGAACCATAGCGATGTGGCCGGAGGGTCAACTCTGGGCAATATCCTCACTTCCCAGCTCGACATGCGCGGAGTGGACATGGGAGCGCCTCAGCTTGCCATGCACTCCTGTCGCGAGACTGCCGCAGTGGCCGACCATATCTACATCTGCAAAGCATTCACCGAATTCTACACATGCTGAACCGGCCTGAGGCCGTTAACATAGATTGTCGAACCGGCTCTTCATCTCATGGACGCTCCCGACCGGGGGCGCCCATGATTTATATATATAACTATATACAGCAAGCGGCATTTTGACATATTGCTACAATTTTTGAAAATATTCCGGCATTTTGCTTGCATATATCAAAATTAACCTTTAGCTTTGCAAACATAATCGCAGATAATGCGGACAATTAAGATTTTTAATACTTATTGGATTACACACAATGCAGATTTATTAGTTCAACTTAGTTTTTCGTTTACCAGTTTTGTTTGGTTTATCAGAAAGAAAAATTTCTCTTCATCTGATTATATTACAAGAAATTTCTCTTCATCTGATTTAATAATTGAGTGGAGAAGACTATCGGTTAGCCTTCTCCATTTTTGTGCACACATAAGGGCTGGGGAAATTGCACATTTTAGGTTTGAATGTGCAATCAATCGGGGCGGTTTTGAATTTCACATTTTATAATTCTTGGTCAAAAAATTTTGATTTTATTATTGATACAAGTTTTTAATTAATTTTAGTAATTTCAGCGTTAAAATTTGAGCAAATAGATAAGCAAAAATAATCGGGAATAACGTTGGAAATCACTGAAAAATTGCGATATTTGCAGAAACGAACCTTTTCCCGACATCATGACCCCGATCCGCACATTTGAAGAGATGGTGGCAAAGTTGCGCCAAAGCTGCGCCACCCATCGCATAGCAGTGGTATGTCCTTATGACGAAGAATCGGCCGAAGCGGCCTTACGCGCCATGCGCGAAGGGTTTGCCGAGCTTATCTTCGTCGGCGATTCCATGAGGATAGCCGCAGCCATGGAGTCGGCGGGAGCCGACAGCCGGGCTATCCGCATCGTCGAAGCCGCTGACGCAGCCGAGGCAGCGGCCAAAGCAGTGGAGGAAGTTCGCGCCGGACGCGCCGACATCCTGATGAAGGGGCTGATCGGTACGGACGTATATCTCAAGGCTATCCTCAACAAAGAGCACGGTCTGCTGCCTGCGGGCGATGTACTCACCCATCTGAGCGTAGCCCAGATGCCGGGGTATGACAAACTGCTTGCCTTCTCGGATGTAGCAGTAATCCCCTATCCCACCATAGAGCAGCGCCGCGCGATGTTGCGCTACGACATCGCCACACTCCATCGTCTCGGCATCAGCAAGCCGATGGTGGCGCTGATACATTTCACCGAAAAGGTAAATCCGAAATTCCCCAATTCCACCGATTACGCCACACTCGTAGCCGAGAACGCCCGGGGCGCCTTTGGAGAAGCCGTGTTGGGGGGTCCGATGGATGTGAAATGCGCCTGCAATGCCCACAGCGCCGCCGTGAAAGGGATCAAGAGCGAAGTATGCGGCAATGCCGACCTGCTCATCTTCTCCAACATTGACGCAGGCAACACCTTCTACAAGACCATCACACAGTTTGCCTCGGCCACAGTGGCCGGCATACTGCAAGGTCCGGCAGTCCCCGTGCTCCTGTCGTCGCGCAGCGACTCCCCTGAGTCGAAATTCTACTCGCTGGCCCTTGCCTGCATCAACCGCGGCTGCTGACCGCGCCACGGACCGGTGGCAGAACGATGCAGACGCTGCCGCCAGAGCTAACCTAACGATTAACTTGAACCTGAACCACCCACAATGAAGATACTTGCCATAAATCCCGGATCTACTTCAACGAAAATGGCCGTCTACGAAGATAACCATAAAGTGTTCGACCTCACTCTGCGCCACAGCGTGGAGGATCTCGAACCGTTTTCGAAAGTCATCGACCAGTTTGACTACCGCAAGCATCTGATCCTCAATGCGCTGGCCGAGAATGGCATACCTCTGGAATTCGATGCCGTAATCGGGCGCGGCGGTCTGCTGCGGCCTATCCCCGGCGGAGTATACGAGGTCAACGACGCCATGGTGACCGACATCCACAAAGTGCGCCGCAGCCACGCCTGCAACCTCGGATGCCTCATCGCGCGCAATCTCGCCGACGAGATAGGGTGCAAATCGTACATCGCCGACCCGGGAATAGTCGATGAACTCGATGACGTGGCCCGCGTGACCGGCTCGCCGCTGATGCCGCGAATCACCACATGGCATGCCCTGAACCAGCGCGCCATCGGACGCCGATACGCAGCTCAGCTCAGCAAAGAGCACCCGGGAAAGCCTGTGCGCTATGAGGATATGAATCTGATTATCGTGCACATGGGCGGCGGCATCTCTGTCGGAGCCCACAAGCATGGCCGCGTGGTCGACGTTAACAACGCCTTCGACGGCGAAGGCCCCTTCTCGCCCGAACGCGCCGGTTCGCTCCCTTCTGGCGCCTTGATCGACCTCTGCTATTCAGGTCGTTACAGCAAAGACGAGCTGCTCCAGCGCATAAGCGGCAAAGCCGGACTGGCCGCCCATCTGGGCACCACCCACATTCCCGAGATCGTGGCCCGCATCGAGGGCGGCGACAAATACGCGCAACTGGTACTCGACGCCATGATATATCAGATAGCCAAGAACATAGCGGCGCTGACGCCCGTATTCCACGGTCAGGTCGATGCGGTGCTTATTACCGGCGGCATCGCCCATTCGGAATATGTAACGAGCCGACTGGTAAGCAAGATAGACTTCATCGCTCCCGTAGCCGTATTCCCCGGCGAGGATGAGCTCGAAGCACTGGCTCTGAACGCGCTCGGAGCGCTCAACGGCACCATCCCGGTAAAGACCTACACTCAGAAAAAGACGGCATCGCAGGCCACCAATCCGCGTATGAACTAACGCCCCACGACCAAGGCCATGTCTATCACACCTCACGCAGACCTTATTGAAAAAATCGACGCCATAGGTCAGGGCAAAACCGCTATGTCGCTCAAGCGGCTTGCCGTGCTGTCGGTGATGGCCGGAGCCTTCATCGCTCTGGGCGGCATCCTGTCGGTAATCGCCGGATTCGGCATGGCCGGAGCAATGGAGAGCAATCCCGCCATCCAGCGCCTGCTGAGCGGGCTCACCTTCCCGGTGGGGCTGTTCCTGATTGTCACTTTCGGGGCCGAACTCTTTACGGGAAACAACGCCACGCTCGTGCCGGGTTGTGCCCGCCGTCGCTACACGCCGGGCAAGATGGTAGTCCACTGGACTCTGGTATGGCTGTTCAATTTTGCGGGAGCCTTGGTGTTTACTTACCTGTGCGTGTATCTCTGCGGTCTGACCGCCGCCGAGCCGTATCATTCGGCTGTGGTGGGAATCGCTGAAGCCAAAGCAGCTCTGCCGCCGCTGACAGCCTTCCTCAAAGGGATTGCCGCCAACTGGTGTGTATGTCTGGCCGTGTGGCTATGCCTGATGGTCGATACCCTTCCGTCAAAATTTCTGGCATGTCTGATTCCCGTAGGCACTTTCGTTGCGCTCGGATTCGAGCACAGCATCGCCAACATGTTCTTCATCCCCGCCGGCATGATGGAAGGCGGCAACGTAGATTTTTGGGGCCTGATGCACAACCTCATCCCCGTCACCCTCGGCAACATCGTCGGAGGTGCCCTGCTTGTCGGCGCCCTCTTCTACCGTCTCCACGCCCGCTCATCAAAATAATAGCCGGTTCGGCTATAAATCAAACACAGACAATGTATTAGCGCCGGGGTATAGGCCTCCGGAAGCAGGGTTGCGGAGATTACTTTGCGCATTCGCCGCAAAAATGCGGTGAATATTTGGCTTTTTCACCGCAATTCTTTAAATTTGCGGCATGACAGACGAACAAAGACACAACGGCAACAACAAGAGATTCACCAGATACCATAGCAGCAGCTATATCTGGCAGAAGAGCGACTGGCCCGATTTCAGATGGGATGAAGGAGCATTGCTTGAGCCGATGAGCCGTCTCAGCAATTTACATGGACTTCTGAACGGCAGGATGTCGATGCTCGGTTTTAATGAAAAAAGCCGTTCGTCGCTGTCGGCAATGACAGATGAGTTGATCAGTTCGTCAGAGATTGAAGGTGTTCGCCTCAATCCCGATTCAGTGAGGAGCAGTATCGCCCGACGGCTTGGTATCGAGGAAGAAGGCGTGATAGCCGAAGATCACTATGTGGAGGGATTGGTTGATGTGATGCTCGATGCCGTGCACAATTGCAGAACGCCACTGACAGCCGACCGGCTGTTCGGATGGCATGCGGCACTTTTCCCATTGGGCAGAAGCGGTATGCGCAGCATCACCGTAGCCGACTGGCGAAAAGGAGAAGAGCCTATGCAGGTGGTGTCCGGTGCATTCGGCCATGAGAAAGTGCATTATGAGGCTCCGGCTTCGGCCGATGTTCCGGCTCAGATGGCGCGGCTGATTGCCTGGTGCAACACCGCCAACCTCTCCCCCTTTATTATGGCCGCGGTGGCTCATCTCTGGTTTGTAACCATACATCCTTTTGACGATGGTAACGGCCGCATAAGCCGAACACTTGCCGACATGATGCTTGCCCGGCTCGACATCGATTCCGGTCGGTATTACAGCATGTCGGCGGAAATCAACCGTAATAAGAAGGCGTATTACGAGATTCTTGAACGTACACAGAAAGGCGGGCTCGATATCACGGAATGGCTTCTATGGTTTTTCGATTGTCTGGAAAAAGCGATTACACGAACGTCGGCCATCATCGAACGCACATTAGCGAAGGCCGCTTACTGGGACAAATTCCGGGATGTAGCGATCAACGAACGACAGCGCAAAATCATCAACCGCCTGTGGGATGGCTTTGAGGGGAAACTGACTACGTCAAAGTGGGCAAAAATTTGCAGTTGCTCACAAGACACCGCCCTGCGCGACATCAACGACCTGATAGCCAAAGGGATGCTACGCAACAGCGGTGAAGGCGGCCGAAGCGCGAACTACCTGCTCGCCGAATAATCCGCCTTCATCCGCTTTTCGAAGGCTGATAATCAATGCAAAACGGAAACATTCCGAATGGCATTCGGGGTAATAGCGCAGATTTTTTTGGAAAATGTGGGGAAAAGATTTGGTGGATTCGGGGAAAAGGCTTAACTTTGCATCGTCAAAACCGGGGATGACCCAAGCGAGGGTCAACTAAAAGCTTGAAAGAGCAAAAACCGGGAAAATGGCGATTTAGTGTAGTGGCCTAGCACGCCACCCTCTCACGGTGGAGACCTGGGTTCGATTCCCAGATTCGCTACACGAAGCGATGATTCGGATGCCCGTTTCATCGCTTTTTTCATATAATACCGGAACATTTCCCGTCCCGAATTTCGAGGGGGTGAAGTAAGTTCACTAACCAACGATAGCAAAAATGGAGTGAAGCTCAACGAGTTACACTCCATTTCCTTTTTAATTTTTCCTGTCGGGATAGATGGAAATTGAATTATTTTCGCTATATTCGCACCATGTTTGGAACGTCCCTTAATTGGCGATGAGGTGCATCTTAGTCATCCTTCGGGGATAAGAGCATCTAACCATTGTTATAAGCTTAACCCAATTATGGAAATCAACAAAGAACTAAAAAGGAATAAAGCCGGACTCCTTACTTATTTTAGAAGTCGTGCCAGTGAGATATTAAGCGAACTTGCTCTTAATTACGCTCCAACGGACTTCAAAAAGAAAGCATCAGCACTTAACAAGGCGATAATACAGTGCAAGGAAAACTTGCTTACTATCGTATACGAATGTGCAAGGGCTGAGCATTGGTCTAACCAGGAGCTACTTGAATGCGTCTTGATGATAACATACACTAATAATGTAGTGATGCTTGAAGCGAGAAATTCTATTTGGGAGTATGAGTATATGGCGTTCTCACGTCGTGTCGGTGAATTATGGGAACCATTCTGCAAATTGTGTTTTATATATCCTTTGACAAACATTAGATTATTTGTCCCTCCATTGTTTGAAGACGTAAAACGAAATCTCACCACTGAAATATCTAATTATATCGATGGATTGCGTATAAAGACAAAAGAGAAAGCTCAGCTAAAAAAATATTATGATAAAGTTTGGGGTCTTGTTACCTCTGGGGAAATTCAACTTGAATGTGACCTTCATTTTACAGATGGGACAAATAAATACGTAGTTGATTTCAAAAGTGGTTTTGGCTCGAATGAGAAAGGCAATACAAATAGGCTGCTGTTAGTAGGAAGCATCTATCAAAATATTGAGACCGACAATTATAAATGTTTGATTTTTGTTCGTTCAACAGACAATAATCATTATCTTACGACTCTTCAGAATTCTGGAGTATGGGAGATCTCATGTGGAGTAGGCACATATGACAGAATAAGGGATTTTACGGGATATGATATTCACGAGTGGATAATAAGTAATATAGATTGGATGAATGATTTCACGCAACACATGCGTGAGTCTATATTGAGAAATGGATTAGAAAACTATTTGATATGGTGATTATGAACGAGTCTCTTATTTATCAAGCTCATTACACTAAGTCTGCACCTATAATAAATTATATGACTCGTATGCTAGACTTTCAGCCTCAGGACTCAATTTTTGAGCCATGTGGTGGTGACGGTGTGTTCGTAGATAAAATTTTAGAAAAGAACCCGGTCGCGAATATCTGCATATATGAGTTAAACCCCGCTGCGATTGAAGTATTACGCAACAAGTATAAAGACTCCAGCAACATAAGAATTAAAGAAACAGATACTTTGTTGGATGATGATATTATTGGGGGACACCAAAAATTTGATAAGATTATCGGCAATCCTCCCTATGGGGCAAGAAATGGCGAAGCAAAAAAAAGTGAACTGAATAGACTGTACGCAGATCTTTACACAAAGGAAAGCTACACGCTGTTTCTATACGCCTGTATAAATTGTCTCAACGAGAATGGTTCACTTAGTTTCATTATTCCTGATACATTCTTATCTCTACACAGGCATCTCAGCGTAAGAAGATTTTTATTGACACAAACCTCCATTCGAGAGCTGGCTCTCTTTCCATCCTCTTTTTTTCCGGGTATAAACTTCGGTTATGCAAACCTTTGCATTATAACCCTTTCTAAATGCTCTGATGTCTCCAGAAATCTACAAAACAGAATGGTTATAAGAACTGGCTTTACTAATGTTGATGAATTAAAACACAACAACACTGGTATTTCAAAAGAAGTTTCGCAAGAAACTGTTTATAATGGAGTGGGGTCAGCATTCATGTTTAAATCATCTGACAAGCTAACAGAATTAGTAAACGATAATAGAATAATTAAGATTGGTGATATTGCGAGTTGTGTAACAGGTTTCTATTCCGGCAATGACAAAGAGTATTTGCATCCAATAAGTATATTAGCAAAAAACGCCAAAAAGTACACAATAGTAAAACCGCATACAATTCATTTTGAACCACTCTCAGACGAAGAGAAACAAAATGGAATTAATTCTGAAAAATGCTTTGTTCCAATTCTCAAGGGTGGCAACACAAAATACGTAAAACACGATATGTGGTTCATGGATTGGTCAACGCAAGCTTTAAAAGAATTCCGCCAAAGTAAGAAATGTAGGTTTCAGAATTCTATGTTTTATTTCCGTAATGGTATAGGAATTCCGATGATACGTTCTTCAAGATTGACTGGAGCATTGATAGAAGGCCGTTTGTTTGATCAGTCAATAGTAGGTGTTTTCCCAAAGGATGAATCGTTGATTAATTATATGCTTGCGTTCTTTAATTCGTCAATCTGTACAAGTTTGATTAATACAATCAACCCATCAACAAACAATTCAGCCAACTATATCAAGAAGATACCGTTTATTATCGCGAATCAAGATACCCGTAAAGAGATTGAAAAATTAGTTGGAACAATCATAGAACGGCTTAAAAATGGAGACGAGCGAATTGATGATTTGGAAGCAAAAATAGATAGTATCTTTTGTGATTTATATTGGAATAAAAAAGGAGCTAATATAGAAGCTTCATCTAAGACAGTTTGTAAGCAATTAAGTTTGTTTTGAGTTTGATATAAGTATGAAGAGCTGGTCTTTCCTTTCTTATTTGATTTAGCTTGACGGCTATTCGTTTAAGAGTTGCCATATTTGGAACATGGCTTTATATCTGATTGAACTGCAGCGTATATTACATTCGAGGGGGAAAGCTGAAGAGTATTTCGAGGGGAGAACAGAAGGATATTCCGATGGGGAGCAGAAGAGCAGCTGGATGAGCGATATGACGACATTATATTGGTTTTGCCCGGAGAACGATCTGGCGCTGGCTAACGGCGGAGCGCACTTCACGCCGCCGCGGCATGCCGTGGCGTTAGGTCGTGAGGCCGCAGCCATCGTATGGTGGTTGGCCGGGACGGGCGACGCCGTACTGATGCCTTCAGAGGCCGACGAGAGCGAAAGACAGATCTGGCATCGTTGGCTGCAGCAAATGGCAGACGCCACGGGATTTCCGCCAGAATCGCTCCCACGGCTGGTCACCACGGCTGAAGAATTTGCTGACACCGCCATCGGTAACAAAGACGCTGACGGGAGCACTCTGCATCCCTCCATCCCGCAGAAGGCCGTCAGGCCGTGGGGATGGAGCCTGTATACCGTCGAGCAGCTTCGCAAAAGAGGCGTTAGCGACACCCTTCTGCCCACTGCCGGCCAGATTGAGACCCTTCGCTCACTGAGCCACCGACGGATTACATCGGCCATAAACCGACGGCTCGTCGCCATGGTAGATTTTGAAAGCATGGGAAGCCTGCGGCCCGAGATTCCCGTGGAAGCGGCGACGATAGCCGAGGCCGAAGAGGCCCTGCGCCTATGGGACGGACGAGTGTTTGTAAAAGCACCATGGTCGTCAAGCGGACGCGGAGTGGCCGATTCACGAGACTACAGCAATCCCAAGTCCATGCGCCAACGGATAGCATCCACGATACATGCTCAGGGGAGCTGCATGATAGAACCCGCCTACGACAAAGCCATCGACTTCGCGATGCTGTTTGAAGCCCGTGGCGACGGAGAGGTCAAAGCGCAGGGATGGTCGGAATTTTCCACCGTGCGCCAGAGCGTCTACACCGGCAATTGCCTTGCCACCGACAACGAAATCGTCGCCGATATAACGCGCTACGTCGGCCCTTCCTTACTTCAGGCCGTCGGCTCAGCTCTTGAGCAGATACTGACAGAAATCATCGGCGGGAAATACGTAGGCCCGTTGGGGATCGACATGATGGCCGACACCAATCGGCTGGTGCCATGCGTAGAACTGAACCTGCGGCCGACGATGGGCACCGTGGCGCGGCTAGTGCGGCAGATGCTCGGAGCCGATTACCGCCGGATGCGTGTGGTGAATACGAAAAAAGAGGGATGCCCTGCGACATCCCTCGATCTGGTGCCCCCAGTAGGGGACTTCCGAATAATTGCCGTAAAATAAGCCGTTAACAGATAGTGTCGCACCGGATCTAATCAGAGCGGACGCATGCGGGCTTTGTCCGACGGATTGACCTTCTTCCCTTTGTATTTCGTGCGGATATAGTCGGTAAGGTCGGCATGCATGATGCGCTGGCTGCGGGCCAGCTGTGTGCCGCGGGTAAGCGGTTCCATATAGTCGCCTCCATTGGCCAAATAGTCGATGGTAGCCACCTTATACACCTTTTCAGGGTCTAATGGTTTGCCGTCGACCGTTACCGACACGCATTTGCCCGTGGAGGGATCGAAGACCGCATCCACGCCCGAGCTGACACCATCGCCACCGCGTGAAGCCATCACATTGAGAGCCTCCAGCAAGTCAGAGCCCTTGAGGTCTTCCACAATCAGGCGGTTGTCGAACGGCTGCATCATAATAATCTGTCCCTGAGTCAGTTCCCCCTTGGGAAGGGAACGGCGCAGGCTCCCCTTGTTGGTGATAGCCAGGTCGACCTTTCCGGCACCAAGCTGAGAAGCCTGATCAGCCACGAAATCGGAGAGGAAATTCAGCAGGGCGTTGCCGCTGTTGGGGAGCTCACAGGCCGAACGACCGATTTTCACGTTCATCAGACTGTCTACGCCCTGACGGTAAGGAGCCAGGATGGAGTCGAAGCGGTGAGAGACACGGTTGTCGAGACGGGCATCGACGCGATGCTGACGATAGACGGGCGCCTTGACCCCGAGGCTGTCGAGGTCGAGAATCACCTCCGAAATATAAGCACCGCTCTTGGCGTTCTGAGCCACAAGCACATCGCGGCCCACGGCATTTTTGAGCCATTCCTTACCCGATCCGGGCTTGATCAGCGAGTGGGAATGGCCTCCCAAGATCACGTCGATATCCTCCGAAGCCGCCGCCAGATCCTGATCGGTCGGACTGACTCCGTCGTAGCCAAGGTGAGTGACAGCCACCACAGCGTCGCATCCCTCGTTGTGTTTCAGATGCCATGCCGTAGCGTTGGCAGCCTTTATAGCGTCAAGATATTTGACCCCGTCGTAATTCCCCTCGGCAATCATCCCCTTCGGGTCGAGGTTGAGGCCGATGATGCCCACCTTCCGATTGCCAAACTGCTGAATATTATACGGTTTGAAAAATTTATGTAGCTCCGACCCCCGGAGGTCATAGTTCGTAGTCAGCCATTGCACATCGCTGAGAGCCAAATTCTTAGCTAAGGCATCCACACCATTGTCGAAATCATGGTTGCCGAGGACAGCCAGGTCGTAGCCCAGCTCATTCATCATTTTCATCTCCACCTCGCCGCCGTAAAGCGTGAAAAACAAAGTACCTTGCACGGCATCGCCGGCATCGACCAGCACCGAGTTGGGATGCGCCTGCCGGATGGAGTCGACCAGCACCTTTCGGCGCGCCACACCTCCGAGGCCCTTGTCGGTCGGGTCGATCTGCGAGTGGGTATCATTGGTATGGATGAACACAAACTCCTCCGCCACAGCGCCTTGCATCATCATGGCCGCAACGGCCGCAAAAATATATTTAAGCTTCATTGTATAAGGATTATGTACATTCACGATAGCGGATCTTGGCCAATGCCCAAGCCCGCTATTATCTATCTACAAATATAAACAAATTTCCATGGACAAAAAAGAACATTAAACAGAATAAAAATCGGAAAACGGCCGGCGGCACAGCTAATGCAAACTTCCGCCTCAACAGCGACATCTGGGGCACAGGCGTAGAAAGCAACAATATGACCGGATTCTCCGCCATCCCCGTAGGCAACTTCAGCTATGCTACGGAGTGGCAGGCCCAGACGACTGAGTTGCAATTCTGGACCTCGACCAAATATTACGACGCATTAAGCAAAGGCGACAACCTCGACTATGTCCGCATTACAAAAAACAAGAACGTAACGATTTCATCGAGCACTTTGGGTGGCCACTCACTGGAATACTGCCATTCCATCCGCGCCATGAAGCAGGCCGTAGCTGAATAAGCAGCAAAATATTTGACAGCAGTCACAGATAAGATAACGCTCCCCGGCGCCACTACGTGGTTTCGGGGAGCTTTTCTTATTGAGGCAGATTGCCGGATGGGGACCTGTCCGGAGATTTTCCCGAAGATTTTTCAGGCGAAAATTGAAGAAAAAGTGTGAAGAATGCTTGCAGAAACAAAAATATGTTGTAACTTTGCAGTCGCAATTGAGGCCGAAAAGAGGCGCGAGAGCCTCGGAAAGGCTTAAGCCGATGGAGCTGACAAGCTTCTCTGGCCGGAAGATTGAAAAGGATGGTTCGCTAGCTCAACTGAATAGAGCATCTGACTACGGATCAGAAGGTTACAGGTTTGAATCCTGTGCGAGTCACTAATAAGACCAATCATTATCAGGAGGTGAGCCCTAACGCTCACCTCAATTTTTTTGCTTCCCGCTGGCCGTGGGATAAACTCTTATAACTTCGTATAAGTTCGTATAAGTTCGTATAAGTTCGTTTAAATGAGGTCAGCTGCAAATGTCTATGCCTATTTTAGCTAACGAATCTAAATTAGGCAGCCGGAAGTGGAAAATGGCAGGGGAAATTCGTAACTTTGCGGCTATGAAATTCAATTTGACAGCAACAGCCGAGGGCACAGCAGCGCGCGCCGGGGTAATCGAGACCGACCACGGTCAGATTCAGACCCCGATATTCATGCCTGTGGGCACGTGTGGCGCCATCAAAGGCGTCCACATGCGCGAAATGCGCGATGACGTCAAAGCCCAGATAATCCTCGGCAACACATATCACCTCTACCTGCGTCCCGGCACGGAAATCCTCCGTCAGGCCGGCGGACTGCATAAATTCGGAGGGTGGGACCGCCCGATACTGACCGACAGCGGCGGTTTTCAGGTGTTTTCGCTCTCCGACAACCGCAAGCTCACGGAAGAGGGTGCATGGTTTCGCAGCCATATCGACGGGTCGAAACATCTGTTCACCCCCGAGAAGACCGTCGACATACAGCGCGCCATAGGGTCGGATATCATGATGGCCCTGGACGAATGTACGCCCGGCACGGCCGACAAAGCCTACGCCCGCCGCTCGCTCGACCTGACCATGCGCTGGCTTCGCCGCGGATGGGATCACTTCAACGCCACCGAACCGCTCTACGGCCACCGGCAGAGCTTCTTCCCGATAGTGCAGGGGTGCACCTATCCCGACCTTAGGCGGGAAGCCGCCAAGGCTGTGGCCGACCTCGGAGCCGACGGCAACGCCATAGGCGGACTGGCCGTAGGCGAGCCCGCCGAGACCATGTATGAGATGATAGAAGTGGTCAACGACATACTGCCCGCCGACCGTCCGCGATACCTCATGGGCGTAGGCACTCCAGCCAACATCCTTGAGGCCATCGACCGCGGAGTGGACATGATGGACTGCGTGATGCCCACGCGCAACGGCCGCAACGGGATGCTCTTCACCCCCGACGGCATAATGAACATGCGCAATAAGAAATGGGCCGATGACTTCTCCCCCATCCAGCCCGACAGCGAATGTTTCGTCGACCGGGAATATTCCAAAGCCTACCTGCGCCATCTTTTCATCTCGCAGGAACTGCTGGCTATGCAGATAGCCTCGATACACAATCTGGCCTTCTACCTCTGGCTTGTGGGCGAAGCGCGCAAGCATATCATCGCCGGCGACTTCGCGCAATGGAAACCGCAGATGGTAGAGCGCGTGATGAGGCGCCTGTAGGCGGACACAGATCATACAAATAAACCAACAGACAGACACGACGATGGGGATTCGATCAGCCATACAGCGAAGATTGCCGGGACGGAAATCCAAGGCCAGGGAGGCAACTGAGGAAGAGGCTCAGGGCCGGGATGCGACTCAGGCCCGGCCGGCAGCCGGTGCAGATGCCGCAAAGGGGAGCCTGCGCCCGGAAGGGATGCTGACCCGGATGCGCTACGGAGCCCATATCAGTTTGCTGGATATGTATATCATCCGCAAATTTCTGGGCACCTACGTATTCTCGATCATGCTGATTCTGGCCATCGTGATTATGTTTGACATCAATGAAAAACTTGATGCCTTCCTTCAGGCGCCGCTGAAGGCTACAGTGTTCGACTATTTCCTCAATTTCCTCCCCTATTTCGCCAATCAGTTCAGTCCGCTGTTCACGTTTATCACCGTGATCTTCTTCACCTCGAAACTCGCCGACAACTCCGAAATAATCGCCATGCTGTCGTCGGGTATGAGCTTCAGGCGTCTGCTCCGCCCCTATATGATCTCGGCCGCCGTGATTGCAGCCCTCACCTTCGTGTTAGGCGCCTATATAATCCCGCCGGCCAATGTGAAGCGCATCGACTACACCAACACGTATGTGCGCAACCGCCGGGTAGACTACGGCGACAACATCATGATGAAAGTGGCACCCGGGCAGATAGCCTTCATGAGCCGCTATGACAACACCACCAAGACCGGCTACCGCTTCTCGCTGGAGGAATTCAAGGATAAGAAACTCGTATCGCGTCTGACGGCCGGAAGCATCCAGTGGGACACACTCTACCAATGGCGCGTCTACAACTATATGATCCGCGATTTCGAAGGCGACCGCGAGCGGATCACTCAGGGGTATGAAAAGGACACCGTAATCCCCTTCGAGCCGCGCGACTTCCTTATCTCGCGCAACGATCAGGAGATGCTCACCTCGCCTCAACTGGCTGAATACATTTCGCGCCAGAAAGAACGCGGCGTAGCCAACATCAAGGCCTTCGAGATCGAATATGAGAAACGTCTGGCCATGTGTGCCGCCGCATTCATCCTGACGGTGATCGGCATGTCGCTGTCGTCGAAGAAAGTAAAAGGCGGCATGGGGATGAACATAGGGTTGGGACTGGTGCTGAGCTTCAGCTATATCCTGTTTATGACCGTCACGTCATCGTTTGCCGTGTCGGGCATCACCTCGCCGATGGTGGCCATGTGGATACCCAATATCCTGTATGCCATCATTGCGGTAATCCTATATTTTAAAGCCGCCAGATAAGAGCCGGTTTCCAAAGGATGGCTGTGAAGCGCACACCCGATGGTTACAGGCTTGCCGGACAATTTGAGAATCATATCGCCCGCTCATCGGCCGCAAAAGCAGCCGACTGGCTGTTCCCCTTCACTCTGTCGTTCACTTCCACCTCCGACTCGCTTGCCTACCCGCGCCTGACCCGCTGGAGCGGCAAAGCCGCACTGGTATATCTCGCGGCAATAGCTCTTATCATCGGCGGTGTATCTCTCAAAAGAAGAAAACACAATAACAATAATCAATAAAACATTTACCCGCAATGAAAAAGTTAGAATTCCTTGCAGCTGCCGCAGTAATGATTCTTGCCGCATCCTGCTCCAACAAATCTGAAAATGCCGAAGAGGCTGAACACCTTGTATCGGTTGACTCCATCGTAGCCAACGCAGCAGCCTATGAAGGCGACACCATCGTGATTGAAGGTGTAGTATCCCACCTTTGCAAACACGGCGGCACCAAAGCGTTCCTGCTTGGCTCCGACGACAACACTATGATTCGCTGCGACGCAACTCCCGAAATGGGCGGCTACTTTCCCCCGGAGACCATCCACAAAGCTCTGCGCGTAATGGGCGTAGTGACAGAAAGCCGCATCACCCCCGAGATGGTCGACCAGATGGAAGAGCAGTATAAGACCTACATGGCCAACGTAGCCAAAGAGAAGGGTCAGGCCGTGGCCGACACCGTGAAAGTAGCTGCTTCCGGTTGCGAGACCGAGCGCAAAGCTCAGGGTCAGGTAAACATCGAGACATACGAAGCCCAGATTGCCGACTATCGCGCACGCATCGCAGAGCGTGAAGCCAAAGAAGGCAAACCCTACCTCAGCTCCTATTACGTGGTAGCTCTGGATTACGAAGTAATCGACGACTCAGCCGAGTCTGCCGAATAAGACGACATACATTTGAGTTGTTTAGCAGCGATCCGAGAGGCTCTGCTGCTAAAAGGAGGTTGTCCGAAGTAGTGTGCGGGCAACCTCTTTTGTATCTACGCATCCCATCTTCCCCGCATTTCCGTTTCCCATCGCATCCCCCACCGCTTTAGCTATCCGTCAATCACTGTAAGCAGAAGCAGAAGCGGTTCAGAAAAGGCGTTTGGGTTTTGTGGCCTGGAATTCCTTAAGATATGTAGGGGTGGAGTAAGCAAGGTCGAGGAAACGGCCGGCGCGGAAGGCCTGGTCGGAAAGCGGAAGCATATCGACCGCCAGAGGGTTCACGTCGGGAATGAAATGCGCGTTGGGCGAGGTAAAGAGGCCGCGGGCCTTGTCGGAACCGTCGCCAAAGAAGAGCACTTCCCCGCGTTCGAGCCATTTGACATACGAATCCGGCTCCAGTATCAGAGGTGTTGGTTCAACCAGAGTGTTGAGCGCCAGATCGTAGATGGCGGTGTAGACCTCCATCCGTCGCGCATCAATCATCGGAGCAAACAGGGCATCGGGAGCGACATCGTGGTTGAACATCACATTGACCGACATTATCTTAAGCGTATCCACGCCGATGAGGGGCACATCCAGAGCATAAGCCAGCCCTTTAGCCTCGCTCAGCCCGATACGCAGGCCAGTGTAGCTGCCCGGACCGATGGATACGGCCACAGCATCGAGCTTCATCTCATGGCGCCGCAGATGGTCGAGGCAACCTTTGATAAATCCACTGAGCACTGTGGCATGGTTTTTCCCTTGAAATTCTTCAAAATGCTCAAGCACAGCGCCTTCGGAGGTGAGCGCTACGGAGCATACACTTGTAGAGGTCTCTATGTTAAGTATGGTAGGCATAAGCTGAGGCTAAAAGTTTGCGGTAAGCCGGGATTATGGCGCGCAGGGGCGTCAACCTCCTGACAATTAACTGCGGAAAAAGGGCGGAGTAAAATTTTTCCTTAATCGCCACTGCAAAGTTACGGCTTTCAAACGAATTTTGTTTATCTTTGCAATTAAGAATGTGGCCCGAAGCGGCGATAATCTTGAGGCCCCACTCTCTCACGCCCCGTTATGCATTAGAAACTGTAAGGATCCTATATAACGATGTTACTATCAATGACCGGGTTTGGCAGTGCCGTAGTGGAATACCAGACCAAAAAATTCACTTTCGAGATTAAGTCGCTCAACAGCAAGCAGCTCGACCTGTCGGTGCGTGTGCCGGCAGCCTACCGCTCGCTGGAGCTTGACATGCGCAACGAAATCGCTCCCATACTGGAGCGCGGCAAAGCGGAGATGAACATGTATGTAGAAAACACCGCCGCCGAGTCGACCGCGCAGCTGAACATCCCAGTAATGGCCGACTACAAGAAGCAGATAGAGCAGATGTCGGCGGCGCTGTCGATACCGCTGCCCGACGACTGGTACAGCGTGCTTCTGCGTTTCCCCGACACGGTGAAAAGCGACGTGACGGGCGAAATCGGCGATGAGGAGCGTGCAGCCATCCTCGAGGGTGTGCGCAAAGCCACCGGGGCCTTGATGGAATATCGCGAAGTGGAGGGGAAGAAGCTCGAAGCCTTCTTCACCTCGCGCATCAGCCATATCTCCGACCTTCTGGGGCAGGTGGCGCCTTATGAGACGGAACGCCTGGTAAAAATCCGCGCCCGCATCGAAGACGGCCTGGCATCGATACCCAAGGCGGAATACGACAAGGGACGCCTGGAGCAGGAGATGATATTCTACATCGAAAAACTCGACATCAACGAAGAGAAGCAGCGTCTGCGCCAGCATCTCGACTATTTCATGGAGACGCTCCACGGGCCCAAGGGGCAGGGCAAGAAGCTCGGATTCATCTCGCAGGAGATGGGGCGCGAGATCAATACCCTCGGCTCCAAGAGCAACCACGCCGAGATGCAGATTCTCGTGGTGAAGATGAAAGACGAGCTTGAGCAGATCAAGGAGCAGGTGCTCAACGCGATGTAACAGCCGTCGCGCCATAAAAAGAAACCTCAACCATTTCCAGTCATGAAAAAAGGAAAACTCATCATAATCTCCGCGCCTTCGGGCTGCGGCAAATCGACTATCATCGGCGACATCATGGACCGCGGAGAGCTTGATCTGCGATTCTCGGTATCGGCCACAAACCGCAAGCCGCGTCCGGGCGAAGTGGACGGCGTAAGCTATCATTTCCTCTCCGACCAGGAATTTTCCGACCTCATAGCCGAAGGAGCATTCGTAGAGTATGAGCAGGTGTATCCAGGCCGTTACTACGGCACGCTCTGGAGCGAAATCCGCGACAACATCGAAAAAGGGCACAATGTAATTCTCGATATCGATGTAAAAGGCGGAGTCAACGTAAAAGAGAAATTCGGCGACGATGCGCTCAGCATCTTCATAGCGCCGCCGAGCATCGGTGAGCTGCGCCGGCGCCTCGTGGCCCGCGGCAGCGAGCTGACTCAGGAGATCGACCAGCGTGTGGCCCGCGCTGAATTCGAGCTGGGATTTCAGGATAAATACGACTGCGTGGTGGTCAACGACCAGCTGCCCGAGGCCATCGCCCAGGTAGAAAAATATATGTCGGATTTTATAGCCAAGGATAAGTGATCGGCATCTTCGGAGGGTCGTTCAACCCGGTGCACTGCGGCCACATACAGCTTGCCCAAGCCATTGTGGATCAGAGCATTGTCGACGAGGTATGGCTTACGCTGTCGCCCTTGAATCCGCTGAAAGCAGATTCAAGGGAGCTGGCATCCGATGCCGACCGAATGGCTATGCTGCAACTGGCCGTCAAGGACCACAAAGGGCTGAAAGCCTGCGACATAGAGCTGACAATGCCGCGCCCGTCGTACACCATCGACACCCTGCGGCGGCTTGAGCAGATGTATCCCGACGAAAAGTTCCGCCTTATAATAGGGTCTGACAACCTGCTGATTTTCAACCGCTGGCGCGCCTCTGATGAACTTATGCGCGATTTCAGACCCATAGTCTATCCCCGGCCGGGATACAAAGCGGAAGGATGTATCGACGTGCCGCAGTTTAACATCTCGAGCACTGAAGTACGCAATCGCATCCGCCGCGGCGAGGCTGTGAACAATCTCGTGCCCGCTGAGGTTTCAGATTATATCCGCACACACCATTTATACGTTTAGACACACTAATTTTTAGGTTTAGACACAGTATCAACCGTTTGCTCAATGGAAACTTCGCTTACTACCAACTCCATTGCCTTCATCGGCCTTTGCAACGAATTCTGCATGGCCATAGAAAACGCCCGCGAAACGGAGCGCTCCGAATTTCTCGACTCCATGCTGAGGCTGCTGCCCCGCATCTACATAGCCGCCACCGATCTGGCGGTAGATCCGCTGATGACCGACGACTCAGCCTTTATCGAGCAGGCTCTCGATGAGGATTATTATGAGGCGCTCCGCCGGAATGTCGAGGCTCTGATGGGCGAAGACGACGTGTATCTCGAAGTGTTTGAGGAAGATATGAAATATTCCGACACTCCTGTGGCGGCAAGCATCGCCGAGGGGTTGGCCGACCTGTTTCAGGAGCTGTACAATTTCATTTCGACCATTCGCGAAGCTACCGACCAGACCGTAGCCGGCGCTCTGGCAGCGGTGAAGGATGATTTCCGCGGATTCTGGAGCGCAACGCTTTGCAATGTGCTGCGGGCGCTCAACCATCTGAAAATGTCCGACCGCGAATACTGATTACAGCTCTAATACTCCCCCAATTACCACTCACCTACCCCACCTTCGCCATGACCAACGAGCAAGAAATCCAGCGGATTCAGACGCTGCGCGCCGAGCTGAACCGCCACAACCATAACTATTATGTGCTCAACGCGCCGGAAATCTCCGACCGCGACTTCGACATGCTGCTCAAGGAGCTTGAAACTCTCGAAGAGAAGCATCCCGAGATGTTCGACCCGATGTCGCCCACCCAGAGGGTCGGATCAGACTTGCTGGCCGGATTTAAACAGGTAGAGCATATCCACCCTATGTTGTCGCTTTCGAACACATACAGCATCGACGACGTAGACCTATGGTTCAATCGCGTGCGCGAAGGTCTTGGCGGAGAATCCTTCTGCGTGGTGGGCGAGATGAAATACGACGGCACATCGATTTCGCTCATCTACGAGCACGGGAGACTGGTAAGAGCCGTGACGCGAGGCGACGGCGAACGCGGCGATGTGGTCACCGAAAACATCAAGACCATACGCTCAATCCCCCTGCAGCTTCAGGGGAGCGGCTGGCCGGAAATGTTTGAGATACGCGGAGAAATCCTGCTCCCCTGGGAAGCCTTCAACCGGCTCAACAGCGAGCGCGAATTCAACGAGGAGCCGCTGTTCGCCAACCCGCGCAACGCTGCTTCAGGTACCCTTAAGACGCTGAACTCGCGCGAAGTAGCCCGCCGCGGACTCGATGCCTATTTCTATTACCTGCTCGGCCCGGAGCTCCCCTACGACAACCATTTCGACAACATGATGGCCGCACGGAGCTGGGGCTTCAAGGTGTCGGACATTATGACCCGCCTCAACTCGCTGGAGGAGGTGGACAATTTCATAAACCATTGGGATACAGAGCGCCGCGCTCTCCCCGTGGCCACCGACGGATTGGTATTCAAGGTCAATTCGCTGCTTCAGCAGCTCAACCTCGGCTACACAGCCAAATCGCCGCGCTGGGCCATAGCCTACAAATTCCCTGCCGAACGGGCTCTCACGCCTCTGAAGTTCGTATCGTTCGAGGTAGGACGTATGGGTATTGTCACTCCCGTAGCCAATCTGGAGCCGGTATTGCTATCCGGCACCATCGTAAAGCGCGCTTCGCTGCATAACGAAGACATTATCAAGGCTTTAGACATCCACGAGGGAGATATGCTCTATGTGGAGAAAGGCGGTGAGATAATCCCGAAAATCACCGGTGTGAACACTGCCCGACGCCAGCCGGGGGCGCGCCCCGTAGAGTTTGTAAGCCATTGCCCGGCCTGTGGCACTCCGCTGATACGTATCGAAGGCGAAGCCTCATGGCAATGTCCCAACAAATTCGGCTGTCCGCCCCAGATCGCAGGACGAGTGGAGCATTTCGTCGGCCGTAAGATGATGAACATCGACGGCATCGGCGAAGAGTCGGCTCAGCAGTTGTACGACCTCGGACTCGTCCGCAATATAGCTGACCTGTACGACCTTACTTCCGACCAGCTTCAGCGTATCGGCGGATTCGGACCGAAAACAGCCCAGAAGGTGCTCGAAAGTCTCGAAGACTCCAAGAAGGTGCCGTACGACCGTGTAATCTACGCCCTGTCCATCCCCTTCGTGGGCGACACCGTGGCGAAGAAGGTTGCCAAGGCATTCCCGGATATCGACCGGCTGATGAGTGCATCGGCCGTAGAGCTGGCTTCGACCCCCGACATAGGGCCGCGCATTGCCGACAGCATCATCGAGTATTTCGCCAATCCGATTAATCGCGAGGTAGTGGCACGTCTGCGCGCCGCCGGCCTGCAGATGTCGATGCCGGAGCAGAACGATGAGGATTCGACCGATCTGCTCGGTGGCAAATCGTTCGTAATCTCCGGAGTATTCGCGCTCCACAGCCGCGACGAATATAAAGCCCTGATTGAGAAAAACGGAGGCAAAAACGTAGGCTCCATCTCGAAAAAGACCGACTATGTGCTGGCCGGCGACAATATGGGTCCGGCCAAACGCGAGAAAGCGGCCTCACTCGGCATACCCATCATCGACGAGAATCAGTTTCTGGCTATGATTCAGCAGGGCTGACAAAACCTGGCTCCGGTCTGCGTCAGTCATTCTTGCATATACCTGACCAGTCCGCTCCATTCTGCTTTCAGAAAAGCGTAAATCTACAGCTTATAAACGCCAAATTGGCGGCTCCTCCAGATTCAGAGAAGCCGCCAATTTATTGTTTTAGGCTAACGATCAGGGTTTTACCAAGTCATTGCCTGTCATCTCCTTAGGCTGGGGAAGCCCCATGATATGGAGGATGGTAGGAGCGACGTCGGCCAGACGGCCATTTGCTACCGTGGCGCCCTTCTCCTTCGATACGTAGACGCAGGGCACGGGGTTGAGCGAGTGAGCCGTGTTAGGAGTGCCGTCAGCATTGATTGCATGGTCGGCATTGCCATGGTCGGCTATGATAATGGTTTCGTAATCAGCTGCAAGAGCGGCAGTTACCACTTCCTTCACGCATTTGTCCACAGCCTTGACTGCCTTTTCGATAGCGTCATAGACTCCGGTATGACCCACCATGTCGCCGTTGGCGAAATTGACCACGATGAAGTCGTACTTCTCGCTGCGGATAGCCTCAGTGAGCTTGTCGGCCACCTCGTAAGCGCTCATTTCGGGCTTGAGGTCATAAGTGGCTACCTTGGGCGAAGGCACCAGAATACGGTCTTCTTTGGGGAAAGCTGCCTCGCGGCCACCGTTGAAGAAGAATGTCACATGGGCATATTTTTCGGTCTCGGCGATGTGGAGCTGGGTCTTCCCCTGATTCGAGAGGTATTCGGCCAGAGTATTGTCTACATTCTCCTTGGGGAAAAGGATATGTACACCGGTAAATGAAGCGTCGTAAGGGGTCATGCAGTAATACTGCAGGCCGGGGATTGTCTTCATCCCCTCTTCCGGCATATCATGCTGGGTAAGAACAATTGTCAGCTCTTTTGCGCGGTCGTTGCGGTAATTGAAGAAGATTACGGCATCGCCGGGCTTGATCGTACCGTCGACGGTAGCGTTGTTGATGGGTTTGACGAATTCGTCGGTAACACCCTCGTCGTAGCTCTGCTGCATAGCCTCGACCATGTCGGTAGCCTGTTTGCCTTCGCCATTAACGAGCAGATCGTAAGCCACTTTCACACGGTCCCAGCGTTTGTCGCGGTCCATGGCGTAGTAACGTCCAATGACAGAGGCGATTTTGCCGGTGGTCTTGTCGCAATGCTCCGTCAGCTGCTCGATGAAGCCTTTACCCGAACGGGGGTCGGTATCGCGGCCATCCATGAAGCAGTGGAGGTACACCTTGTCAAGCTCATACTTCTTGGCGATATCGCAGAGAGCGAAGATATGCTCAAGCGACGAGTGAACGCCGCCGGTGGAGGTCAGCCCCATGAAGTGGATGGCCTTGCCATTGTTTTTGGCATAGGAGAAAGCATCCTTGATCTGGGGATTGTCCAGAATTGAGCCGTCGGCTATGGCCTTGTTAATCTTCACGAGGTCCTGATAGACCACGCGGCCGGCTCCGATGTTGAGGTGACCCACTTCGGAGTTACCCATCTGGCCGTCGGGCAGACCGACGTTTTCGCCCGAGGTCTGCAGTTCGGAGTGAGGATATGTTTCAATCAGATGATTCCAGAATTCGGGATGGGCCGTATAGATGGCGTCGCTCTTGGAGCGGTCGCCGATGCCCCAGCCGTCGAGAATCATTAATAAAGCTTTATGTGCCATATTGTTATGAATTGTTGTACTTGGATTTTAAATTATCGGCATGCGTCAGCCTGCTTATTTTGCGAGATTGCAGGCAGCGCACTGCGAGGGGAGCTGCTTGAAGAAGTCGTTCCCTTTATTATCAACAAGGATGAAGGCGGGGAAGTTCTCTACCTCGATTTTCCAGATAGCCTCCATGCCGAGCTCGGGATATTCGAGCAGTTCGACATTCTTGATGGATTCGAGAGCCAGAATAGCTGCCGGACCGCCGATCGAACCGAGATAGAAGCCGCCGTTGGCCTTGCATGCATCGGTCACCTGCTGGCTGCGGTTACCCTTGGCTATCATAATCATCGAGCCGCCGGCTTTCTGGAACTGGTCAACGTAGGGGTCCATACGCCCTGCCGTGGTCGGGCCGAACGAACCCGAGGGGAGGTCGGCCGGTTTCTTAGCGGGACCGGCATAGTAGATGGGGTGATCTTTGAGATACTGGGGCATCGGTTCGCCGGCGTCGAGACGCTCTTTGATCTTAGCGTGAGCGATGTCACGGCCCACAATGATGGTACCGTTCAGGCTCAGGCGGGTAGCTACAGGGAATTTGTCGAGCTCGGCAAGCACTTCAGCCATGGGGCGGTTGAGGTCTATCTTCACAGCGTCGCCTTCGCCTGCTTCGCGAAGCTCTGCGGGGATAAGTTCGCCGGGGTTGGTGTCAAGTTTCTCAATCCAGAGACCCTGCTTGTTGATCTTGGCCTTGACATTACGGTCGGCCGAGCAGCTCACGCCCATACCGATGGGGCACGAAGCTCCGTGGCGCGGCAGACGGATCACACGGATGTCGTGAGCCAGATATTTACCGCCGAACTGAGCGCCGAGGCCGATCTGCTCCGAAGCCTTCTTGAGTTCTTTCTCAAGCTCTACGTCGCGGAATGCGCGTCCGTATTCGTTGCCGGTGGTGGGCAGTGAGTCGTAATATTTGATGGAAGCCTTCTTTACGGTCTCTAGATTCTTCTCGGCCGATGTGCCGCCGATCACGAATGCGATATGGTAAGGAGGGCAGGCTGCCGTACCGAGCGATTTCATCTTCTCAACCAGGAAGGGCACCAGAGTCTTGGGGTTGATGATGGCTTTGGTCTCCTGATAAAGATAAGTCTTGTTGGCCGAACCGCCACCCTTTGCCACGAATACGAAGTGATACTCGTCGCTGTTGCCCTCGCCGGCGTGGATGTCGATCTGAGCGGGAAGGTTGCATCCGGTGTTAACCTCCTCATACATGGTCAGAGGTGCATTCTGCGAATAACGCAGATTGTCGGTGGTATATGTGTCGTAGACACCTTTTGACAGTTTCTCAGCGTCGTCGCAACCTGTATAGACCAGCTGACCCTTCTCGCCGTGGATGATAGCCGTACCGGTATCCTGGCAGATGGGGAGCACACCCTTGGCAGCTATTTCAGCATTGCGGAGCATGGTGAGGGCTACAAACTTGTCGTTGGCTGAAGCTTCGGGATCATGGAGAATTTTTGCCACCATCTCGTTGTGCTCGCGGCGGAGCAGGAAAGCGTTGTCGTGAGTAGCCTGACGGGCCAGCACTGTCAGCGCCTCAGGGTCAACAACGAGAAACTCATGGCCGCCCCAATTCTGGGTCGATACATAGTCGGAAGTGAGATGGTAATACTCGGTAGTGTCAGGGCCGAGGGGGAACATCTCCTGATAATGAAACGGTTTGGTTGCCATATTACGAATATGTTTTTGATTGTTTTGTTGCGTATTACACATTTACATCGGCTGAAGCCATAGGTTTCACAAAGTTACAAAATTTTTAGCAACCAAAGCCGCGTCAGGGCAAAATTGTAGATTTCCGAGCCTAAAATTGGCTCTAAAATTTACCGAGTGCTTGGAAAACAGACCGCCCCACCCCTAGGGGCAGAGCGGCAAAACACTTATGTTGAGATAGAGGGTTCAACATAGAATCTACACAGAAGGAAAGGCACCGGCGAAGTCTATAGCTACGAGAGGTCTAAATCCGGATGGAATAGGATCAGTCTGTAGCTTGCGGCGAGCGCGTCATTACCAGGTCGACATCCTTCACCTCGCAATGCATCACGTCGCCATTGATATGGATATCTTCAATTTCCGTGAAGTTCGAGAACAGATGCTGGGCGGCGCGGTTGATCTGCTGGGTGGCAAGCACGGCTGCGCCGGGTTTCAAGCGGTCGGCCATAGGTGCTGAGTCGCCGGTAAGGACATCATAATTGAGCTGTACGCCATCGGGATCTACCGAGACACTGAGTGACGTATTGTCGAGCCTTACAATCAGTTCATCATCGTCTTTGGCCTGATAGACGCCTGTTATTGTAGCAGTTCCAGAGGCCGAAATCTGCAGCGGAGTAATAATCGAGTCATTCGACTGCATGGTGTTTTCCACTGTAATGACAGCTGTCATAGTCACAGTTCCCTCCGTAGGCGTTGTGCCCTTTGTGAACTGGAAAACTCGAACCAGTGAAGCCGTCATGGCGCCAGTATCCTGAAGCGTTTCAGGATTTCCGGTCCAGCAACCCTGCACCTCTTCAGCCAGACGCTCTTTAGGATTACACGATGTTAACATCACAGCTCCCCATGCCATGCTGCAAAGGGCTATAGCAAATTTATTCATCATTTTAGCAGTCTAATAGAAAATGTTTAAAAATGTTATCAAATAGATAACGCTTTACATCCTCATACCGTTCAGATCAGAATCATAATATGCACAAAAAGCCCCGGGAAGCGTGGGCTTCTCGGGGCTTGGAAGGGGGCGGTTACCTAC